>UQQZ01000036.1 GCA_900543305.1 uncultured Oscillospiraceae bacterium
AAAACCCCCGGCTTTGCCGGGGGATATTTATTGTTTCCCAATTCGCCTGTTTTCAGAAATGTTTGCCAAAAGATTGCAATTTTGTAACTATTCCGCTATAATAAAGGACGTATATTTTTTGGAACATCATTTTTTTAATTTTTTGGGAGGTCAATGTGGTTAGAAAGGGAAAGAGAACAGCGACAGCATGGATCGCGCTTTTCTTGGCGTTGCTTTTCCTTCTTCCTGCCCCGGGAGTCCTGGCGGCAGAAGAGGGTTCCGCTCTCTCCGCGGAGGCAGACACCCAAGTGGAAGAGTCCTCTGTGGATGAAAATTCCGTTTCCGTGGAGGAGTCCACGCCCAGTGAGAACGTGCAGGAAGGAACGGCTTCCGGTGAGAACGATTTAGAGGAAGGTACTTCCAGCGAAAGTTCTCAGGAGGAAAGTGTTTCCAGTCAACTGTCCCAGGAAGAAACGCAGTCCGGTGAGGAGTCTGAGACATCCGAGGAATCCTCGGAGGAGGAAGCGTCTTCCTTGGAAAATACCGAAGAAGAAACTTACGGGGCCTATCCCTTGTTGGTAGTGGGAGGCCATGACGCATACATGTCCGGCGAATCGGGAGCCCGTTTTTATCCCAACCGCTCCATGACCCGGGCAGAGATGGCACAAGTGCTGTACAATCTGCTGGCAGCGAAGCTGGCCGTGACCAAGAGCAGCTTCACTGACGTGGATTCCGGGGACTGGTACTACACGGCGGTCAATTCCCTGGCGCAGACGGGAGTGCTCAACGGGTATGAGGATGGCACATTCCGCCCCAACCAGTCTGTGACCCGGGCGGAGTTTGTCACCGCTTTATCCAAGTGTTTCACCCTGTCTTCCGGCAGTGTGCCCTTCCCCGATGTGGGCAAGAATCATTGGGCCTACAAATATATTGCCTCCGCCGTGGCCAAAGGCTGGATCAACGGCTTTGAAGACAACACGTTCCGGCCTGACGCGGAGATTCTCCGGTGCCAGGTGCCTGTCATTTTGAACGAGGCGTTGGAGCGGACGGGGGACGGTTTTGCTTCTGACCGGTACACCCAGGAATTTGTGGATGTGCCCTCCAGCCATTGGGCGTTTTTGGACATTGCTGAGGCAGCGGATCCGGTTGGAGGCGGTGGCAATTCCGGCACCGGCCTTCAAAAGGGACAGATCCTCAGAGTCACAGCGGATGGTGGGCTTCGTCTGCGTTCAGGTCCCGGTACCTCTTATACGGCCATTGGCTCCCTGAGTAAGGGTTCCCTGATCACCGCCTTGGCGGCAGAGTCGGGCGGTTGGATTCAAGTGAGCACGTCGGACGGGAAAACGGGCTATGTGAGCACGGAGTATGTGGAGTTCTACAGTGAAGGCACCACTACCGACCCCGATCCAGACCCCAATCCCAATCCGGGAGGGGACAAGTTTGCGGTTGGCCAGACGGTACGGGTGACGGCAGATAACGGCTTACGTCTCCGTTCCGGTCCCGGTACCAACTACGATACCATCACACTGCTGAGTACGGGCAGTTTACTTACCGTCACGTCCGTTGAGAGCAACGGATGGCTGGGTGTTACCACTCAGGTGAGCCAGAAGGGATATGTCAGTTCCGACTATGTGGAAGTGTACAATGGTGGAAGCACAGACCCCGGCACTGCTTCAGGGGCCAAGCTGAGCGCTTCCAAGCTGTCCCTGGCCCAGTACCAGACGGTGCGGTTGGACGGTTCGGTGGACAGCAATTTGGCTGCCATGACCTGGTCCAGCAGCAACAGCTCGGTTGCAGTGGTGGGATACACCATCAAATTTGGCAGCACCCGGCAGGGAGCCATGATTTACGGCAAGGCCCCCGGAACGGCTACCATCACCTTTACAGACAAGCAGGGTGCCACGGCTACCTGCACTGTTACCGTTACAGCGGCGGAGTCAGTCCGATACGCCTACGCCGAGGAAAACATTGTGGCAGTCAATACTCCTTTTAATTTGGTGGGTGTTACCGATTCTTCCCGAACAGCCGTACGGTTCCAGGTGGTGAATGGGAATACTTATGAGACCACTTCCTACACCACAGAAAGCCGGAATTCGTCCTATGGCTTGCCCACCAACAGTGTGAAGGTCTTCAAGCAGAGCGTGACCTTCTCTAAGGCGGGAACCTATACCGTCCGGGCATATTCCAAGACAGCCAGCGGCTGGTCCAGCAGCTATACCGAATTCACCGTGATGGTTACATCCAACGATATTCATTCGGACACCACCACCACTGATTCCCGGCGGGTAAGCACCGAAGGACTTCACATTATTTCCAACTTTGAGGGTTCTGTTCCCGAGATTGAAGACGATCCCCTGGCTTCGGGAAATCCCACGGTGGGGTACGGGTATGTGGTTCAGGTGAACACCACCTTCTACAACAACCTGAATCCCTCTGAACTCTTTGGTCAGTTGGTGAAGATTGCCAACAACACCTATTCTCCCGCTGTGGAAAATTTCCGGGCCAAGTACAGTATGAAGATGAACCAGGCACAGTTTGACGCTCTGGTGAGCTTTGTGTTCAATGTTGGGGTGGGCAACTTGAATGAATCCTCCAACTACACATCTATGGTGCTGGTCAACTCGGTAAATCCCACTGGGATCTCTTCCAGCAAACCTGCTACCGGTACCCTAAATGTGGGTTCGGCAGTGCTGCGGTCCGATTCCAGTACTACTTCCACTTCATTGGGGACGATTCCCAATGGGACCAAGATCTCCATCTCCGATTACAAAGCATATCGAACCGATTCCAAGCAAGAGGTTTGGTATAAGACCACTTACAACGGGAAAACGGGATGGATTTCCGCAGGATATGTGCGGCTGTCCGGTACCTGGACCCACGATTTAGCTTGGGCAGATTCCAACATATTGGCCAACAATTTCCTCCAGTGGAACCAGGCGGGAGGCATTGTCTACCCCGGCTTGGTTTGGCGGCGGCTGGCAGAGTGCAAGATCTTCTTCTTTGGCGATTACGAAGAAGCATACCACAGCAACTCCAACTTTACTTACAATACGTATGGCTTTATTTTCCCGGATAACTGCAAAGATTATGATTACCGCCGCTGAAAGGCGGCAACCAAAAAGAGAGTCCCTTAGGGGGCTCTCTTTTCCTATGTCTGTGTGCCACAAAAACCAATTATTTTTGTAGCCAGTATTTTCGGTCCAAGGTTCTGTACTGGACTGCTTCCGCCACATGGCGGGAATCGATTTTTTCACTGCCGTCCAAGTCCGCAATGGTCCGTGCCACTTTTAAGACCCGGCCATAAGTCCGAGCGGAAAATCCAAACCCTTCGAAGGCTCGTTGGAGCAGCCGGTTTGCCGCTTCTGTGGTGGGACAAAGTTCCTGGAGCAAAGCGGCTGGAATGTGAGCGTTGCAGAAAAAGGGTTGTCCCTCAAACCGCTGGCGTTGTATGGCTCTAGCGCTGTTGACCCGTTCCCGGATCTGAGCGGAGGTTTCCTCTTTCCGATGGGAAGAAAGGGCCTCATAGGGAACGGAAGAGACCTCAATGTGCAGGTCAATCCGATCCAGCAATGGCCCTGATATTTTTCCCAAATAGCGTTCCACAGCCCGAGGAGAGCATAGACAGGGATGGGTGGGGTGGCCAAAATAACCGCAAGGGCAGGGATTCATAGCGGCTACCAGCATAAACCGGCAGGGGTAAGAGGTGGTGCCTCCCACTCGGGAAATGGTCACTTTACCGTCCTCCAATGGTTGCCGGAGCACCTCCATGGATGCCCGTGAAAATTCTGGGAGCTCGTCCAAGAAAAGGACGCCGTTGTGGGCAAGGGAAATTTCTCCGGGTTGGGGATTGGGACCGCCTCCCGCCAACCCGGCGGTGGAAATGGTGTGGTGGGGAGCCCGGAAAGGCCTGGAGTGGAGCAGGGAAATTCCGGGAGGGAGTTTCCCACGGATAGAGTGGATTTTTGTGGTCTCTAGGGATTCCTGAAAGGTCATATCTGGAAGAATGGTGGGAAGGCGCTTGGCCAACATACTTTTTCCAGAACCGGGAGGACCGATGAGCAAAACGTTGTGGCCTCCGCTGGCGGCAATTTCCAGAGCGCGTTTTGCTTCAGGTTGGCCTTTTACGTCGGAAAAGTCCAAGTGTTCCTGCAATTCTTCCTGACCGTACTGGGGAACAGCTGGGGATAGGGTCAACTCCTCCTGCAGATGAGAGACCAACTGCATCACATTTCGGATGGGATACACGTTCAGTCCCTGGATCACAGCCCCTTCCCCGGCATTTTCCGCCGGCACATACATTCGGCGGAACCCAGCTTGCTTTGCCTTGTCCGCCATAGGAAGGACGCCTCGAATGGGCCGGAGTTCTCCGGAAAGGGAAAGTTCTCCCAAAAAGATGGCGTCGTCGGTGTGACAGGAGAGTTGGTGGGTGGCCTTCAAGAGAGAAATCAGCAGGGGAAGGTCGTAGATGGGGCCTTCCTTTTTCTTGTCCGCAGGGGCAAGATTCATGGTGATCCGGCTGACGGGAAACTCAAACCCACAGTTTTTCAAGGCGGAACGCACCCGATCCCGGGATTCCTTCACAGCGGCGTCGGGAAGACCTACCAGTTCAAAGGCAGGAAGACCCTGGGAGAGATCGGCTTCCACCTCTACGGGAAACGCCTCCATGCCGAACAGACCCATACTGTAGATTTTTGCCACCATGCTTACCCGCCGCCCTTTCCCCAAAACTTGGTTAAACTGTCTTTATTATACGGGAATTTTCCGGATTGTACAAGGAATTTCAGTCATAATTCATTGAAATTTTGTGTTTTTTGGAGAAAGATTTCCTTGACTAATGATCTTCTTTAGGATATGATAAATGCAAGAATTTGCTGGAGAGGTGCGGGCATGGCCGAAGATTTTCACGAGTTCACCGACGCCCAGCTGACTGCATTGGCTCGGGAGGGCCAGGGGGACGCTTTTGCGGAATTGAGCCTGCGTTACAGGGAAATGATTCGCAAGAAAGCACGTCTGTTTGAGGGACCCTCGGCCCCGGAAAAGGAAGATCTGTGGCAAGAGGGCCTTCTGGGTCTATACGGCGCGGCGGTCACTTACCGTCCCGATTCCGGCACTGCTTTTTCCACCTATGCGGGGGTATGTGTGTATAACCGGATGGCCAGTGCGGCACGCAAGCACATCAGCGGTGGAAACCGGGCTCTCAACGAGTCGGTTTCCTTGGAGGACGCTGCATCCACGGCAGTCCGGGAGGGACCGGAGACCCACCTGGAGGTGCGGGAAAATTTCCGGGCGTTTCAGGAGAAGCTGGACCAGACCTTAACGCCGTTGGAGCGTCGTGCGTTGGCGCTTCACTTGTGTGGCATGGGCCGACAGGAAGCGGCACAAAGGGCAGGTGTTCCTCTGCGCACCTTTGATAATGCGTTGCACCGGGTACGGAAAAAGCTAAAATCCCTGTAACAGGGAAGCCTCTTCAGGGGCCAAGAAACAGACAAAGTGAGGTAATGGGAAATGTACCAAGACAAGACGCTCATCTGCAAGGAATGTGGCAAGGAATTTGTATTTACCGCGGGCGAACAGGAGTTTTACGCGGAAAAGGGCTTTGTAAATGAGCCGCAGCGCTGTCGGGATTGCCGTCAGGCCAGAAAAAATGCCAATGGTGCCCAGCGTGAAATGTTCACTGCCGTTTGTGCTGCGTGCGGGAAAGAGGCACGGGTACCCTTCCAGCCCAGGGAAGACCGGCCGGTTTATTGCAGCGAATGTTTTGCGCGGATGAAGGAAGACCGGGGTTGACGGAAACAAGGTGAGAAAGGCGTCTTGCTGCGGCGAGGCGCTTTTTTACTTTTTTGTATTGCGGAGCGGGACAAAGGGTATTATAATAATACTATCCAAAATCAATGAAAACGGAGGAATGTACCAATGGCTTCCATTACAAAAGATACGATCATCGGTGAGATTCTGGATCTGGATCAGACCACGGCGCCCTTCTTCCTGGAAATGGGCATGCATTGTCTGGGATGCCCCTCTTCGCGCGGGGAGACAGTGGAGCAAGCCTGTGCCGTTCACGGGGTCAACCCGGACGAGCTGGTGGAGAAGCTCAACGAGCATCTGAAAAATAAGTAAGCAAGAAACAAGCCACTGCCGCGCGACGATTTTTGCCGGGCGGCAGCGTTTTTTCTAGAGGAACATTGCATGCGACCATTGTTTCAATTGGGGCCCAGGCTGGCCCTGTGCGCCCAGCTGGTTCGGGAGGGAAGCCGGCTGTGCGATGTGGGAACCGATCACGCTTACTTGCCCATCTGGCTTTTAAAAACCGGGAAAATCTCTCAGGCTCTGGCGGCAGACGTCAATCCAGGCCCCTTGGATGCGGCGCGGCGGGACGGAGAGAAATACGGCGTAGATGGCGGACTCTCCTTCCGGCTGTCCGACGGGCTGCGTCAGATTCGGCCGGAGGAAGCCCAGGATGTGGTGATTGCGGGAATGGGCGGCGAGCTGATGCTGCGAATCATTTCGGAAACACCCTGGCTTCGAGATCCGGAAAAACAGCTGGTGCTCCAGCCCATGAGCTCTGTGGCAGAATTGCGGCAGGGACTGTGGCAATTGGGGTTCCAGGTGCTGCAGGAAGAAGCGGTGGTGGACGCCGGAAAAGTGTACTCGGCTTTTTCCGCCCGGTACACGGAAACCCCTCAGGAAAGAGATCCCCTTTTTTTGTTCATGGGTAAGCTGAGACCGGGGGCTCCGGCCGTAGACCGGTACGCGCAGAAAATGCTGCGGATGCTGGCCTCCCAACAAAAAGGGGCGCTTCACAGAGGAGAAGGGGAACGAGTCAAGGAACTGGACGTCCTGATGGAAAACCTGAGAAAAAGGTATCTTTCCCAGGCATGAGAGATGATTCCCCACCGGGGAATGCAGGGAGAAGAGCATGGTTCCGGAGAACTCCCGGAGAGAATGGCAAACTGGCAGGGACAAGGTGCGGCCCCAGTGAAAAGGAGAAACCTATGGCACGAATTCGAGATATTTACGATATCATTGACGCGGTGGCGCCTTTTTCCACTGCACTGGATTTTGACAATTCCGGCCTGTTGGTGGGAGACGGCAACACCCAGGTGACCCGGGTCCTGCTGGCACTGGATATCACCCCGGTGGTGGTGGCGGAGGCAGCTGCCATGAACGCCAATCTGATCCTTTCCCATCACCCGGTGATTTTCCACCCTCTGAAATCTCTCGGCCCCCAGGATGTGCCCTATCAGCTGGCCAGCAAAGGGATTGCCGCTTTGTGCTGCCATACCAATTTGGATTTATCGCCGGTGTGTGGGGTCAATGTAGCTTTGGGCAGCAAGCTGGGGCTTAGGAACCTCCGCAGGGAGGACGTGTTCGGGGAAGACTGTGTGCTCTTTTCCGGAGATTTGGAGGAACCTCTGGATCCGGATGCTTTTGCTGCTCTGGTGAAAGAGCGGCTTGCTGCGCCTTCGGTCAAGTTTGTGCCCGGAGACCGTCCCGTGAAAAAGGTGATCTTCTGCAGCGGCGCCGGCGGGGAGTATGTGCACCAGGCGGCCTGCCGAGGAGCGGACGCTTACCTGACCGGGGAGATGAAGCATCACGAAGAACTGGAAGCGGCCTATTCCCGTATGACCTGTGTGGCGGCGGGGCATTATCACACGGAAAAAGTGTTTGCCGAGTTTTTGGCGTCCTATTTGCGCAAGCGGATTCCGGACACGGCGTTTCTCCTTTCTCAGGCAGAGGCCGCTCCCATGAGAAGCCTGTGAGAAAGCATTTTACCAGAAAGGACTTACATAGTTATGGCATTGGACGGCGGGTTTTTGCGACATTTGAAACAGGAGTTGGAAGGGAAACTCCTTGGGGCGCGGGTGGACAAGATTCATCAGCCCAATCGGGAAGAACTGGTGGTGGCGTTCCGCACTCGGGAGAGCGCTTACAAGGTGCTTTTTTCGGCCCGGGCTAACAGTGCCAGGGTGCATTTTACCGCCATTCCCCTGGAAAATCCCAAGCAGCCGCCCATGCTGTGCATGCTGCTAAGGAAAAAGCTGCAAGGGGCAAAGCTGGTTGCCATCCGGCAGCCGGAGCTGGAGCGCCTGCTCCATTTTGATTTTGACGCCATCAATGAGTTGGGGGATCACGTCACCCTGACCCTTACCATGGAAATCATGGGGCGCTACAGCAATATCATCTTATCCGATGAAAACGGCAAGATTGTGGATGCCCTGAAGCGAGTGGATGCGGAAATGTCTTCCCAGCGGTTGGTTTTGCCGGGACTTACCTATCATCTGCCTCCACCCCAAAACAAGCTGTGTCCTCTGACCTCCACCCAGCAGCAGGTGGTGGAGGCACTTCGATCCCTTCCCCGGGATATGGAACTGTCCAAAGGGCTGCTGGCAGTGCTTCAGGGAGTCTCTCCCATCGTGTGCCGGGAAATCCAGCACCGGGTGGGTCGGGGAAGAGAATTGACGGTTAAGACCATGGATGAGGAACAGTGGTTCCGGACAGGGTTCTTTTTTCAGCAGTTGAAGGAGACCCTCACGGAGGTTTCTGGAAGCCCCTATATGGCGGTCAATCTGCAAAAGAAGCCCATGGACTTTTCTTTTCTGGAAATCCGTCAATACGGCACTTCCGCCATTGTGAAACAGGGGGAAAGTTTTTCTGCCCTGTTGGATGAATTTTACCGGGAGCGGGACCAGCAAGAACGGATGCGGGTCCGGGAGCAGGATTTACTGCGGCTGCTTTCCACCCATTCCGAGCGGCTTTCCCGAAAAATCAATGCCCAGAGGGGAGAACTGGAACAGTGCGCGGAGCGGGATACCCTGCGGATTGCAGGGGACTTGATCAGTGCCAATATGTATGCCATAGCCAAGGGAGCTGTCTCAGTGGACTTGCCCAATTTTTACGAGGAAACCCAGCCTCTGGTCCACATCAAGCTGGACCCGGCCCTGACCCCGTCCCAAAACGCCCAGAAGTACTATAAAGAATACCGGAAAGCCAAAACCGCCGAGGAAAAGCTGACGGAACAGATTGACTTGGCGGGGAAAGAGCTTGAGTATCTGGAGAGCGTGTTGGATGCCTTGGCTCGTGCCGAGACGGAACGGGACCTTTCGGAGATTCGGGGAGAGCTGATGGAGCAGGGGTATTTGCGGGTGCCTCGGAGCAAACGGGAAAAGCTGGCATCGGTCAGCGCTCCCATGCGGTTTACCACCTCCGATGGGTTTACCGTTTTGGTGGGCAGGAACAACCGGCAAAACGACCGGTTAACCCTGAAGACCGCCAACAACAACGATATCTGGTTCCACACCAAAAACATCCCCGGCTCCCATACGGTGCTGGTCACCGAGGGAAAAGAACCCACGGAGACGGCCATGGTGGAAGCGGCCCAATTGGCGGCTCAACACAGCCGTGCCAAAGACTCAGCCCAAGTGCCGGTAGACTACACCCAGATTCGGTATGTCAGCAAGCCCCAGGGGGCCAAACCGGGAATGGTCATCTATGTCAACTATAAGACCATCTATGTGACGCCTGGCCGGGAGGAATGATTGGCTTCCGGGCAAGAGGTTGATAGGGAAAGACGCAGGAGGTGATCCCACGTGAGTGGAGAACGAGTGTTATATGGAGTAGCGGCCTCTCCGGGGATTGGATTTGGCCACGCTTTGGTATATCGGGAAAAACCCATGGGGACCCTGGAACGGGAGGTCACCGATATCAAATTGGAATTGGAGCGTTACCGCAACGCAGTGGAGACCTTTTGCCGTGCCACCCAGACGAAAGCGGATCGAGTGGCGGAGGTGACAGGAAAAGAACAGGGGGACATTATCCGGTGCCAGGTGGATATGATCCGGGATCCCTATTTAAACGGTCAGGTGGAAGGCCGGATTGCATCCCGTCAGTCTGCGGAAGCGGCCCTGTCGGCATCCTGTGATCTGTTTATCGACCTGTTTACCGCCTCTGACGACGAGGTGATCCGTCAAAGGGCGGCGGATGTGCGGGACATGCGGGGAAGCATGCTGCGAATTCTGCTGGGCTTGCCAGAGACAGATTTTTCCGCCTTGCAGCCTGGAACGGTACTTTTGGCGGAAGAGCTTTGTCCTTCGGCGGTATCGGTGCTCAATTCCGCCAATGTGGCGGGCATTGTGCTGGGAAAAGGCGGCCCCACTTCCCACAGTGCCATCTTGGCGCGGGCGCTGGAGATTCCTGCGGTGTTGGGCGTTGAAGAGCGGGTGATTGACACGGCTACCGGGGAAACGGTGATTGTGGACGGCAACCGGGGATGCGCCGTTTTCTCTCCGGGGGAAGTGATGTGCTCCGTCTACGAAAGCCGGCAGAAGGAATTCCGGGAGCTGCGGGCTTCCCTGCGGGAATTTGTGGGACGGGAAACGGTCACCAAGGATGGAGAGAGAATCCAGCTGTTTGCCAACGCAGGCAGCGTAAGTGATGCGGTTCGGGCAGCTGGATACGGGTGCGACGGAATTGGTCTGTTGCGCACGGAATTTCTCTACATGGACCGGACTGCCCAGCCGGGAGAAGAGGAGCAGTTTCATGCCTACCGGCAAATTGTAAGCGCCATGCGGGGAAAACGGGTGGTGATTCGGACGCTGGATGTGGGCGGTGACAAAATCCTGCCCTATTTGCACCAACCCCATGAGGAAAACCCCTTCCTGGGATGTCGAGGACTTCGGTTTTCCCTGCGGGAAAAGGACATTTTCCGGGCTCATTTGCGGGCAGTTCTCAGAGCCAGTTCTTATGGGAAGGCAGAGCTGTTGCTGCCCATGGTGACCGGAGTGGAAGAGATCCGGCAAGCCAGGGAGATCCTGGAGGAAGAGAAGGAAGTGCTTCGTCATCGTGAGGTGGATTTTGACGAAAATCTGCCTATGGGGGTCATGGTAGAAACGGTGGCAGCCTGCTTAATGGCGGAATCCATGGCCAAGGAAGCGGATTTCTTCAGTTTGGGCACCAACGATTTAACCCAGTACGCCCTTGGGGTAGACCGGGGAAATGCCCGAGTGGCCCATCTCTATTCCTATTTTCATCCTGCAGTGCTGCGTCTGGTCCAGCAGGTTCTGGACTCTGCCCGGAAAACGGGGACCCCGGTGGGCATGTGCGGAGAGGCGGCGGCGGATACAGCTTTGACGCCTGTGTTGCTGGCTCTGGGGCTCAAGGATTTCAGTGTGGCACCGGTGGCGGTTTTGCCTTTGCGGAAAGCGATTTCCCTGTGGACCATGGAAGAGGCCAAAGAGGTGACAGAAAAAGCCATGGCACTGGAGACGGAACAGGAAGTTTGCGAATATTTGAAAGAGCAGGAGAGAAAGTGAAGTTCCGGGGAGTCGTCTCCATGAGGTGTCCGAATCTGTTTTGGCCTTGTCTTTGGAAGAGGCCTGTGGTATAATCTTTCAGAAAAAAGCCAGGTTATTCTTCAGGATAGCCAAATCGGAATCGGGAAAGAAAGTGGGGAAACTCCGTGAAAGGTAAATTCGGCGACAAGTTGATGCTCCGCCGGGTAGGCGTCATGTTTTTAGGGATCTTGATCATGGGGGTTGGGATCGGTCTATTCAAAGTATCGCTGATGGGCAATGATCCTTCCAGTGCCCTTGGCATTGCAGTAGGCGATTGGGTAGGCATTGATTTTTCCATCAGTATCATTGTGATGAACTGTCTTTACTTTGTGGTGGAATTGATTTTTGGCCGCAAGATGATCGGGATCGGCACGTTTGTCAACTGGTTTTTTGTGGGGCCTATTGCATCGTTTTTTGAGAAGATGTTCCTGCAGTTCTTTGGATCGCCGGAAACGTTTCCGGAAAAACTGCTGATTATGGTGGTGGGGATCCTGATTTTAAGTTTCTCCTGTGCGTTGTACCAGACGGCAGATGTGGGAATTTCCCCTTATGATTCCCTTTCTCTGCTGATGGCGCAGCATCCTCGGTTCAAATACTTTTGGTGCCGCATTTTCACGGACTCCGTGTGTGTCATCATTGCTTTTCTGTTGGGCGGTTTAATTGGACTGGGTACCTTGGTGTGTGCCTTGGGGATCGGTCCCTTTGTGGCGTTCTTTACCAAGCATGTGGCCATGGCCATGGTATACGGAAAGAATCACATGCCCCAGCAGGAAAAGGCTTAAGAAACTTTTCTACACAGAGGCTCTTAAAAACCGAAAGCGCTTTTGCTTTCGGTTTTTTTGCGGGAGCTTTCCGAATCATCCCCGTTGACAAAGAAGCTCTGATCCCGTATAATAATTTTGCTATTTTTTCCAAAGGGTTTTAGCCGGCAGGAAGCCGGGAACATTGGCAGAAGCCGTGGCCCCTGGATCCTTCGGGAGATTGGAAAACGGGGCAAAAAAACGACGAACATGGGATACCAGGAAGGTGTCCGCTTTCAGAAGAAAGCGGGCGCCTTTTTTGTTTGAGAGGAGAAGGTATGAAACGTCTGATTGGGTTATTGTTGAGCGGAATGCTGCTGTTGGGACTGTTTACTGGCTGCGGGACGGAGGAACAGACATCTTCCCAGCCGAGCTCCCAGACCGAAGAAAAGGATTCCGTGGTGATCGCCATGGGACCCACCTCCGAACCGGAAGCGGGGTTCGATCCAGCTTTCGGCTGGGGGGCAGGGGAACATGTTCACGAGCCCTTAATCCAGAGCACCTTAACGGTGACCAATCCGGATTTGACCATTGGGTTCGATCTGGCCACCTCCTGTGAGGCCAGTGAAGACGGGATGACCTGGACGGTGACCATTCGGGACGATGTATTTTTTACCGATGGGGAGCCATTGACAGCGGAAGATGTGGCCTTCACCTACAACACGGTGAAGGAGACCAGTTCGGTGAACGATTTTACCATGTTGGACTATGCGGAAGCCACAGATGAAAAAACGGTGGTATTTCACATGACTAGGGCATTTTCCATCTGGCCCTATACCATGGCGGTGGTGGGGATTGTTCCGGAACACGCCTATGACAGCGCCACTTATGGGTCTCAGCCTATTGGGTCGGGACGGTACATACTCAAGCAGTGGGATCGGGGACAGCAGGTGATCCTGGAAGCGAATCCCGACTACTATGGGGAAACGCCTAAAATGAAGCAGGTGACCATCCTGTTCATGGAAGAGGACGCGGCGTTTTTAGCGGCTCAGGCGGGTCAGGTGGATTTGGCCTACACGTCGGCCACCTATTCTCAGGAAGCCGTGCCGGGTTACACTTTGGAAGCGTACCAAAGTGTGGACAATCGGGGCTTTAACCTGCCCACGGTTCCGGCGGGAGAAGAAAATGAAAACGGGGTGCCAGTGGGAAACGATTTTACCAGCGACGTGCTGGTGCGTCGGGCGCTGAATGTGGGGATCGACCGACAGGAGATGATTGACAATGTGCTCAACGGATACGGTACCCCTGCCTACAGCGTTTGTGACCAGATGCCCTGGTACAATCCGGAATCCCAGGTAGACTATGATCCCGAGGAAGCGGCAGCCTTGCTGGACGAAGCCGGGTGGCTGATGGGAGAAGATGGGATCCGGGAGAAGGACGGCGTAAAAGCGGAACTGAATTTGCTCTATTCCAATGGAGATTCGGTGCGTCAGGCATTGACGGCGGATTTTGTGAGCCAGCTGGAGGAATTGGGAATTTCCTGCACCATGGAAGGGGTAGGATGGGATACAGCCTATGACCGAGCTTTGTCCACTCCCCTTCTGTGGGGATGGGGAGCCCACAGCCCCATGGAACTGTACAACATCTATCACACCATCGGGGATACGGGCAGCGCCCAGTACTCCCCTTACGCCAACGAAACCGTGGATCGTCTGATGGATGAAGCGTTGGCCTGCGGAGACCTGGAAGAATCCTATCAGCTGTGGCAGCAGGCCCAGTGGAACGGATCCACCGGCGTAACCCAGGAGGGGGATATTCCCTGGGTGTGGCTGGTAAATATTGACCATCTGTATTGGGTACGGGATGGGCTGCAAGTGGCCCAGCAGAAGATCCATCCCCATGGCCACGGATGGTCGGTGGTCAACAATGTGGACCAGTGGAGTTGGGCTTGAGAGACAAAGGGGAAGGGGAACCATCCATGAAAGAAGCGTTGCTCTTTGGAGTAAAAAAATTGTTACGGGCAGCCTTGCTTTTGCTGGGTGTGAGCCTGGGGGCTTTTTTGCTGCTGTGTGCGTCTCCTCTGGACCCGTTGCAAACCAATGTAGGTCAGGTTGCCCTGGGGTCCATGACCCCCGAACAGGTAGAGCGTCTGGAAGCCTATTGGGGGGTAGATCAGCCTCCGGCACAGAGGTATCTGGGGTGGCTGGAAGGGGTTCTCCAGGGTGACTTCGGAACCTCCTTGCTATACCGTCAACCGGTGTTGACCGTCATCGGAGATCGGCTTTCCAGTTCTCTGTGGCTGCTGGTGTTTGCCTGGGTTGTTTCAGGTGTTTTGGGATTGACGTTGGGAATCACCGCGGGGGCATTTCGAGGGAAATGGCCGGACCGGCTGATTCGAACTTACTGCCTGGTCATTTCCAGTACGCCCGTCTTCTGGTTGGCCCTTTTATTGCTTCTCATCTTTTCCGTTTGGCTGGGATGGCTGCCCATCGGTCTATCGGTACCCATTGGGGTAGAAGAGTCCGCCGTAACCTTGGGGGACCGGATTTTGCATGCCATTCTACCGGGACTGACCCTGAGCATCACCGGGGTGGCCAATATTGCCCTGCATACAAGGGAAAAGCTGGTGGATGTACTGGAAAGCGACTATGTGCTGTTTGCCAGGGCCCGGGGAGAAAGCGGACGTTCTCTTGTGTTGCGCCACGGGCTGCGGGGAGTGGCATTGCCTGCCCTGACTTTGCAATTCGGTTCCGTGGGAGAGATCATCGGAGGCTCCGTGTTGGTGGAGCAGGTGTTTTCCTATCCGGGCTTGGGACAGGCTGCGGTCACGGCGGGACTGGGCAGTGATCTGCCGCTGTTGCTGGGGATTACCGTGATCACCTCCGCTTTGGTGTTTGCTGGAAACCTGGCGGCGGACCTGCTGTATGGCGTAGTGGATCCCCGTATTCGGAGAGGGGGAAGCAGAGGATGAGACAAAACAATAACCGGGTGATGACCCTCTGTTTCCTTTTGGGGGTCATCGCGGTGCTGGCCGCGGTGACCGTTTCAGGGATGGTGCTGGAGGAAAGGGCCATGGTGACAGATTTTTCCCAAAAGAACCTTGCCCCCAGCGGAAGCTTCCTTTTTGGTACAGACTGGATGGGACGGGATATGTTGGCTCCAACCCTCTCTGGACTTTCCCTAAGTATCCGCATCGGGCTTTTGACGGCGGTAGTCAGCGCGGGAATTGCCCTGGCTCTAGGGGTGGCGGCAGCCCTGTTTGGGGGCTGGGTGGATAGCGTGATTTCCTGGACCATCGATCTGGTGATGGGCATTCCCCATATCCTACTGGTGATTTTGCTTTCCATCGCCTGCGGCCGGGGCTTTTGGGGCGTAGTGGTAGGGGTATCCCTGAGCCATTGGACTTCCTTGGCCCGGGTGGTCCGCGGCGAGGTGATCCAGCTGCGAAGTGCCCCTTACTTACAGGTTGCTGAAAAGCTGGGGGTATCCCGGTGGAAGCGGGTTCGTCTTCATGTACTGCCCCATTTGGTGCCCCAATTTTTGACAGGGCTCATTTTGCTGTTCCCCCACGCGATCCTTCACGAAGCCAGTGTGACCTTTTTAGGGTTTGGCCTTTCCTCGGAGCAGCCGGCGGTAGGGGTGATCCTTTCCGAGAGCATGCGCTACCTGACTACGGGAAAATGGTGGTTGGCGCTGTTTCCCGGGGCGGCGTTGGTGCTGGTGGTGGTGCTGTTTGCGCTGCTGGGGGAACGGGTCAGGCGTCTGGTGGACCCGTTCAGTGTCCATCAATGAGCGTGGAAGTTGTCACAAATTTTACCGTGAACGGGAGGAAAAGAGTATGGCACCACTGTTACAGATTGAACACCTTTCCCTTTCCTTTACCCAATATGCCAGAGGAATCCGGCGGCGGGAACTTCCTGTCATCCGGGATCTGAGCCTGACGGTGGAAGCAGGTCAGGTGGTGGCGGTAGTGGGGGCCAGCGGTTCGGGAAAAAGCCTGTTGGCACATGGAATTCTGGGCCTTTTACCCTACAACAGCCATCAGACGGGTGCCATCCTCTATGAGGGATCCCCTTTGACGCCCCGGCGGATCCAGGCACTCCGGGGGAAGGAAATTGCGTTGGTTCCCCAAGGGGTCACCTATCTGGATCCTCTCATGAAGGTAGGGGCTCAGCTTTGCCGGGGAAAAGGCGGTTCAGTTCAGCGTGGGAAAGCAAGAAAGGCCTTGGGACGCTATGGGTTGGGTCCGGAAACGGAGGATCTGTATCCCTTCCAGCTTTCCGGAGGCATGGCGCGGCGGGTGCTGATGGCCTCTGCGGTGATGGATCGTCCCCGGCTGCTCATTGCCGATGAACCCACTCCCGGATTGGATGTGCAGGCCGCGAAACGGTTGCTCTCCCATTTTCGGGAATTGGCGCAGGAGGGGACTGGTGTGTTGTTTATCACCCACGACCTGGAATTGGCCTTGGAGGTGGCGGATCGAATTGCCGTTTTTTATGGGGGTGAGACCATCGAAGAAGGGGCGGCGTCGGACTTTCCCCAGGGAAATTTACGCCATCCTTTTACCAAGGCTCTGTGGAGAGCGCTTCCCCAGGGAGAATTTGCCCCGCTTCCGGGAGCCCAGCCTTATCCGGGAGAACGGGAAGAGGGTTGTCCCTTTCTGGACCAATGTCCCCATTCTAAAGAACGGTGCGCCCGAGAGAAGGAGATCCCCTTACAGCCTTTTCGTCAGGGAAAGGTGCGCTGCCTATACCCGGAAGCCTGTTTTGAGTCAACGGGCGAAGGCTCCCGCGTTCCAGGAGGAAAACCATGATATTAGAAGCCAAAGATTTAACTTTTTTCTATCCAGGGGGCAAACGGCCTGTTCTGGAGGGCATTCAATTGCAGATAGCTTCCGGAGAGCGAGTAGGGCTGTTTGGACCCAGTGGAAGAGGGAAGACGACCCTTTGTAAGCTGTTGGCAGGCTACGATGTGCCCAAACGGGGGCAAGTGCTGCTGGATGGATCCCCTTTAAAGAAATATCCCAATCCCTGTCCGGTGCAGATGATCTGGCAACATCCGGAAACGGTGGTGGATCCTCTGTTGCCTTTAGGGGTTTCCCTGGGGGAAGGGGGACAACCGGACCCGGCTTTGCTGGAAGCCTTGCACATTCGGAAAGGCTGGTTATCCCGGTACCCTGGGGAACTTTCTGGCGGAGAGCTTCAACGGTTTTGTTTGGCTCGAGCTCTGCATTCTGGAGTAAAGTTTCTCTTATGCGACGAGATGACCGCCATGTTGGACCTGGTGACTCAGGCCCAGATCTGGGAATTTCTGCTCAAGGAAGGGGAGCGGCGAAACTTAGGATTCTTGATTATTTCCCATCAGGAAGCTTTGCTGCACCGTGTATGTACCCGGATCGAGACCTTGCCCACAGAATAGGCTCTCAAAACATGACGGTCTATTGAAAAAAGTCCTCTCAGCGGCCAGTGCAGTGGCAGCCGAGAGGGCTTTTTCAATTCTTGGAGGCAGTAAGGTTTTGTAAAGAAGCTTTTCCGTGGCGGAGAAAAGCCCGGGCAGCCAGGGAGAAGGCCTGTGTCCGTTTCCAGACCAATACGGATCTTCCCTGCAGTTGGGGGGAAAGGGGCAAAAAACGCAGACCATCAAAATGGGATTCCAATTTCATGGTGACCACACAGCTGCCAGGCAATTCCCGAACCAGCATCGCCTTATTATATTGCAGAGTTCCGCTGCCCACCACGTTGAGACGATCCCAATAAGGACCGAACCAATGGGCCAGTTGATCCTGGACAATTTCCCGTTGGGGGAGCAATAGAGGAACTTGGGCCAGATCTTCCGGAGTGACTGCATTTTGCGCGGCCAAAGGGGAATCTTCCCGCACCAAGGCCCCCCACTGTTCCTGGAGAGGAAGCCGGAGAAATTCATATTTGGTGATATCTACAGGCTCCGTCAAAAGCCCTACGTCCAAAAGTCCCCGTTCGATCCGTTCCTTAATGCTGTCTGCATCGCCGCTATAGAGTTCAAACTGGACCAGAGGATATTGCTTCCGAAAGCTTGCGATGAGCTGGGCCAGGAAACGGGAGCTTTGAAATTCTCCGCTGCCGATGGAGATTTTTCCCGAGAGCATTCCTTCTCGTTGCCGCAGATCCTCCCGGGTTTTTTCCGAAAGGGATACAATTTCTTCTGCCCGGCGGCGCAGGAGCAGTCCTTCTTCCGTCAAGAGAATGCGATGTTTTCCTCGGTGGAAGAGTTTGACACCCAATTCTTCTTCCAGCTGCATCAATTGCCGGGAGAGGGTAGGCTGGGTCACATGGAGCAGATTGGCGGCACGGGTGATATTTTCTTCCCGGGCAACCATCAAAAAATATTTTAAAACACGAATTTCCAAAAGATCACCTTCTGCATGGGTAACAAACGGATTTCCCATCCTCCGGAGAAAATAAAGATACCCGGGAAGGAATGGGGAAAGGAATTCTTCTGTGGAATATTATACCATAATTTGGAGGAGAAACAATACGCAGAAGGCTTTTGTAGAGGTGTAAAATGCTTTGAGAGAATGGGATGTCTCAGGGAGAGGGGAGAAGGAGGCAGGGTTGAAAAGCCAGGCCACATGTGATAAAATGACCACAACTCCCCGGTGCAATTGCCAGGGATAAACTCGGCTATGGAAGGAATAGGTGTAATGGCGAACGAAATCTATTTGCAAGGCGCTGGGGAAAGCTTGGATCAAATTGGAGCGCAAAACAATAGAAAGAAGCGGAAAAATTGGTGGATTGAACACCGGATGCAACTTTTGCTGATCTTGGTGGTGTTGATCGGTATCGGGGTGTTATTTTACACCTTGTTTTTCCAGGCAGCGCCAGACTATCGGATTGGGCTCATCACCTCCTACACCATGCCCAGTGAAGCGGTAGACCAGTTGGAAGCCAGGTTTGCTCAATATGGAGAGGATATTAACGAAGACGGCAAGGTGATCGTATCCCTTTCCACTTATTCCATCCCTTCCAGCCTGGATACTCAGCAGCGGGAGAACACTCTGCTGCGTTTGGAAGCGGATATTGCCACCGATGAAGTGCTGATTTTCTTATACAATGAAGACGGATTTGCCCAAGTAGAGGAAGAGATGAAGGGTCTGTTCCAATATTCCGACGGCACGCCGATGGGACAAGATGCCACAGACTTTGAAAACGCTCGGGAGTCTTGGAGCGATTTTGCAGGGTTGGCCCAATTTGAGCCCCAAGCTACCTCAGATGGGCAGTACGATAGCCAGCAGCTGACCACGTTGTTTGATCAGCTTTGGGTTTCCACCCGGACGTCGGAAGGGCGGATTGAGGAAAGCTACTGGGCCAAGGACTATTACGATCAATGTATGGATCTGCTGGAGCGGGTTCGTCAAGGTGAAACTACAACAGCGAAGGAGGAGTAAAGCCATGGGGCCTGTAACGATCCTGGATTCCACACTGCGGGACGGAGCCCAGGGGACTGGGATCACTTTTTCCTTAGAGGACAAATTGGCGGCGGTGCGTTTGCTGGACCGCGTGGGAGTTCAATATGTAGAGGCAGGAAATCCCGGATCCAACCCTAAAGACGAAATCTTTTTCCAGCGGGCGGGGGAGTTGACCTTGAAGCACGCAAAGCTTGTTTCCTTTGGAAGCACCCGCAGGAAGGATACCCGGCCGGAAGAAGATAGTAACCTGCGGGCGATTCTGGCTGCAGGAACCCCTTGTTGTACCATATTCGGAAAATGTTGGAAGCTTCATGTAGATCGGGTTTTGGAGACCAGTTATGAGGAAAACCTGCGGATGATCGAAGAGAGCTGCCGTTTTTTAAAGTCTCATGGCCGGGAAGTGATCTTTGACGCGGAGCATTTTTTCGATGGCTGGAAGGATGACAAGAACTATGCTTGGGAGGCTGTGCAGGCGGCCATCCGTGGAGGAGCGGATATGGTTTGTCTGTGCGACACCAATGGAGGCACTTTTCCGGGAGAGGCGGAACGGATTGTCCGGGAACTGGTCAATCGGGTGACAGTGCCGGTGGCGGTGCACTTCCATGAGGATTGCGGCATGGCCACAGCCAACTCCATTGTGGGGGTGATGGCAGGGGCGTCTCAGGTACAGGGAACCCTGTTGGGATTTGGAGAGCGGTGCGGCAATGCCAATTTAAGCTCTATCATTCCGGACTTGCAGCTGAAACTGGGCATTCCCTGTATTCCCCAGGAGGAGCTGTTGTTCTTGACCCACAGGGCCAGGGAATTGGCATCCATCGCCAATATGGACCTTCCCGCATGGATGCCCTATGTAGGGGAAAACGCATTTGCTCACAAGGCGGGCATGCACGCTGCCGCAGTGCTGAAGCTGCCCCGTTCCTTCGAACATGTAGATCCCAACCTGGTGGGAAACGCCAGGCGGTTTCCTGCCTCGGAAATGTCTGGAAGGGCAGTGGTGTTGGAAAAGGTAAAGCGGATTTTTCCCAGTGTCAAGTTGGATTCCAAAGAAGCCCGGGCGCTGCTGCAAGAACTTAAGGAACTGGAGTCCAGGGGCTATCAGTTTGAGGGGGCAGATGCTTCCTTTGAGCTGCTGGTGCGCAAACGGCTTCATCCGTTCCCGCCCTTTTTTGAATTGTTGTACTACCACATTTACACGGATTACAACGACGGCCAAGACCGAGGTGCCAGCGCGACAGTAAAAGTCCGTGTGGGAGGGGAATTGCAGCTGATGGCGGCAGAGGGAAACGGTCCTGTGAATGCCCTGGACCAGGCTCTGCGCAAGGCGTTGGAAATCTTTTATCCCCAATTGTCCCAGGTCAAATTGACCGACTACAAGGTGCGGGTGCTGGACAGCAAAAGTGCCACGGCAGCAGGAGTACGGGTGTTGATCACTTCCACCGATGGAGAGCGGACCTTTACCACGGTGGGAGTGTCCGGAGACGTGGTGGCCGCCAGCTGGAAGGCCTTGGAAGATTCCATGGAATATTTGCTGTTAAAGGCCAAAGGAAGAACATAAATCGGAAAACACAAGACGAGCCATATCCAAAGGGGGAATCCTGATGGCAATGACTATGACCCAGAAGATTCTGGCCGCACACGCGGGACTGGATCAGGTAGAAGCGGGGCAATTGATTGAAGCCAAGCTGGACCTGGTGCTGGGAAATGATATCACCACGCCGGTAGCAGTGGATGAATTTGAAAAATGCGGGGCAAACTCCGTATTTGACCGGAGCAAGATTGCCTTGGTTCTGGACCACTTTGTGCCCAATAAGGATATCAAGGCGGCTCAGCAGTGCAAACAGGTGCGGGAGTTTGCTCGTGCCCATAAAGTGGAACATTTTTTTGATGTGGGAGAGATGGGCATCGAACATGCCCTGCTGCCGGAAAAGGGTTTGGTAGGTCCTGGAGACTGTGTGATTGGAGCGGATTCCCACACATGTACCTATGGGGCACTGGGAGCCTTTTCTACAGGCGTGGGATCCACAGACATGGCTGCGGCTATGATCTCGGGAAAAGCTTGGTTTAAAGTTCCCTCAGCGATTCAAGTGGTCCTTAAAAATAAACCGGGGAAATATGTGTGCGGCAAGGATGTAATCCTTCACCTGATCGGGCAGATCGGAGTGGACGGTGCCCTGTATCAATCCCTGGAGTTCACCGGGGATGGGATAGGGACCCTGTCCATGGATGACCGGTTCACCATTGCCAATATGGCTATTGAGGCTGGGGCAAAAAATGGGATTTTCCCAGTGGACGAAACGACTCTGGAGTATTGCCGTGCCCACTATCACGGCTCTGTAGACGTGTTCCAGGCAGATCCGGATGCGGTGTATGACCGGGTGATAGAAATTGACTTGGCCGGGTTAAAGCCCACAGTGTCACTGCCTCACTTGCCGGAGAACACCAAGACTATCGACGAAGCGGCGGGCCTTCCCATTCAGCAAAGTGTCATCGGTTCCTGCACCAATGGCCGTATGGAGGATATGCGGATGGCAGCTTCCATCCTGAAAGGGAGAAAGGTGGCCAAAGGAGTCCGCTGCATTGTGATTCCCGCCACCCAGGAGATCTACCTGAATTGCATTCGGGAAGGTTTGGTGGAAATCTTCATCGAAGCTGGGGCAGTATTCAGCACGCCCACTTGTGGTCCCTGTCTGGGAGGATATATGGGTGTCCTGGCGGAAGGAGAGCGGGCGGTGTCCACCACCAACCGGAACTTTGTGGGGCGGATGGGCCATCCCAAATCTGAGGTGGTTTTGGCATCGCCGGCGGTAGCGGCGGCCAGTGCGGTACAGGGCTGTCTCACAGATCCGGCTTCGCTGGAGAGAAAGGAGGGTGACTTATGATCGTAAAAGGTACGGTTCACCGTTACGGAGACGATGTGAATACCGATGTGATTATTCCCGCCCGGTATTTGAATACGGCGTCCCACCAGGAGTTGGCAGCTCACTGCATGGAGGATATCGATCCCACGTTTCCCGCCAAGGTACAGCCGGGAGATCTTGTGGTTGCAGGGAAAAACTTTGGCTGCGGATCTTCCCGGGAACACGCGCCCATTGCCCTGAAGGCCAGTGGAGTGTCGTGTGTCATTGCCGCCACCTTTGCCCGCATTTTTTACCGGAATGCCATCAACATCGGGCTGCCGATTCTGGAATGCCCTCAAGCGGCGGCGGAAATTGGGGGAAGGTCTCCGTGGACTTTGATACGGGCTTGATCACTGATGAAACCACGGGGAAAACCTACCAGGCCCAGCCTTTTCCGCCTTTTATCCAAAGGATCATCCAGGCGGGTGGGCTGCTTGCCTCCCTTTCCGAAAAAGCTGAATAGAATGGATCCCAGGAGAGCGCAGAGCGCTCTCCTTTTTTGTTGGGGAAGAAGAAATCCAGGGGTGGGGTTCGGGAAATATTACGGTATCTTTTTGATAAAAAATGGGAAGGGGGGATTGCATTTTTCCGGCAAACTCTCTATAATATAGCTAAATGGGTCGGCGTGGGACCTGGAATAAGTCCGGCCGATTTTTGATTAAGATTATGGATCAAGAAGGAGTGTTACACATGAAATTAGGTGTACTGACTAACGTCATCGGCGAGACTCCCTTGAAGGACGCTCTGGCTTATTTCAAGTCTCTGGGCATTCAGATGGTCGAGATCGGCTGCGGCCGCTATCCGGGCAAGGATCATTGCGATCCCGGCGTGCTGCTTCATGACGAGGCGAAGTTCCAGGAGTTTGTGGACACCATCAAGGAGTCCGGCCTGGAGATCAGCGCTCTGAGCTGCCATGGCAACCCTGTCCATCCTGTGAAGGAGATTGCCAAGCAGTTTGATGACGATATGCATGATGCTGTCCTGATGGCTGAAAAGCTGGGCATTCATCAGATCAACTGCTTCTCCGGCTGCCCCGGCGACTGCCCCGAGTCCAAGAATCCCAACTGGGTTGTGTGCGCATGGCCCAATGAGTTCCTGGAGGTTCAGGAGTGGCAGTGGAACGAAGTGCTGATTCCCTACTGGAAGAAGTTCGTAGAGTTCGCCAAGGCACATGGCGTCAACAAGATTGCTCTGGAGATGCATCAGGGCTTCTGCGTGTACAACACTTACACTCTTAAGAAGCTGCGTGCAGCGGTAGGTCCCGAAATCGGTGCCAACCTGGATCCCAGCCATTTGATTTGGCAGGGCATGGATCCTATCAAGGTGATCCGCGCTCTGGGCGGCGACGCTATTTTCCATGTACATGCCAAGGATACCAAGATCGATCCCATCAACTCTCCCGTAGATGGCAACCTGGATGCTCGTCCCTATTCTGACGAGATCAATCGTTCCTGGATCTTCCGTTCCATCGGCTACGGTCATGACGAGCTGTTCTGGAAGGACTTTGTCAGCCAGCTGCGCTTGGTGGGCTATGACTATGTGCTGAGCATTGAGCATGAGGACAGCCTGATGAGCAAGAATGAGGGCCTGGTAAAGGCTTGCGACGTGCTCAAGCGGTCCATCACCTTCGAAGACAAGATGACCGACCTTCGTTGGGTATAATGTGCTAAACAAAACGTTTTAATCAGAAACAGAGAAAGGCACCGGAAATTCCGGTGCCTTTTTATATCTCTTCCCAGGAAAAGAGAAAGGGAAAAGAAAAAAGCTTGTCTTCTTTTGAAAACAAGCTTTTGGTGGAGATAAGCGGGATCGAACCGCTGACCTCTTGAATGCCATTCAAGCGC
>UQQZ01000037.1 GCA_900543305.1 uncultured Oscillospiraceae bacterium
TATACCCCCAACCGGGGCTTTTTAAAGCTGCGGGCGGAGATCTCCAATTTTATCGAACGCCACTACGGGGTCAAATACGATCCCGAAAGCGAAGTGCTGGTCACCGTAGGGGGCAGCGAGGCCATTGACCTGTGCATTCGTTCCCTGGTCAATCCCGGGGACGAGGTGCTGATTCCCCAGCCCAGCTTTGTATGCTATGTGCCCATCACCGAAATGGCCGGGGGCGTGCCGGTGATCATCGAGACCAAGGCGGAAGATAAGTTCCGCCTGACGGAAGAGGAATTGGAGGAGAAGATCACCGACAAGACGAAACTGCTGATTCTGCCCTACCCCAACAACCCCACCGGAGCAGTGATGCGCCGGGAGGACCTTGAGGCTGTGGCACGGGTGGTGGAGCGACACAACCTGTTGGTGCTTTCCGATGAGATTTACAGTGCCCTCACCTACGGGGACACCCCCCATGTGGCCTTTTCCGCCATTCCCGGCATGCAGGAGCGGACCATTCTGGTCAACGGGTTTTCCAAGTCCCACTCCATGACCGGTTGGCGGCTGGGATACGCCATGGGGCCCAAGGAGATCATCTCCCTGATGACAAAGCTCCACCAGTTTGCCATCATGAGTGCCCCTACCATGAGCCAGTATGCCGCCATCGAGGCCATGAAAAACGGGGATGACGACATCGAGTACATGAAGAGCCAATACGACATGCGCCGCCGGCTGATTGTGGACGGCCTCAACTCCATGGGCTTGCGGTGTTTCGAACCGGAAGGGGCTTTTTATGTGTTCCCCTCGGTCCGGTCCACGGGCTTGACTTCCATGGAGTTCAGTGAACGGCTGATCTACTCCAAGCGGGTGGCCGTAGTGCCCGGGGACGCTTTCGGCGCCTGTGGGGAAGGATTTGTGCGGATTTCCTATTGCTATTCCATCAAACATATTACGGAAGCCCTGGAGCGCATGGAAGCGTTCCTGAAGGACTTATGAGCAGGCCCGGGGTCCGGGACCAGGTATGGTTTTCCCGGTGCGCTGGATACGGGCAGGAGGAACTGAACCGTCAGGTGGAAGAGGCCTTCACCCTGCTGGGGGCAGATCAGGAGATCCGCCCCGGCATGACTGTGGTGCTCAAGCCCAATCTGGTGATGAACTCCAAACCGGAAGCAGCCATTGCCACCCATCCGGCTGTGGTGGCCGCCGTGGGAAAGTGCGTCCAGAAGGCCGGAGGAAAGGTGGTCATTGCGGAGAGTCCCGGAGGGCCCTATACTCCGGCAGCCATGAAGGCCATTTTCCGGGGCTGCGGTTACACGGACATGGCTCAGAGCTGTGGTTTTGCCCTGTATACCGACTGCAAAAGCAGAGAGGTTTCTCTGCCTGGCGCGGTGCGGTGCCGTCAGCTTTCCGTGGCGGAGCCCTTTCTCACCCGGGATTACCTGATTGACCTGGCCAAGCTGAAAACCCACTCCATGGTGGGGTTTTCCGGGGCGGTAAAGAATCTGTTTGGGACAGTGCCCGGCCTGCAAAAGCCGGAACTCCACTGCCGATTTCCGGAAAAGCAGCCTTTTTCGGAAATGCTGGTGGATCTTTGCGCCTTTTTGAAGCCGGATTTGTGTTTTCTAGACGGAATCCTGGCCATGGAGGGCAATGGTCCCACAGGAGGAAAGCCCCGGAAGATGGAGGTGTTGGGAGCCTCCAAAAGTCCTTACGCCCTGGACGTTTGCGCCGCTTCCCTGATCGGCCTGGAGCCGGAGAGTGTTTTGATGCTTCGGGAAGCCCACCGGCGGGGATTGGGGCCCATTGGGCCGGAGGAATGCGACTTGCTGGGAGATTCCATGGAGTCCCTGGCCCAGCCGGATTTCCTGAAGGCGAAGGCTTCCAGTACGGATTTTGTGGACCGCCTGCCCGGATTTTTACGGCCGGCGGCCAAACGGCTGGTGACCCCCACCCCCAAAATTCGCAAGGGGGAATGTGTGGGATGCGGCAAATGCGCGGAAAGTTGTCCCCAACACACCATCACCATTCGGGGCGGAAAAGCGGTGATTGATTACCGGAACTGTATCCGGTGTTTCTGCTGCCATGAAATGTGTCCCAAGCATGTGGTGGACATTCGCCGGTGGAGCCTGCTGCGTTTTTGAACCAAGGCAGCCTATCGGTCAGGAGGAAAAGACCGGGAACAAAATCCCGGTTTTGTGAGGATGGAGAGAACCATGAAACTGAAAGCATACGCCAAAATCAATTTGACCTTAGACGTGACCGGCCGCCGGGAAGACGGCTATCACACCTTGGACACAGTGATGCAAAGTGTTTCCGTGTGGGATGAGGTGGAGATCAAGCGGATCGGCAAGCCGGGAATCCGGCTGTTCTGCAACCGGGAATATTTGCCGGTAGACACCAAAAACACGGCTTTTCGTGCGGCCCAGTACTTTTTCCAGCACTGTGGCCTGGAGGGATACGGACTGTCCATTTCCATCCGGAAGTACATTCCCAGCCGGGCAGGCATGGGCGGAGGCAGTGCGGACGCCGCCGCAGTGCTCTACGGTCTGAACCAGATGTTCAAGACAAATCTGCCCCTGTCCACTTTGGTGGAGTTGGGGGCCAAGGTGGGAGCCGACGTGCCCTTCTGCGTGGTGGGCGGAACCTGCCGCTGCCAGGGAATCGGGGAACAGGTGGAGCCGGTGTCTCCTATGCCCTCCTGTTGGCTGGTGGTGTGCAAGCCTCCGGCGGGGATGAGTACCCCCCGGGCTTACGCTCTCATCGACCAGTTTCCCCTGTCTCGGGAACGGGCCACGGAGAAAATGCTGCCTCTTTTGGAAGGGGCAGACCTGCGCCGCATCGGGGAGGGCCTTGCCAATCGGTTTGACGAGACCATGAAGCTGCCCCAGGTGCGGGAGATCAAACGGGAGATGCTTGCCGCAGGGGCTTTTGGTGCCAGCATGACCGGCAGCGGATCCGCGGTGTTTGGCATTTTTTCTTCGGAGGAGGAGGCCCGAGCCTGTATGCAGCGTCTGGAGGGAAAGGGCCGGCTGTTCCTGGCCCGTCCTTTGACCAGAGGCTGGGATCCTTTGGAGGATAAATAAACTTAGATCTAGATCGGAATTTCACAGAAGGCCGGGTGAACTTTCTCCCGGCCTTTTTTCAAAAGAGAGTGAGAGAAAAAACGGACAGTATTTTTTGTGGAATTCCCTGGTGTGTTCTCCATGGGGCGGAAGACAGGGAGATCCGGGAAAGGGGGAGAACAAATGAAAGGAACAAAATTGGGCTGGAAAGTGTGGCTGGTATATGGAATTCTTACGCTGCTTCCCCTGGTGGTGACCACCATTGGGGTGCTGTGGTTTCTGCCAGAACAGATTCCCGCTCACTATGGCATTTCCGGAGAGGTGGATCGATGGGGCAGCAAATATGAATGCTTTATTTTGCCGGCGGTGACATTGCCTTTTGGAGGGTTGATGCTGGGAACCGCCAAGGCAGCCTCCATGGAAGCGTGGCAGGGAAACGGAACGGGCCGCCGGGTGGTGATTCTCACCGGGATTCTGGGTCTGGTGGTGTTCAACGTGATGGACTACTTTTTCCTGTACACTTCCTGGGCCCGGGTGGAGCATTTGGGTGAGATTCCCTCCGTGGGGCTTCGGATTGTGTTCCTGATCCTGGGGATCCTGTTTCTGGCTTTGGGTGCCA
This sequence comes from uncultured Oscillospiraceae bacterium, assembly GCA_900543305.1. Lineage (GTDB taxonomy): Bacteria > Bacillota > Clostridia > Oscillospirales > Acutalibacteraceae > Acutalibacter. The sequence continues at coordinate 3,667 of UQQZ01000037.1, forward strand.
TGATGCCCCTGGCCAAGCGGAACGCCTGGTTCGGAATCAGAACGAAATGGAGTTTCCAAAGCGAAACGGCCTGGAAAGAGAGCCAGCGGTTTGGAGGAAAGCTGTTTATGGCCGCGGGCATTGTGACTTTGCTTTCCTTGCTGTTGCCCCAGCTGGCCATGGTTTTGGTAACCGTGGCGGCGGTTCTGGCAGCGGGAGTGGGATCCGTTCTCTATTCCCGCCGGGCAGCGAGAAAAGAATGATCCGAAAAAACCTATAAAAAACCGGCGCCTTTGGGAGTGGCGTAAGCTCTCAAAAGGCGCCGGTTTTCCTGTTTGAAAAATGGGGATTATCCGGGAAAGATCAAACCGCAAAGGACACCTGTCACGACGGCAGCTACATAGAGCATGGCGGCCAGCAGGAAATTTTCTTTGGGATGACGGTTTGCCTTGAACAATACCGCCAGGCCCACCCCGGCTCCCGTGCACAGCCCTGCCGCCGCGGCTCCAAAGGAAAGGGAGCCGGACAAGTACAGCTCTGTCAAAATGACCGAGGCAGCGCAGTTGGGAATAAAACCGATCAGCGCCGCCAACAGGGGCTGGAAAACGCTGCCGGACAAAAGTAGCCGGGAAATGGCGTCCTCCCCCACCATATGAATGGCCCCGCCCAAGAGCAGGTTGATGATAAACAGAAACAGGGCAATGCGCAAGGTGTGGATCAGGGCGGACTTGAAAATTCCCTGGTGCTCACAGTCGCAATCCCGGCACAGGTCGGAAAAAGGTTCCTGGTTTTCCGTGTGGCGCAGCCGTTTCCACAGAATATCCGCTAACACACCAAACACAGTACCGGAAACCAACTTGACTCCCAACAGCAGCAACAGATCCGGCAGAGCGCCGGGTTGGGAAATCAAAATGGGAAGGGCTTCGTCGCTGGTGGCCAGAAAGACCGCCAGAAGAGTGCCCGGGGTGATCAACCGTCCCGCGTAGAAATTGGCCGCCGCCACGGAAAATCCGCATTGGGGCACCAGTCCCAACGCTGCCCCGCCCAAGGGTCCCAGTGGCCCCAGTCGGGAAAGGGCACCGGTAAGTTTTCCGCTGGCTTTGTGCTCCAAGAACTCAATGAGCAGGTATGCGCCCAGCAGAAAGGGCAGAGTTTTTACGGTGTCCAGAAGGGCGTCCAGAAAAACGTCAATCATAGCAAACCGCCTTTCAAAAAGGTGACTGTTCTTTCATGTCAGGCAATCTCCTTGGAAATCCTGACGTGTATTCTCTATTATAGCATCCTTGTCAAATCCCTCTTTCCATAGGCGAATAAGCTTTCCCAAACCCACCCATACTTTCAGGGAAATTCCAGAAAGGAAGATTTTTCCATGAAACATAACGGATATCTCTCGAGAAAGCTTTTGGCAAAAGCCCTTGTGACCGGATTTGTCTTGACCGTGTTGGCCAGTTTTTTCCCCTTCGCGGCCGCCTGCGGTGAACTGCCTGAAAATGTGGTGCGGCTTCATGTGGTGGCAAATTCCGATTCTCCGGAGGATCAGGCGGTAAAATTGCAAGTCCGGGACGCGGTACTCCAAGAGGCTGCCCGGTGGTACGGGGAAGCCAACACCATGGAGGAAGCCAGCGCACTTCTGTGCACCCACCTGGAATCCATTGCCCAGGCCGCCCGGGATTCCTTGAAAGAACAGGGAGTATCCTACGGGGCAACCGCCCAGGTGACGGAAATGTATTTTTCCACCAGAACCTATGAAACTTTTCAGTTGCCCGCCGGACGGTATCGAACTCTGCGAGTTACCTTGGGTCAAGGAGAAGGAAAAAATTGGTGGTGTGTGGTTTTTCCCACTTTGTGTTTGCCTGCCGCCAGCCAGGATGAGGAAGACGCGCTTTTAAGTTTCCCCCAGTCCGAACGGGAGATTGTGGAAAATCCAGAGCAGTTTCAAATCCGGTTTAAAGCGGTGGAACTTTGGGAAGAATTGCGGGAATGGCTCCGAGGGTGACGGGTCTTTTCCGCCCCATCCCCTTGTGGTATAATGGCAGATAGCAATTGAGGACAAAAAGCAAAAGTTCCCCTCTGAGGAATCCCCCCGGGGAAAAGGGGAACAGCCACAAGAGGGAAACATCGGGGCATAAAAGTTCTTTGGCCAGTTTCGGCAAAGAACCGGAGAAAAAAGAGAGTCCCCTCTGAGGAACCCCCTGCGGGGAAAAGGGAACAGTCACAAGAGGGAAACATCGGGGCGTAAAAGTTCATTGACCAATTTTGACAAAGAACCGGAGGAAAAAGAGAACCCCCTCTGAGGAACCCCCCGCGGGGAAAAGGGAACAGCCAAAAAGGGAAACATCGCGAAGTAAAAGTTCTTTGCCTACTTTCTTTCAAGAAAGTAGGGGGGAGGAAAGATATGCTGCAGTTTGTGTTGGGCAGAGCGGGAAGCGGGAAAACAGAATATTTGCGCCGGCTGTTGGCGGATCGGAGTTTGTCCGGTCAGGGAGGAACGGTGATGATCGTTCCGGAGCAGTATACCTTTGAAACGGAAAAAGCCATGCTGCACTTGGCGGGTCCCGTGCGGGGCAACGCTATCCCCGTGTACAGCTTCACCCGATTGGCGGAAGCGGTGTTCCGAAAAGAAGGGGGTGCCGTGGGAAGAAGGCTCAGCGACGGAGGAAGAAGAATTCTGATGGCCTCTGCGGTAGACGCCTGCCAAGAACAGCTGGACGTGTACAGTACTGCCGCCAAAAGCGGAAAAATCAACGACGTGATGCTCACCGCAGTCAACGAAATGAAAATGTGCGGCATCTCCCCGGAACAGCTCCTGGCTACCGCCCATACCTTGGGGGAGCGGGGATTGGGAAAAAAGCTTTCAGAGCTTTCCCTGCTGTACGGTACATATGAAGCTTTGGTGGAAGCTTCCTATCTGGATTCCCGGGACGATCTGACCCGGATGGCCCAGGCGTTAGAAACCAGCGATTTCTTTTCCGGCACCACAGTGGCGGTGGATTCCTTCGAGGGCTTTACCGCTCAGGAGATGGGCGTATTGGCTCAAATTCTCCGGCGGGCGGATCAGGTGGTGGTGGCCCTGTGTACCGACGGGTTGGATCGGACGGGGACCGGGCTCTTTGCCCTGGTGGACAGAACCCGCCGGAGATTGACCCGGTGTGCTCAGGAAAACGGGGTGAAGGTTCAGCCTCCCATAGTCCTTACAGGGGCGCCCCGGTTTCAAAATGAAACGCTGAAGCTGGTGGAAGCCCAGCTCTTCTGCGCCGAAAAGCCTATGACCTGCCAGGATCCGGAAGGCGTGACCCTCTTTGAAGCCAGAGATCCCTATGAGGAAGCGGAGTTTGTGGCGGCCACCATCCGGCAGCTAGTGATGGAGGAGGGATACCGGTATCGGGAAGTCTCCATCATTTGCCGGGATCCCGCCCGGTATTACGGATGTCTGGACGCAGCCTTGAAAAAACGGGAAATCCCCTGTTTTGTGTCTCAGCCTGCCCGGGTGGACGCGGAGCCTGTCACCCGGTTTGCCCTGGGAGCGTTCCAGGCGGTGCTTTCCGGTTATCAGACCGAATCTTTGTTGGAAATGCTCAAGACCGGCGTTTCTGGGTTTACAGCGGAGGAGATTTCCGCGTTGGAAAATTATGCGTACCTTTGGAAGATTACAGGAAGTGACTGGCGGCAGGAGTTTGTCCGGCATCCCCGCGGGTTTGGCCAGGAGATGACGGAAGAGGACCGGGAAACCCTGGCTTCTCTCAACCAGCTGCGAAAACGTCTCATGGGGCCGTTAGAACGGTTTGCCGCCCGGACCAAGGACGCCACAGGAGCGGAAATTTCCCAAGCAGTGTACCTGCTGCTTACGGCCTATGGGCTGGAGGAAACTTTGCCCGCCTATTGCCTTTCTCTGGAGGAGGCGGGGGAGGATGCCCTTGCCCAGAAACAGATCAGAATCTGGGACCTGCTCATGGAGATTCTGGATCAGATGCGGGCCATTTTGGGGGAGAAACCCATTTCCCGGGAGCGGTATTTTCAGCTGCTCCAGGAAGTGATTGCCGGGGAGGACGTTTCGGAAATTCCCCAGACTGTGGATCAAGTGCTGTTTGGGACGGCGGAACAGGTGCGCCAATCGGCCCCTCGGGCAGTGTTTTTGCTGGGGGTCACCCAAGGAGAATTTCCCCTGGTGCCCAAATCCTCCGGAGTGTTTTCCGACGCGGAACGCCGGGAGCTGATTGCCCTGGAACTGCCCCTGGGAGATCCCCTGGAGCAGAAGACCATGGAGGAGCGGTATCTGGCCTATTCCGTGGCATGCGCCCCTTCGGAGCGGCTGTACGTCACCTGGCCCAGAACCGCCGAGGGAGAGGACAAAGAGCCCAGCGAGCTGGTTTCTGCCCTGCTGGGGATCTTCCCCACCTTGAAGCCTTGGAAAGATTTGCCGGGAGAGTATTTTGCCAATTCCCGGGAATCGGCTTTTTCCCAGATGGCCGCCCGTTTTACGGATACCGATGGGGAAGCGGCAGCCTTCCGAAAACTCTTTGAAGAGGACCCCCAATACCGGGGCCGGATGGAGGCCCTGGAACGGGCGGCAGGAGGCCGTCCTCAGGTGCTGGAGGACAAGGCGCTGGCCCGGAAACTGCTGGGGGAAACGCCCTTTTTGTCCCCTACCCAGATTGAAGTGTTTCACCAGTGCCGGTTTCAATATTTCTGCCGGTATGGGCTCCGGGCCAGGGAACGCCGTCCCGCAGAGGTGGACGTGCTCCAGTACGGCACCTTGATGCACTACCTGTTTGAAAAAATATTTCGGGAGCCTCGTCAGGTGCGGTGCCAGTGGGATGAAGAAGAGCTGGAACGGCGGATTCGAGAACTGATCCGCGCCTATGCCCAGGAGAACCTGGGGGGAATGGAGCTGCTCAGCGGCCGGGAGCGGTACCGGCTGGAGCGTTTGGCCCAGTCCGCCTGCAAGCTGATCCGCCATGTGGAGGAAGAGCTGGCCCAGAGCCAGTTTGTGCCGGAACATCTGGAATGGGGATTGGGATTTGGAAAAGATCAGCCTCCCCTGCGGATCGACACCGGAGACGGGGTGGTCACCGTAGGAGGCACCATCGACCGGGTGGACGTGTATCAGGGCAGCGACGGCCGCCGGTATGTGCGGGTGGTGGACTTTAAAACAGGCCGGAAGGATTTCCGTCTGGCGGATGTGCTCCAGGGGCTCAATATGCAGATGCTGGTGTATCTGGCAGCCTTGGTGGAAGGAGGCCAGGAATTTCCAGCCGGTGTCCTTTACATGCCTGCGGCGGAGCCTTCTGTGTCCGTGGACCGAGGCGCGGGGGAGGAGAAAATCAAAGCGGAAGCCGACAAACAGCTGCGCATGAGCGGTGTGGTCCTCAGCGATGGGGAGATCATCCAGGCCATGGAAGCAGGGGCAAAAGGCAGGTTTATCCCCGCTTCGCTCAATAAAGACGGCACGTTGGGGCGGTTCAGCTCCGTCCTGGATCTAGAACAGCTGGAAACCGTGCTCCGGTACTCCAAGCGGCTCATTGCGGCCATGGCTACAGAGCTTCGGGAAGGCAGAGTGGACGCGGTGCCCAACCTGAAAAACAAGAGCGCCTGCCGGTTCTGCCCCTACGGTCCGGTGTGCGGAAAGGAATACGGAGAAAAGGACGTTCAGCAGGATAAAACCACCGCTCAGGAAGCCCTGCGTCAGATGGAAGCGGAATTGGGAAAGGAGGAACATCCCCATGGGTGAAATGCGTTGGACGGAAAGCCAGCGGGATGCTATCGATGCCCGCCGGGGCACGGTGCTGGTGGCTGCAGCGGCGGGATCGGGAAAGACGGCGGTGCTGGTACAGCGGGCCATTGACCGGCTGACAGACCCGGACTCCCCCACCTCTGCGGACAGAATGCTCATTGTCACCTTTACCAAGGCCGCGGCGGCAGAGATGCGGGCCCGGCTGGAGAAGCGGCTGCACGATCTGCTGCGGGAACACCCTGCCGATCCCAGACTGCGGCGGCAGAGCATCCTGTTGTCTCAGGCTCATATCGGCACGGTGGACAGCTTCTGCGCGGAAATGGTCCGGGAATTTTTCCACTTGCTGGACCTGTCCCCGGATTTCAAGATCGTCTCCGACAAGCAGGAGGAGGAACTGACCCATGCCGCTTTGAACGAGGTGCTTCAGGAGGCCTTCGAGGCAGGAACGGTGGGCTCTTTGGCAGATGCCTTTTCCGGGGAACGGGATGACCGGCGGCTCATGGACATGGTTCTGACCTTGTACCGGTTCATGCAAAGTCACCCCTTTCCGGAACGGTGGCTGGAGGAGAAGGTGGACATGTATGCTCCTGGGCAGGAGGTATCCCCTTGGGAACAGGTGATTTTGGCCTACGCCGGGGAAACCGCCGCCCACTGTGAAGGGTTGCTGACCCGTGCTCTGGAGGAATGCTGGGAAGACGAGAAGGTGGCTTCCGCATACACCGGCGCCCTGGAAAAGGACCGGGAAGGGTTCCGGCAGATGATTTCCCTGGCCAAAGCCCAAGACTGGGATGGCCTGTCTCAGGCGGTGGGAGCCTACGCCCCTGCCCGCCGGGGAACGCTCCGGGGATACGATGGAGATCCGCTGAAGCAGAGGTTGGAGGCCTTTCGTAAGGAGGTAAAGCGGGCTTCGGAGGAATTGGGCAAGTACCTTTCCGCAGACCGGGAGGCCGTATCTCGGGAGACGGCGGCCATGGCGCCTTTGGTGAGAAGCCTGCGGGATCTGACTTTGGCCTTTTCCCGGCGGTACACGGAAAAGAAGCGGGAGCGGAATTTTCTGGATTACAGCGACTTGGAACACCAGGCTATCCGGTTGTTTCTCACAGAGGAAGGTGCCCCCACTCCTGCGGCCCGGGAAGTGGCTGCCCGGTTTGACGAGATCATGATCGACGAGTACCAAGACATCAACGAGGTACAGGATTCCCTGTTCCGGGCCGTATCCCAGGATGGAAACAACCTCTTTATGGTGGGAGACGTGAAGCAGAGCATTTACGGATTCCGGCGGGCCATGCCGGAAATTTTTCTCCGGTGCCGCCGTTCCTTTGCCAGGTACGACCGGAAGCGGGATCAATACCCTGCCTATTTGGTGCTGGACCGAAATTTTCGTTCCCGGCGGGAAGTGACCGATACGGTGAACTTTGTGTTTTCCCGGTTGATGACCCAAGGAGCCGGGGACATGGATTACACCGGAGAGGAACGTTTGGTGTGCGGAGCGGAGTATGCTCCCAAGGCAGGCTGTGAAACAGAGTTCCAGTGGATTGACCGTCGGGGAGGGGTGACGCCCGAGGAGGCGGAAGGGGTCTGGATTGCGGACCGGATCCGGCAGCTGGTAGAAGGGGGCTTTACCGTAACGGATAAAGAGGGGGAACGCCCTGTCCAGTACGGGGATTTCTGCATTCTGCTTCGGAGCGCCAATCAATACGCCCACGGGTATGCCCAGGAACTTCAAGCCCAGGGAATCCCTGCCAGGGCGTCGGTGGCTGGTGGATTTTTTCAAGCGGCGGAAATCGGCGTTATGCTGTCCCTGCTGCGGGTCATCGACAACCCGGATCAAGATATCCCCCTGCTTTCGGTACTCATGAGTCCTCTCTACGGTTTTTCCGCCGACGATGTGGCCCGGATGCGCCTGGAAAACCGGGAGGTATCTGTGTATGTTTCCCTGCTGAATCAGGCCCAGGAGGATCCCCGTTTGGAGCAGGTAGTCCGGGAAATCGGCCAATACAGGGCGGTGGCGGCCACCATGCCCTCAGACAGCTTTTTAAATTATCTGTACCGAAAAACGGACTATCCTCACATGGTGCTGGCCATGGAGGATGGGGAAGAAAGGTTGGAAAACCTGCATTTGCTGGAGCAATACGCCCGGGAGTATGAGAGCTCCGGGTATCATGGAATCTCCGGGTTTGTGCGGTTTCTGGACCGGCTGCGGCAAAACGACTCGGACTTGCAGGCGGCGGAACTGCCTCCGGAGGACCGGAACCGGGTGACGGTGATGAGCATTCACAAGTCCAAGGGATTGGAGTTCCCCGTGTGCATTGTGGCGGGTTGCGGGAGAAATTTCGTGTCCGACCAGCGGGCCGAGGTGCTGCTGCACCCGGAATTGGGGCTGGGACTCAAGCTCCGGGATCGGAAACGGTCTGCCCGCTTTACCACCACCGCCCGGGACGCCATCGGGTTGGAAACGGCCCGGGCCTCCGCGTCGGAGGAGCTGCGGGTGCTGTATGTGGCTTTGACCCGAGCCAAAGAAAAACTGATCCTGGTAGGATCCTGGGAAGACCCTATCCGCACGGCGGAAAAGCTTGCTCTGGAGCTGACGGAAGGGGGACCGGCTCCCTACACGGTCCGGCGAGGGAAAAACGCGGCCCAGTGGCTGCTGTTGTGTGCTTTGTGCCATCCGGATGGGGAAGAACTGCGTCGGGAAACGGGAGCGCCGGCAGGCTGTGTGGTCCGGGAGGATTACACCCCCTGGAGCATTGGATTCAGCCGCTATGAGCCGGAAACCCGGTCCCAGCAGAGGGTTTGCCCTGCACCGCAGCCTCCGGATGAGGCACTGGTCCGCCGGCTGCGGGAACGGATCCAATTTACATATCCCTATGAGGGAGAAACCACCATCCCCGCTAAAGTGGCGGCCTCCAAGCTTGCGGCGGAGCAGGGAGGGACCAGGGAGATTCTCCTGTCCCGGCCTGCCTGGCTGGGAGAACAGGGGATGACCCCGGCGGAACGGGGAACCGCTCTCCACGCCTTTATGCAGTTTGCGGATTTTTCCGCGGCCTTGGAGGATTCTCAAAAGGAGCTCCGGCGGCTGACGGATTTGGCCCTGATCACTCCCGAACAAGGGGCTGTGGTGGATCTGGGTCGGGTGGCAAAATTTCTCCACAGTGATTTGGGTCAGCGGATTCTCTGCTCTCCCCAGGTTCAGAAGGAACGCCGTTTTACCGCCATGATTCCCGCTGCCTTGGCAGCTCCGGAACAGTCTCAAAGCCGGGAAGAGGTGATCCTCCAAGGGGCGGTGGACTGCACCTTCCTGGAAGGGGACCTGCTCCATGTGGTGGACTTTAAAACGGACCGGGTGAGCTCCATGGAGGAGCTTTGGGACCGGTATGAAACACAGCTGCGGCTTTACGGCGCGGCTATGGAAGAGGTGTCCGGCTACCGGGTAGGGGAGCTGATACTCTATTCTACCTACTTGAACCGGGCCAGCAGTAAGAAAATGACCGAAGGTCATTGACTTTCCCGGCGAAAACAGATTAAGATAAAAGTATTCCATGTGAAAAAAGAAAACAAGTGATTACCATTTGACGGGAGGAGACAGAATGATCGTTCAAAACCTGGAACAAAATTGGAACCTGCAAATCATGGGCCAAAAGGAAATTTATCCCACCACGGTGCCCGGTTCCGTTTATAGCTGCCTGATCCAGGCCGGCAAGCTGGAAGATCCCTATTGGCGAGACAATGAAGGCAAGGCCTTGGCCTTGATGGAAAACGACTTTGTTTTTCAGACCACCTTTACCCCGGAGGAGGAGATCCTCCGTTGTCCCACCCAGGTGCTGCGTTTCGAAGGGGTGGATACGGTGGCAGATTTGCGGCTTAACGGAGTGCTGCTGTCCCATGTGGAAAACATGCACCGGACCTTTGCCTTTGAGGTAGGGGGAATTCTGCATCCGGGAGAGAACTGGCTGGAAGTGAAAATTACCTCTCCCACCCGGTGGATCCGGGAACACTATGCCCAGAGCCGGGCTGACGGCAGCGACGACGCCATGCGGGGATTTGCCAATCTGCGGAAGGCCCACTGCATGTTCGGCTGGGACTGGGGTCCCCATCTGCCCGACGCGGGTCTTTGGCGTCCTGTCCTTTTGGAAGGGGTGGACGGCGCCCGGCTGAGTTCGGTGCACATCCGGCAGGAACACGGCCAAGGCAAGGTGAAGCTGACTGTGGAACCGGAACTGGAATATGTGACGGCGGAGAACATCACCTACACCGTGGAGCTGGAAGATCCCCAGGGTCAGGTGACCCTGTACGAGGATTCCCCCAAGGAGATCCTGGTGGAGCATCCCCAGCTGTGGTGGCCTCACGGGTATGGAGAACAGCCTCTGTATGGGATCAAGGTTACCGCCTATGCTCAGGGCAAGGTGTTGGATACATGGCAGCGGCGGATCGGTTTGCGCCAGGTGACCATGCACATCGAAAAGGATGCCCACGGGGAAAGCTTTGCCCATGAGGTCAACGGCGTGCAGATCTTTGCCATGGGCGCCGACTACATTCCCGAGGACAACATCCTTTCCCGGATTACCCCGGAACGGACCAGGAAGCTGTTGGAGCAGTGCGTGGCCGCCAATTACAATTGTATCCGTGTGTGGGGTGGCGGCTATTATCCCGACGACGCCTTCTATGATGCCTGTGACGAATTGGGCCTGCTGGTGTGGCAGGACTTCATGTTTGCCTGCGCTGTGTACAACCTGACTCCGGAATTTGCGGAGAATATCCGGGCGGAGGTGACCGACAATGTGCGCCGTCTCCGCCATCACGCCTCTCTGGGCCTGTGGTGCGGCAACAACGAGATGGAGATGTTTGTGGACCAGGGGCAGTGGGTGAGCAGCCCCCGGCAGAAGGCGGACTATATTCGCATGTACGAATATCTGATCCCTGAGACCCTGAAGCGCCTGGATCCCGACACCTTCTACTGGCCGGCCAGCCCCTCTTCCGGAGGCGGATTTGACAACCCCAACGATCCCACCCGGGGAGATGTTCACTACTGGGCGGTGTGGCACGGAATGCGGCCTTTTGCCGATTATCGGAAGCACCAGTTCCGGTATCTGTCGGAATTTGGATTTGAATCCTTCCCCTGTTTGAAGACCGTGGAAACTTATACGGAGCCCCAGGACCGAAACTTGTTTTCCTATGTGATGGAAAAGCATCAGCGGTGCGCCCGGGGCAACATGCTGACCATGGCCTATCTCCAGCAGATGTACTTGTATCCTTCGGACTTTGAAACGGCCCTGTACGCTTCCCAGATGCTTCAGGGAGAGGCCATTCGGTATGGGGTGGAACATTTCCGTCGGATCCGGGGGATCTGCATGGGAGCGGTTTACTGGCAGCTCAATGACTGCTGGCCCGTGGCCTCCTGGGCCTCCATCGACTACACGGGCCGTTGGAAAGCGCTCCACTACATGGCAAAGCGATTCTTTGCCCCTGTTTTGCTCTCCTGCAAGGAGGAGGGAATGCTTTCCCAAAAGACCAACGTGAATGCAGAGCCCTATCCCATGGAAAAGAGCATTCAGCTTTCCGTCTCCAACGAGACCCGGCAGGACCGGGCGTTTACGGTGAAATGGGCCCTTAGGGACAACCTGGGCAATATTCAGCGGGAGGAGACCATTTCTCTGACGGTACCCGCCCTGACCAGTGTGTGGATGGACAAGGTAGACCTGCCCAAGATCGACGAACTGGAAGACTATGTGAGCTTTGACCTGTATGAGCAGGGCCGCTACGTGTCGGGAGGCACGGTGATTTTCACGCTGCCCAAGTATTACCACTATGCGGATCCGGAGCTTTCCTGCCGGGTGGAGGGAGACCAGATTGTGGTGTCCGCCAAGGCCTACGCCAAAGGGGTGGAGATCCAGAATGAGAACCAGGATCTGCTCCTGTCCGACAACTATTTTGACATGAACGCCGGAGAAACCCGGGTGAAGATCCTTTCTGGCAAGCCCGAGGGGCTGCGTCTGCGCAGCGTCTACGACATCCGCTGAGCAGCCAGCGTGACGTTGTACCCAAGCCAGCGTAACGCTGGACCCAAGTCGCGAAGCGCGCCTAAAGGCGCTTGCCCTGGCAGGGTGGGGGAACTTTCTGCCCGTGGGGACAAGGCTCCCGGTTCCGTCTTTTGCTGAGCGTGACCTTGGACTCGTGATGGAAGGCTATGAAATTTTTTGTGTGGGAAAAACCAGGGTTTCCTCTTGACAGAGGGAACCAGAGAGAGTATAATAATTTCTCGGTAAAACAAAGCGGAGCCGGCGGCTCCCACCCGTGCAGCGCAGTCTGTCACAGGTCAATATCCCAAGGACGGGGCGTGAGCCGAAGGCTCGGGTCCGATCCTGGATCCCGGAAACGGGGTTAAGTGGGCATTGATTTGCGGGCAGAGAGCGTTCTGCCCGCTTTCTTATTACAAGAATGCCGCCCTTCGCGAAACAGCTTGAGAACATTGTGATGGAGGTGCTACCCATTAGCAACAAGGAACTGCAGATCAACGAGCAAATCCGAGATAAAGAACTTCGCGTCATCGACTCCGATGGCACCCAGCTGGGCATCATGTCTCTGCGGCAGGCCATGGAAATTGCGGAGAAGAAGAATCTGGATCTGGTAAAGATCGCTCCCCAGGCGAATCCCCCGGTGTGCAAGATTATCGACTACGGCAAATTCCGTTTCGAGCAGGCCAAGCGGGAAAAGGAAGCGAGAAAGAACCAGCGGGTCGTTGAGATCAAAGAGGTTCGTCTTTCTCTCAACATCGATACCCACGATTTTGAGACCAAGAAGAATCATGCCCTGCGATTTATTTCCGAGGGCAACAAGGTAAAGGCTTCCATCCGGTTTCGCGGCAGAGAGATGGGACATCCCGAGCTGGGACTGGAGATCATGCGCCGTTTCGCAGATGCCATGAGCGAAGTGGCCAACGTGGAAAAGCCCGCCAAGTTGGAGGGCCGGACCATGTTGATGTTCCTTGCTCCCAAGCCTGTCAAGTAACGCTTTGATCGAACATTTAAGGAGGACTGCAAAATGCCGAAACTGAAAACTCACAGCGGCGCCAAGAAGCGCTTTAAACTTTCCAAGAACGGAAAGGTCATCCGCGGCCATGCCAACACCAGCCATCTGCTCAATGGCCATGGCAAGACTCCCAAGAGCAAGCGCGCCATGCGCGGCACCACCGTGGCCGACAAGACCAACGTGGCCGCCGTCAAGCGGATGCTGCCCTACAAATAAGCGAGAGCCTGGGCATTTGGGCGGGAGGATCCCCCAGGGGGATCCGAAAAAACTCCGTCCCACATAAAAATGATTACAAGTTTGTTGCACCATAAGAAAGGATGGTATTGGAATGGCTAGAGTCAAGGGCGCGATGATGACGCGCAAGAGAAGAAAAAAGGTTTTGAAGCTCGCCAAGGGCTATTGGGGCGCCAAGAGCCGTCACTTTAAAATGGCCAAACAGGCCGTGATGAAGTCTGGCAACTACGCTTTCATCGGCCGCAAGCAGCGCAAGCGTGATTTCCGCCGTCTGTGGATCACCCGTATTTCCGCAGCTTGCCGGGCAAACGGCATCAACTATTCCACCTTTATGAACGGTCTGAAGAAGGCTGGCGTTACCCTGAACCGGAAGATGCTTTCCGAAATCGCCATCGCCGATGCAGCCGGGTTCACCGCCCTGGTGGAGAAGGCAAAGGCTGCCTTATAAAAAAGCTAAGAGTGCGCCCGAGGCAAGGGATTGCCTTGGGCGTTCCTAATTCTGGCGGGGAAACCCGCTCCACGGCGCCGTCACAGGGCGCCTTTTTAGAAACAGGAGGGGAACGGGATGGAAAAGATCACCAGCCGGCAAAATAAGATGGTGCGGGAAGGGGCGGCCTTGTTGTCCTCTGCGGAGGAGCGGCGGTCCCGGGAGGAATTCCTGTGCGAAGGAGCCCGTCTGTGCCAGGATGCCGTCCGGTCCGGGGTGGAGATCCACCGGTGTTTCTTTACCGGGCAGGCTCGGGAAAAGTACGCCCGTTACCTGGAACCTGTTCTCCAGGTGTGTGAAGAGGCCTATTGGGTAGAGGACCATGTGGCCCAGCTGCTTTCCTCCACCAAACATTCCCAGGGGATTTTCTGTCAGTGCCGTTGGCCGGCATCTCTTCGGGCTGGGGAGGCCGGATCTCTCCAGGACAGTTCCTGCGCGGTGTTGGAAAACCTGCAGGATCCGGGAAATCTGGGAACGGTACTCCGGACTGCGGAAGCCCTGGGAATTCCCCAAGTATTCCTGCTGGGAGACTGCTGTGACCCTCTTTCTCCCAAAGCTCTTCGGGCCTCCATGGGAGCGGTTTTCCGGGTGAGAATCACTCTGGAATCCTCGCCGGAAAAACTGTGCCGCCGGTTGAGGGATCAGGGATTCACTTTGCTGGCCTCGGTACCGGACAGCACCGCCCGCCAGGTGACGGAGATCGATTTTTCCACCGGAAAATATGGGGTGTTTATCGGCAATGAGGGCAACGGGCTCAGTGAGGAGACCATTGCTTTGTGTGGGGAGCGGGTCACCATCCCCATGGGAGGCCGCGCGGAATCCCTGAATGCTTCGGCGGCGGCCACCATTCTGTTGTGGGAGATGGTCCGCCGAGGCGGAAAGGGGGAGGCCCATGGATAACCGAGTCTACTGGATTTGGCTGCAGCATGCCTTCGGCCCAGGGAGCCCCATGCCCTGGCGGATCAGTCTGGGATATCCGGGCGGAGTGGAAGGCTTTTTCCGGGACGGTTCCCGGGTGTGGAACTCCATGGCAGGGATCAAAGAGCGGGAAGCCGCTGCCCTGTACGCCTTTTCCCTTTCGGAAGCCCAGGCCCAGCTGGAATACGCGGACAAAGTGGGATGGCAGGTTTTGACCCCGGAGTGTGAAAAATATCCCGCAGCCCTGAGGAATATTTTTGACCCTCCCGCGGTACTGTATGTACGAGGCCAGCTTCCCGATGTGGACCGCAGACCTACCATTTCCGTGGTGGGCGCCCGGAAGGCCTTGAAGGAATCGGAGGAAAAAGGAAAGGAATTCGGCTACCAGTTGGCCATTGGAGGGGCGGTTGTAGTCACCGGAGGCGCGGTGGGAATTGACACCGCCGCCACTTTGGGGGCCATGAGCGGGGAAGGTCCCCTGATCAGTGTGCTGCCTGTGGCACTGAACAGCCCTTATTTGGTGGAGAACGCCTTTTTGCGGGAGACCATTGTGGAAAAGGGTGGGGCTCTGGTCAGCGAATTCTTCTCCCAACAGTCTCCCGGATATGGAGCTTTTCACATGCGCAACCGATTGATCACCGGTTTTGCCTGCGGGGTACTGCTGATCCAGGCGGCCCGGAAAAGCGGGACCATCATTTATGCCAGCTACGCCAAGGATCAGGATCGGGACGTATTTGTCTATCCCGGAAAACAGGGAGATCCCGCCTTCGCAGGGGGCTGGGATTTGATTGCCGACGGGGCAAAACCTGTTACCTGCGGGGAAGAAATTCTGGAGGAATATGACCGCCGGTTTCACACCCAAGGCCGAGTGATCCCCTTGGACCCTTTGCCGGAGGTGGAACGGAATCTGGCCTTGGCAGATCCTGGGACCCGGATCAACGGGGATCAGGCTGCCGTACTGGCTGTTCTGGAAAAGGAAGCGGTTTCCGTGGGAACCCTGGCAGAGCAAACGGGACTTCCTACGGGAAATCTGCTGGCCCTGTTGGCGGAGCTGGAGCTGCGGGGACTTGTAAAATCCCATCCGGGAAAACGGTACAGTCTGGCGGGAAAACGTGTTCCGAGCAAAGGATCCCAGTCCCGTCCAAGGAAGGAAGAGAGAGAGAAAGCTCCGGAATCATTGCCCCTTCCCCTGAGGGGCGAAGAGGCGGCGGTGCTGTCCGTTTTGAGAGAAGAACCCCAATCCCTGTCCCAGCTGGAGGAGGAAACAGGCCTTGCTCCGGGGGCGCTTTTGGGGATCCTGACGGAGTTGGAGCTGGGGGGAGTTGCCAAATCCCATCCGGGGAAACGGTACAGTCTAGGGGGAAAAACGGTTTCCGGCAAAGGGTCCCAGTCCCGTCCCAGAAAGGAAGAGAGGGAGAAAACTCCGGAATCGCTGCCCCTGTCCTTGAGGGGCGAAGAGGCGGCGGTGCTGTCTGTTTTGGGAGAAGAACCCCAATCCCTGTCCCAGCTGGAGGAGGAAACAGGCCTCGCTCCGGGAGCGCTTTTGGGGATCCTGACAGAGTTGGAGCTGCAGGGACTTGCCAAATCCCTGCCGGGAAAACGGTATCGTCTGGGAGAAAAGATTAGTTTTTCATAATTTTCATTGATTCCCCGGAAGAGTATGGTAAAATAACTTGGATAGGCCGTCGGGGTGAGACGGCTGGCGGCACAGAGAAAGGCTCCTGGGCCGCTTCAGGGCAACCCTCCGTCCCAACGGTTGGGGCGGGAGAAAGGAAGATGACGAATGTCGAAACTTGTGATTGTGGAGTCGCCTTCCAAGGCGAAAACCATTCAAAAATATCTGGGCAAGGACTACGAAGTGGTGGCCTCCATGGGCCATGTGCGGGATTTGCCCAAAGCGCGGCTGAGCGTGGACGTGAAGGATAACTTCAAGCCCAAATACAGCATCATCAAAGGAAAGGAAAAGCTGGTCAAAGAGCTGAAGGAAGCCGCAGCCAAGTCGGACGGCGTTTTGCTGGCCACCGACCCGGACCGGGAGGGAGAAGCGATCTCCTGGCATTTGGCGTACATTCTGGGCTTGGACGAGGACGCCCAAGACCGGGTAACCTTTAACGAAATCACACGCACCGGTGTGGAAGAGGGGATGAACCATCCCCGGGCCATCGATCTGGACCTGGTCAACGCCCAGCAGGCCCGGCGGATTCTGGACCGGCTGGTGGGCTATACCTTGAGTCCCTTCCTGGCCAAGACCATTCGCCGGGGACTTTCCGCAGGCCGGGTGCAGTCCGTGGCCGTACGGATGATTGTGGACCGGGAAGAGGAGATCAAAGCCTTTGTGCCCCAGGAATACTGGACCATTGACGCCAAGCTCACTGCGCCGCCCAGCAAGGCGGTGTTTGCAGCTGCTTTCTACGGGGACGAAAACGGGGAGATCAAGATCTCTTCCAAAGAGGAATCGGACAAGTTGTTCGCCCAGCTGGAACAGGAGGAGTTCTATGTCAGCGCGGTGAAAAAGGGAAAAAAGAACCGTTCCCCTGCGCCGCCCTTCATCACCTCCACCCTCCAGCAGGAGGCCAGCCGGAAACTGGGGTTCCAGGCACGCCGTACCATGAAGGCAGCCCAGGAGCTGTATGAAGGCGTGGAAATCGAGGGACAGGGATCCATCGGTTTGATCACCTACATGCGTACTGACTCTCTGCGGATTTCCGAAGACGCCATCAAGGACGCCACGGCCTACATTGAGGACCGGTGGGGCTCCAAGTATCTGCCCAACAAACCCCGTCATTTCAAATCCCGGGCCAATGCCCAGGACGGTCACGAGGCCATCCGCCCCTCTACCATCAGCTTGACCCCGGACCAGGTAAAGAGCTCTCTCACCTCCGACCAGTACAAGCTCTACAAGCTGATCTGGGAGCGGTTCATCGCCTGCCAGATGGCAAACTGTGTGCTGAACACCACTCAGGCCACCATCAGCGCCGGAAAGTATATTTTCAAGGCCTCCGGATTCAACGTGGCCTTCGAGGGCTTCACCGCCCTGTACGAAGAGAGCAAGGATGAAGAGGAAAAGGCGGGCAAGGACCTGCCGCCTCTGGAAGAGGGCATGAAGCTGAAGGTGAAGGACCTGAAAGGCAATCAGCACTTCACCCAGCCCCCACCGCGCTACACGGAAGCCTCCCTGATCAAGACCCTGGAGGAAAACGGCATTGGCCGTCCTTCCACTTATGCCGCCACCATTTCCACCATCACCACCCGGGAGTATGTGACCCGGGAGGGAAAGGCTTTCAAGCCCACAGAACTGGGGGAAGTGATCACCAAGCTGATGAAGGAGCGGTTCCCCAAGATCGTCAATGTAAAGTTTACCGCCCAGGTGGAAAACGAGTTGGACGCGGTCCAGCGAGGGGACGAGGATTGGGTGGACACCCTGCGGAAATTCTATGAGGATTTTGACAAGACGGTCCAGAAAGCCAAGAAGGAAATGGACGGGGTCAAGATCAAATTGAAAGAGGACGAAACCGACGTTATCTGCGAGAAGTGCGGCCGGCACATGGTGGTGAAAGTGGGACGGTATGGAAAATTCCTGGCCTGTCCCGGGTACCCCGAGTGCAAAAATGTGAAGAAGCTGGTCAACGAGACCGGCGCTGAGTGTCCCAAATGCGGGGGCAAGATCATCGAGCGCAAATCCAAGCGGGGCAGAATCTTCTACGGATGCAGCGAGTATCCCAACTGCGACTTTGTGTCCTGGGATCCCCCCAGCAAGGAAAAATGCCCCGTTTGCGGCAAGACCCTGATGCAGAAAAAGAGCAAGGATAAAACTCTCTATTGTGTCACCCCCGGGTGCACCTTTGAGGGAAAACGTCCTTCGGAAGAGGAAGAATAAGGAGGCACCATGGCAGACCAGAGCGTAACCGTACTGGGGGCCGGCCTGGCAGGCTGCGAGGCCGCCTGGCAGCTGGCCCGCCGGGGAATCCCGGTGATCCTGTATGAGATGAAGCCCGTGCGCTTTTCCCCGGCCCATCACAGAGAGGACTTTGCGGAGCTGATCTGCTCCAATTCTCTGAAGGCAGCCCGGTTGGACAGTGCCGCCGGACTGCTCAAGGAAGAGATGCGCCGGTTTGGTTCCCTGTTGGTATCCTGCGCCCAGAAAAGCCGGGTGCCTGCAGGAGGGGCCCTGGCGGTGGACCGGGAAGAGTTTTCCCGGCTGGCCACCCAGGCCATTGAGAGCGAGCCGCTCATCCAGGTGCGCCGGGAGGAAGTGACAGAGCTTCCCCAAGGCCCGGTGATTGTGGCCACCGGCCCCCTGACCTCCCAGGCCCTTTCGGAAAAGATCCAGGCCCTGTGCGGGGGCAGCCTGAGCTTTTTTGACGCGGCAGCTCCCATTGTAACCCGGGAAAGCCTGGAGATGGACCGGTGTTTCGCCGCCTCCCGGTATGACAAAGGGGAGGGGGACGACTATCTCAACTGCCCCATGAACAAGGAAGAGTACGACCGGTTTGTGGAGGAACTGGTGGGGGCGGAGCGGGCCCCGGTTCACAGTTTTGACGCCCGGGATCCCAAGGTGTATGAAGGGTGCATGCCCATCGAGGTGTTGGCCTCTCGGGGTCACGATGCCATCCGGTTTGGCCCCATGAAACCGGTGGGCCTGCGGGATCCCCGAACCGGCCATCGGCCTTGGGCGGTGCTGCAGCTCCGAGCGGAAAACCGGGAGGGCACTTTGTTTAACCTGGTGGGTTTCCAGACCAACTTGAAATTTGGGGAGCAGAAGCGGGTATTTGGCATGATTCCAGGGCTTTCCCAGGCGGAATTTGTCCGGTACGGAGTAATGCACCGGAACACCTTTTTGGAGTCACCCCGGCTTCTAAACGGAGATTACTCCTTCCGGGAAAGGCCGGAGCTGTTCTTTGCCGGTCAGATCACCGGCGTGGAAGGATATATGGAATCGGCGTCCTCGGGGATTCTGGCGGGCATCAACGCGGCCCGCAGGCTCCAGGGACAGGAAACCCTGGTGCTGCCGGAGACCACCATGATGGGGGCTCTCAGCCGGTATATTTCCGGATATCAGGGAAAAGATTTTCAGCCTATGGGGGCCAATTTTGGTGTATTGCCCCCCTTGCCGGAGAAGATCCGGGACAAACGGCAGCGGTATATGGCTCTGGCCCTCCGGGGACTGGCGGATCTGGAATGCTGCTGTCAAGAAATGGGAGAGCCTTTAGAACCCAGCGCATTGGGCGCAGAAGAGAGGGAGAACGAATGAAAATCATTGTGGACGCTTTCGGCGGGGACAATGCCCCGGGTGAGATCCTTTTGGGTTGTGCCCAGGCAAAACAGGAGCTGGGGGTGGACATCCTCCTGACCGGAGATCGGGCCAGACTGGAGGCCTGCGCCAAGGAACTGGGGATTTCCCAGGACTTAGAGGCCATGGAGATCCTGCCCTGCGGGGAAGCTTTGACCATGGAAGACGAGCCCACCAGCGTAATTCGAGAGAAAACGGACAGTTCCATGGCCGTGGGCTTACGGGCCCTGGCCGAGGGGAAAGGAGATGCCTTTGCCAGCGCCGGCAACAGCGGGGCCCTGGTGGTGGGCGCCACCACCATTGTAAAACGGGTCCGGGGGGTAAAACGGGTGGCTTTTGCCCCCATCATGCCCAAGAGCCAGGGATTTTTCATGCTCATCGACGGCGGTGCCAATGTGGATTGCCGGCCGGAGATGCTTTTGCAGTTTGGCCTGATGGGCTCCGCCTATATGAAACGGGTCATGGGCATTGAAAATCCCCGTGTGGGCCTTGCCAATGTGGGCACGGAAGACCACAAGGGCGACCAGCTCCGGCAGGAATCCCTGGCGCTGCTGCGGGCCTGCAAAGACGTTCAGTTTGTGGGCAACGTGGAAGCTCGTGATATTCCCTTTGACGGGGCGGATGTGATTGTTGCCGACGGCTTTACCGGCAACATGATCTTGAAGCTTTACGAGGGCGTGGCCATGGCTTTGATGGACAAGATCAAAGGGGTCTTTATGGGCAGCAT
>UQQZ01000038.1 GCA_900543305.1 uncultured Oscillospiraceae bacterium
GTTTGTGGCTCACTTTTTCATGAGCGCCTGGTTCACTTTTTCGTTGACATTTACACGCTGTCATAACGATTTCGAGCAAAGCGGTCAAGGCGATAAACCAGGACTCCTTGAAAATATTTCTTATTGCTGTCCCGAATCATCTTTTGAAAGTTTGGCCGATCATCTGTCTTGGCGCTGAATGCTCTGTCAATGTATTCACCTATGACGTTATACCCGTTGCTTTCTGCAAATTTATAGCAGACTTTTAACTGGCCTTCGATGGATTCATCCCGTTGTTTACTGTCAGAATAGCGGGCGTAAATAACAACATTCATGATTTTTCCCCTTTATCAGTGCTTCCACAACGGCTCGTGGAGTGATTCTTACACTTCTTGTTTTTCTCTACAAGTTCTAAATACTTGTAAATGGTCGGGTAAGAAAGATTACACAATCGGGAAAACTCTTTCTTGTTAATCTCTCCATTTTTATATTTGGGATAGTGCTTATAGAAAATTCCTGGAATGTCATCTGTAGTAGTTGAGGGACGGCCAATAGTTTTCCCTTTAGCCTTTGCGTTCTCCATGCCGCTTTTCACTCGTTGGCTAATCATGTTCCGTTCCAACTCCGCGAACACGCCCATCATCTTCAACATTCCCTCTGTCATAGGGTCAAGTTCTTTACTGCAATCCACAACGAAACTACCTAGCACGAGTTTGATATGGCGGTCTTTTGCCAACTCGATGATATCACAAAGCTGTTTCGTGCTGCGGGTGATGCGGCTGACCTCTGTCGCCAGAATGGTGTCCCCTGGCTGGACTATATTTAGTAGCTTCATGAGTTCGGCTCGATTGATTTTTGTTCCACTTTCGTACTCTAAGTAGATGGTTTTATCAGTTGCCCCTTGCTGTTTTAGTTCACGCACTTGACGGTTGATATCCTGTTCCCTTTCATTAGTCGAGCATCTCGCATAACCGTAAATCATGCTATACCCTCTTTCTGCGCATTGATTCTATGAAAATATTGTAAGATAAATTTGACGCAAATTCAAATTCGTTAATGAATTACTTTAACTTGATAAAGTGCGTCTATAAACGAAAGGGTATTCCTAATTTCGCATATAAAAAACAGCCATAATCACGGATGATTACAGCTGTTTTTCGAGTCAGAAAACTATAAACGGAAAGAGATGTTTTTGTTTTTGTGGATATCAAGACAATATAAGAACAAGTTGTTTTAAATGCCTGAATATACAAAGTCCATCTTATTAAATATTATTGGAACAGATTTGCTTAATAGAATTTAGTGTAGATTGTTTGCAACCTTTTTGATATACAGAAGGCAGAGACTAGCATTCTTTGCTTACATATTTTACAACTCTTCTTTATTAGAAGCGAAAGAGCGTTTCAGCATATCTAACTCTTGTGTTTTTTCTGAATAAACACTCTCTAATTCCGCTAGTTTTGCTTTTGTATTATTATATTGATATTGAATGTTTTCCGGAGGTTCAACTCCTTGTTTCTGATATTTGTTTTCAGTATCAGAAATGATTTTTTGGCGTCGTGATATTCTATTTTGAATTTTGTCAAGTGTTTCTTCTACACGAGCGATCTGTTCCGACAAAGATACTTCAAATCTTTTCTTCCTGTTTTCCCTTATTTTATCAGTACTTTCAAGACCCATTACTTCATCTATGGCACTTTTGTCAATTGGCACTTCATTCATTTGGTTATATGTACTTATGAAACTGTTCATTGAATACATATGGAATTCTTGCCCTGTTTCAGATGTAAATTCCCGTCTAAGTTCTATTCTTGGGCCAATAGTTTTACCTTTGACAATATTCCACCAATCTTCTTTCTGGTCATGTGTCACATAAACTATTCCCACAGATTTTTCTTTGGCATATTGAAGTATCTGCTTCCATATGATTAAATCCCCATACGCGTTATTATCGTCGATTTGATCTTTACGCTTTTTCTCATCCATATATCCAGGAGGAATAGATTTTTCATATCTTTCTTTTCCCTCTTTTTTAATAGCTTCTAATTCTTCCTCGCTCAGTTTTGCGCCAACTTTTCCTTCGAAAATTATTAATATTTTATTTAATATTTCATCGGTTTCAGCGTTTAAAACCAATAGGTTCCTATCTTTATTGCTATCCAACCATTTAAAAAGGTATCTTTTGAGGTCTGAAATCTCTTCGTCGTTTGAAGTGAGACGCAGAGTATCAATCGCTTTATTAGTAAACGCTTCTATCTCCTTTTTGAACTGGTCATATCTTTGGACAGTTTCATAGATAACTTCACAACGTTTACGCATATATTCGTATGCAACTTGATACGGAATCCAAACTCTATCCTTAAAGCTCTGGAACGCATTAAGTAAAGAATTTCTGGTCTTAGCAGAATATCTATATAAATTTAATAGCACATTTGTATCAAACACAAATGTTGCTTTTTCCCACAGATCCTGCTTTTCTCTTCTAGATGGCTCTATAAATTCCTTAATTGCATTTCTCATGTTTTCGCCTCGATCAATATATTGCCAACAATTCTAAACCTAAGTAATCTTCCTTAATATCGATACTCTCAAATTCTCCCTTTTCTGTTAATGCTATTTGCTTTCTTAAGGCTCGATTAAGTCCAAGAAAATCTTTGTATATATCAAACACAGGGAGCGGAGTATCCTTGTAATACTTTCGGGATTCTAATTTTGCCAATATAGTGAATTCTTTTCCTTCATACTCTTCTAAATCATTATAATCAATTAGAAGATTATCGGGTGAAACTTTTCCAATTCCCAGCCAATAATCACATTCGCTACTTAACTCACAGAAAATGGGGATTCGCAGTTTAGAGTTAGAAAAAACCGCATTAAGCAATTCTCTTTCCGCACTCCCGTTACATTCTATTTCATTCAAAATATATGGTTTGTATTCAGCGATTAAATGTATCATATCAAACTGTTCTGGGACATAAATTTCGCCCGTAACGCGGATGATTGAGGAAATTCTAACATCTTTTATTGAGATGCTTTGACTGTCACCTGCAAAATCAAAATAATCGTCTCTCTGCTGCAAAATTTCTTCAAATTTGGCGCATTCCAACAAACAATTGGATGCTTTATTACCTGTGTCTAATTTTTCAGTATTTACCCAGTCAGTCGAATGTCCAAGGATAAGCGTTGCATACTGATCTATCTTTTTTTTATTATAATATATTATATTCCCGAACATAAACACACCTCAATATACTTAGATACACACATAACACTTATAAAATTTATTCAGTTGGAAAACTTACTTCTATATAGATGAATCATATGATTCCGCAGATCAGCAATTAAAATATTTACTTTCTAAGCAAAAAACTCTAAAAACTCCTTAAAGAATTTAAAATCCAAAATATAGAAATATAACTTCCATAGCAGTGCGCAGATAATTGTTTCTTTAGTCGCTTTAATACGTTTAGAACCTATTGGCCTAACAAATATTACTGACTTTATAAAAATATAGACAGTTGTTTCTTTCTGAGTAGACGTACCTATCCGGCATGAGGTCAATGCACTTTGCTATTGCACGAATTGAAGAGTTAAGCATACTTGTGATTCCTAAACGCTATAATTTCATTAATGCCTCAATTTAATCGCATACAAATTTTATACCGGCTCTATAATGATACAAATCTATTTTCTGCATTTTTGTTAAGACATTAAATTTCCCATTTGCGGTATTTTGTAAAATAAAGCGGTTCATTATTTTGGTCAATGAAAATTTGATCATCAGATACTGATACAGCAACTACTTGTTTATGTGTACAAAATTATTATATCATAGAATATGGAATACCTCAAGATAGCCTAATAAATGGATGGGATTATTTTAAAGTTTATTGCATACAGAATTATAGGACAGCCTATGTCAATACAGTAATATAAATATAGTTTTTCTTCTGACTTTTCCGAGCGTATTCCACTGCCTCCCACGCATTACTGGCAGGGTGCCAAACGTAGGCGATAAGATAGTTTACGTGATCTATCATATAGTGGTTGGCTCTCACGATAGCGGCTTTTCGTGGCACACATTCCATTCCAGGAGGATAGAATGTGCCGTCAAATCCATCGGGCATTGGGATAGGACGTTCCGTTGGATGATACGGCAAGAGCAGAGTAAGCTTCACATTTGGGTAGAAATGCTTTGCTTCCTTGACTGCCATAGCTGCAAGACGGTCAAAGCTGCCATAATGGCCAACAATAAATTCTGTAACACCATATTCAACAATGTGCTGTTCAATGGTTGCATATAATGCTGGGTATATTTTTTCTGATGCATCTCTGTGTCCAATGAAAAAGCAGCTTTTTCCACTCAAATCAAATACCTCTTTTCTCGCTATTCGCATTGATGGTAAATGTAAAAACCGCCAGAGGCACATCTTTTGGATGTTGCTTCTAGCGGCTTTTCTTTGCTATAAAATCTACCAGTGTTCTCTTGGCGACAGCCAAATTGGCTTTGATGAGAGTTATGTTATGCCACAAAATATTGTATGATCTTCTTTACTTCTTCTGTGTCTCCATAATGCTGCCGAAGCAATTCATAAGACATCGGTACGAAAGGATTGTTCATAATCAGTTGTGAAATTACTTGCGCAAATTTGTCCTGGGGAAACATGGGATTACTCAGGTTCTTTAATGTAATGCTGTAATCATCGCTAATTTCAGTTGTAACCCATACAAGAACTTGATTATCTACCAACACTTGAATAAACGTCAGGAACGTATTGGAATAATCGGCATACACTTCTTTGAAAAGTATATCATGGTGGAATTTTGCAAATGCATTAGCCTTTTCTTCCGGGGACATTTTGGCCTGATTCTCAACATATTTGCCTAGCAGACCCATGCCGACATTGAATGCTTCTGCTTTTGCGATTCCTTTCATTGCACCCTTAATTCCAAAACCACCGCCTTGCATCTGGATAGCTCCGCCCACTTGTGAGCCCAGTTTATTTGCTGTTTGGGCTTGGGATTGCTCAAGATTTCTCATGGTATCGTAAGAGTCATACGCTGCATGATAATTATGATGAGATGCAAACGCTTTGGCATCGGCAGAAAAGATACCAAAGGATAGTAATAAACCACACGCCCGCTTGGCCATGCTTCCTAATCCCTCAAAGTAAAGATCCGGGAAATAGTGAATAAATGAGTCAAAATCGGAAACACAATGTTTATATTTGAACTCAAACCGCTCGGCGTAATATTTGGCTGAATTCAGAAAGTCCGGTCTGTACTTCATACAAGTATCTAAGACAGATGAAACCGAAATAATGCTTCCCTCTAGTGTAAAAGCTTTTTCTGAACCTGACTGGGTGTGCCATTGTTCCGGTTCTGGAATCGTATAGGGGGGATAGCTGTCCAGAGGAGGAAATTCCTTTGGCTCTTCAATTTTTCTTATTTCACCAAAGACATCTTTTCCAACTAGTTTATTGGCACCTTTGTTGAGTGCATTTCCAAAATCTGCAAACTTATTAAATCCCTTTGTGAACATACCGGCCATGTTATGTTTCCTCCTTTGCAAAATGGTTACAGTAGGCACTAGCTGCGCACTTGTTGCATTTTGGCTTAGCCTTAGTACAGATCTCTCCATACCCCTGAGCACAGTAAGCCCACAGGGCATAGTCCACTTTCTGCTGGGGCCAGCGTAATTCTTGAGCAATATCGGCCACAATATCCATGGCCTGATAAGGAGGAACTATCGTTTCCTCAGAACATCCTAGATAATCTTTCCCTAAGATCCGGCAGATATGGCGGTCTGGTTTGGCAACATCATATCCCACATTTCGAAGATATTCAGCAACGAGAGGTATGCCCATCTGTGCCATTTTATTGCTGCTTTTTTCATCGGAGAGAGTCTTAATCAGAGTCTGTATTTCTCCGTTGTCTCCCATGATTTGAGCGTAGTACTTGTCCACACTGTCAGAATGATCCTTAAATTCCATTAGCTTAAAGACATTTCTTTGCACGATGGCCTCAACCTGTGCTTTTCGAGATTGTCCGCCATATTTGTAACGGCCAAGTTCACGAATTACTTCCTCTGGATTGCAAGACACTAATTTTTCAGGATCATACTGGAAGAATATTTCGTCCACATGGATAAGGCGTTTGCTTATGGGGTCAATGTCTTTCGCAATACGTGCCCACATGGTTTGGGAAGTCAACATAGAGTACACCATCGCACGGAGATGATCTTCCAACGAAAACGTCTTGCCTTTGATGCGCTTATCGTACTGAAGCTTGATAAAGCTGTTTTCCCAACGTTGGTCCTCTTTAAGATGATGTTGAAGATATTGCTCCACCAGGGGAACCGCTTTTAGGGCATTCTTGATTTCGCACATTGTCTCTGCTCCCATCACGCTTGTTTCTATCATTTTACTTCTCGAAACGCGTTGTGTCAACTCTATCTGTGAATTTTAGACGAATAAGGTTTAGGTTTCCTTTAGAATTCTGAACAGAGGTGATACTATGAGTTTTAGGGAGAATCTGCGCACCCTGATTGAAGAGCGGGACATGAAGCAAAAAGATGTTGCCGCAAGTCTGAATATTGCGCCCTCTACACTGGGAAGTTACCTTCAAGGTGTGCGGGAGCCAGATTTCATCATTCTAAAGTCCATTGCAAATTATTTTAATGTGTCTATCGATTATCTTCTAGATAACCCGCAGGGGACAGCAGCATCTCCATTAGAGAATGAAATGCTCCGTATCTTTCGTGCCCTATCCCCGGAACAGCAGAAAATTTGCCTGGAGCAGTGCAGAGTATTTCTAAAGCTTAGTTAGTAAAGGGGAGAGCGGGTAGAACTACTCTTACGGTATATCTAAAGTAGAATATTGATCGCCAGGGAATCTGCCTTGGCGATTTTTGTTTTACCCGAAAAAACCTTGTATATTTTTGTAAGAGGTATAATTATGTCTCACACTGTTTTTTTCTTGGGATAGCAGGCTTTTGAAACTGTCAAAAACCCTGTAAAACCGGGGAGCATCTAACTGAGATGAAAAGAACAGGCACGTGTGGTAAAATCATATGGGCACAGGGAAAATCGTGTGCAAAAGGGTTTCTCACAAAAATAAGGCGGGTGGTAGAATGTTAAAGGTGATCGGATACATGGTTTGCAAAGGTTTAGATGGGGAAGCTGTATCTGGAGAGTTCACTGGGAGATTTGCGGATAATTAGAGCAAGGTCTCTAAAAGGGGAAAGGAATTGATTATCCGTGAGAAAAACTGCTGATAAACAGAAAAGCCATTGAAATCCTTGGAGAAAATCAATGGCTTCTTTTTTGCTATCAGGGCAGGGAGGGGAAGGAGAAAAGTAAAACACAAACAAATATAATCTTTATAATTTGTTTAAATATAGATTTATTCTTACCCTACCCTACCCTGTTTTCTATGCTATTTAGAACTCCACTTCATCGTCTTCAAGCTGAAAGACGCCTGCACAATCAGGAATCTCAAAACAGCTATCTAAATATGAATTGGGTTCTTTTTCTCGGAAAGAAGGTCTGACCGGAGGACAAAGGATGAGCTGCTTTCCATTACTTTTGCTACGTTGAAATTTCTTCCCAATCCGTTTTTCAATGCGGGGAAGAAGGTTTCTCCCCAAACTGGAACTTGCCAAATTGAGTCTCTCAAAGGTGCTGTTCAACTGGTTTACAATTTGAGCTGCTGTCCGCTTTTCCCAAAGGGATTCATCGGCTTCTACATCAAACATGGTCAAAAACTCATCTTCTCCATACAGAGAAGATTCATATTCACTGTTGCAACGAATGACCTTTTCCTGCTCCTGGGGTGTCAACAAGTATCCTTTAGGGTTCTCCATATATTCCTCTTGTACCTGTTTCCAAAACTGTGTGTACCAATCCTTAGAATAATTGAAAATGGCATTAAGATCCATTTTTTCCACATGGATTGTCCAAAAACGGCGGTTGCCTGTGGGGTCAGTCAAATATTCTTTTGGATTGACCGTGCCGCAAAAAGAAGTACGCCGGGTTCTGACGGATTCTGTTCTGGCATAAGGCTCCCGATAATGGTCTGTTACTTCCGTCAAAAACGCCTTTAACGCGGATTGCTCCTTTTTGGTGGTGGCGTCAATCTCCCCCAACTCGCAAATCCATACTTTGGTGGCGGACATCATACTATCTTTGTTAGACATATCTAATGTAGCTCCTCCTTTAAAAAAGCTATCCTCAATGGCCAAGTGGCGGAAAAGCTCGGTTTTTCCAATACCCTGATCCCCTTGCAAAACCAACACGCCTTGTGCTCCTACTGGTGACTCTTGAGTATTATACAAAACGGCTATGGTCTGCAAGGCCCATTTGTGAACCAATGTTTTGTCAAAGGAATCAGAAATTCCCATCATTCGGTATAACTCTGGAAAACGGTCTTCCTTATCCCATTCTGTAGAATCCAAAAGTTCCATCACAGGATGGTATCTTCTTTCATTTGCCAGTAAGGATAAAAAGTTATACACACTATTTTGGTGGACATAGGAGAAACCCAGCTTTACTGCAGTATCAAACACAATGGTCATCAAGTTGGCAAATGCATCTTCATTCCGATACATATCAGGCAACCCTTGTACCTCTATTATTTTGCTCATATCATTGATGCGTACCTCGACACAAAACATTTTTAGCAACAATCGAACCGTGTCCACACGGAATTTTTTGGAGATGTGGAGCAACTTTTTCAATTTACTCCATGCTAGAAAGTCTTTAACTTCCAAGCAGTATTGTGGGTTTGATCTTTCGGAATGAAAATGCTCTGGTGGAATATAATCGGGGTCTTGTTCCACTGTTTCATGATAAAATTTCACAGCGCTTGTCCAAATAGACCGCAATTCCCGTTCTGATAGAGGTGGAACGCACAACTTCGATTTTTCCATAAAGAGCTGGTAAGCCTTTTCACTGGTACCCCATCTCGTTAAAACCTTTGCCCCATAACGTGATAGCGTTGTGTTTCTTTTTCCCTCTGGGATTATCTTTTCGGTAATAGGGGTAGCGGGAGGAGTAGGGGTAGGGGTAGGGGCAGAGGGTGTGCTTTCATTTGGTTCAGGGCTATTTACGGAACTCATAAAATCAACCAAGGAAAGAGTACCTTCAATAAAATCCACTTTTGGCTGTTCAACACCAAAGAAAAAACGGGCAACATCTATGGCATTGGGGTCAAATGCGTTAAAATAAGTATAAACATTCCGCTTTAACTTTTTATACTCCTCTGCATCTGTAATAACTTGATGGGGAAAATACACGTGAAACTTCGGACGGGGAGCCTTGCCTTCTTTCGGTTTCATATGGTTTCTGGAATAAGAAACATAAAAAGGAACGTTTGGGAATGCTTCCCTTACATTTTCTACTGTCATCCAATCCTGAGGATTATCGCTTTCCGTATTGTCAATATCAAACATGGCACAATCTGCTTCAAGAAAATTGCTGGCGGCTCTTTTGCTGTTTCTGTACAAAGCACAAACATGGTCAAATACCACGGCCTCTTTTAAATCTTCGCAAGAGCAAATTTCTTTTTTATTTGCAAAAAAAGTACGTGTTTCATTCTGCCGATATTTGCTGCAATAAAGAGTAAATGTAGTTTTCATGTGAATCCCTCCTCTCAAGATGCCTTTTGCTGATCTTCGTCCATGCACTGACGATTTTCGTCATCGGTTTTGACGGCGCTCACTATTTCGTCAAAGCATTCATAAGCGAATTGACGGGCTAATTCTTTTGAGATACTGATTTCTAACATAGCAAACAATCCTTTCTTGGAAAATCTGCTACCTCTAACTATTTCTAAAATAAAATTCACTTGACGAACCAAAATGAGTGCGGTAGACTGATGATATGGATACTTTAGAGCAATTTGAGGAGAAATTTGGCACCGAGCAACAGTGCGTTGACTATCTAGCCAGCCTTCGCTGGCCGGAGGGCTTTCGCTGTCCCCGGTGCCACCACGATGAATTTTGGCAGATTGCCGATCGAAAATATAAATGTAAGAACTGTGGATATCAAACTACTGTGACGGCGGGAACGCTTTTCCACGATTCTCATATCTCCCTTGATAAATGGTTAAAAGCTGCTTGGTATCTCACTTCCACAGAAGGACGAAAAACAGCTGCGAAATTGAAAGAGTTATTAGATCTTGGTAGCAATCGCACAGCACTGCTTGTTATGGACAAGTATGCCTTGGTGTGGGATGATTGTGTGGATCATCGTTTAGGTGGAGTTGTGGAAGTTCAAACTAGAAGAATCATGGTTCCAAGTAAAAAGGGGAAAGTATCGGTATTGTTGATTGCAGCTGCTGAATTGAAGGGTATGAAAGTGGGACGTATTCAAATGGGGATTGTTCGGGATCGTTACTATCACAGTGAGAATGAGTTTGTCCGGGAAACGATAATTCCCGGTAGCAAGTTAATTGGTGTGCGTTGGAATGACAACAATATTCTTTTTGATTCTAATGAATATACGAGAGATAAAAAAAGACCCGACTATACATTTAAATACACGACCCAGGCCCTGGATGATCTAGTCTACTCCATTCGGGAAATTCAAAAGCAAAAGAGTACACTTTCACACTTTATGAAAGCGTACTGTTTCAAACACAATCGCTTGAAAGGGATTGTGGACTTTGAAACACTTGTGAGAGCTGCGATTGCTTCCCGACCAGTTCCCCACTAAGAATCTGGTAGAGTTTTTAAGAAATAAAAAAAGCCGGCTAGACAAACGAAATGTCTAACCGGCTTATATTACATAAAGAAAGCCCATCCTTTTAGAATGGCTCTGTCAAATATCTTAAAATAGCAAAACCCCCGAGAAAATAACATTCTCGGGGATTTTGTATAATATTGCTGTGGTGACCCATCGGGGATTCGAACCCCGGACACCTTGATTAAAAGTCAAGCCGGGAATCCAGGAAAACAGAAAAAAACTAGGCTCTTTTCTTGGATTTGACTACTTTTTGACTACTCGATATAAATTTCTGCACTTTAGTCATTGCTTTTTCTGTTTCACCATTCTGTATGTGGGTGTAAATATTGGCGGTCACGGCGATGGAAGAATGCCCCAAAATATGTTGGGCTGTCTTTAGGTCGATCTTTGCCCCATGTAAGTTTGTGGCGAAAGAATGGCGCAGCATATGGGGTGTCACGCGAAAATCTACGGCCTGCTCCACCTTGTACCACATTCGGCGAAAAGCGCTTTTTGTCATCACTTGGCCCGTTGCGGTGGGGATAACGAAAAGGCTGGATCTTGGTGTGGCATCCAAAATTGGCTGCAGCTCGCTTAGGATGGGCACGTCTCGGTAGGAGGATTTTGTTTTTAGGGATAAATCTGGGTCAGGGTCATTTCCTACAAATGTTACGGCGCGGCGTACGTGGATCATAGTGTCTATGTCCCCCCACTGTAGCCCAAGCGCTTCTTCTCTTCTCAGGCCGGCGTATAAGCAAAGACCACAAAAGGCCCTAGCTCTGGGGTCTACTACGGAGTCCATCAGCCTGCGCTGCTGCTCGGGAGTCAGATACTTTTGGTTGGTGGCTTCGACCCGCTTTGTGATGGTCAAACCTTCCGTGGGATCAAAAAGGATTAAACGGTTCTGACGAGCGGTTCCAAAGATCTGGCGCATGATGACCAGGACTTTCCGTTGTAGGCTCTCGGAGTTGTTCGCCACATCTGTCATGATGCCTTGACAATGAGCTGGACGAACTTCCCGTAGGAGCAGGGCACCCAGCTTGGGAAGGATATGCTTATTATAGAGGATGGCGTAGTTTTCCCGGGTGACTTTTCGAAGATTGGTTTTGTAAGTTGAAAACCATTGGATAGCCCATTCTCCCACAGTGGTGTCGTCCCCGATCACTAGGCCACTCTGGTACTCTTGCAGCAGGTCCTGGGCCTTTTGCTTAATTTCTCCTTGAGATTTTCCGTAGACCACTTTTTGACGGCCATCGGGTAAGGTGACCTTTTTTTGGTACCTGCCGTCCTTTCTCTTTTTCACGAAAAACACCTCCAGGGTATGGCTTGCAAAGCCTGCCCGGAGGTGGTATAATCTGTTTGTTTCGGGACAGATTTTATCCTCTTCGGGTAAGCTGTTCTAGGGTCGCTCCTGGTGTTCCAGCATCAGGGGCACTTTTTATTCTATATCGATATAATGGGCGTACATTTGGGGGATTGTCACAGTAGAACCCATTACAGTCTCATAGGTCATCAGATCCTGCATTTCGCCGTACATAGTGATAATGTCATCTTCCAAAATTCTGGGTTCATCGGGATCGGGAATATACCACACATACATGGTGTCTTCCCAGTAACCCCACTCATCCTGAGTTACATTTACACGCAAAACTGTGATACCACTATCTTCCATGACCTGAATCACTTCTCCCCGGAACATAGCTTTGCTTCCAATATATGTTTTGGGGTCTCTTGCAAGGGTTTTATAGTCATAACCAACTGTGCATGCCGCTTTGAATTCCTCTTCCGTCATTTCAGGTTCAGGAGTGGGAGTGGGTTCAGGGGTCGGGGTGGGTTCCGGAGTGGGAGTAGGTTCTGGCGTCGCCTCTAATTCTGCTTGTAGTGCTTCTATCTGTGACTGCAAAGCAGAATTTTGATCCAAAAGGCTCTGATATTCCTCATCTGAAACGCCGGTGGATCCGCAAGCTGCAGCGCTTGTAGAAAGTAGAATCGCACAGATAATGGACAACACTTTCTTTTTCATACTGTTACCTCATTCCTCAATGTATTTCCTCAGCTTTTGCTGTAGGTTACTTATTGGCTTTTCCCAGCACCCGACCAAAGCAGCGCAGGTCATCAAACTCCCGGATGGGGATGGGGGGATACTTGGGGTTCAGGCTTTCCAGATCTTTGCGGCCCAGGCGCTTCATGTAGCCCTCACCATTCAGGGAGAAGACACCGATCTCGCCCTCCCTGACAGACTCTTCCAGGCGCTGGATAAATACAATGTCCCCGTCCTTATAGGCGGGTTCCATGCTGTCACCATTGACCCGCAGGCAGCAATGGGCGTCCTCTGGCACCTGCTCGGTGGGAATCTCTATTTTCGTGGAGTAGTATGTGGTTCCCAGGGGTTCTCCGGTGCCGGCGGAAGCTGCCAAGTCGTACAGGTTGATATACGTGATATGCCCTTTTTCCTCCCGGCTCTCAATGTGGGTCATCCGGTCGTACTCATCATCCAGTACATGGTCTACAACTTTCCTGCCGTGTGTGTCCAGCACACGGTATTTTTTTATGTGTTCTGTTTCCTCTTGGGAAAAAGTTTGAGAAAGCGGTATGACACTTGATCCAATTAAAACATCAGCAGAAATAGAAAGGGCTTCAGACAGGGCCTTAATTTTAAACACATCTGGTTCTCGTTTTCCGGTTTCATAACCTGAATAGGTACTTTTAGACACTCCCAACATATCAGCTACATTTTGCTGGGTAAGGCCTTGATCCTCTCTGGCTTTCCGCAATCGTGCCGCAAAACTCAATTTCTCCACCTCCTCTTGAACGTATTATGGCACGAAGGTGGCGTTTTGTCAACTATCTTTTCTTTTTGCCCTTGACAAGTACGCAATACGCCACTATAATAAAGGCAAAGGTTGGCGAATTGCATACAAAAGGGAGGTGATGGTCATGTTTCCGAATCTTTTAGGGCAAAAAGCTTACAGACATCTGACAGATGAGGACATGGGCCAGATCATTGGAGTGAGCCGAAAGGCTTACCAGCAAAAGATTAAAAGCGGAAGATTTACACCCAATGAGTGCAAAGCCTTCTGCGTTTATTTCAACAAAAGCTTTGAGTACCTTTTTTCAGAGGACGGCGAAGAACGTGCTGGATGAGAGGGAGTGAGGAATTTGGCAACAATTAAGTCTGTCAAAGAAATGGAGAATGAGCAGAAAGTCAAAAAAGAAATTGCGCTCACGCTGGTGGAGCAGTGTAAGCGCAACGGGTTAACGGCCTATGACCTTAAAGATGTGGCCGAGTTAGCTTTGAGGCTCATCCATTTGTGAGAGAAAAGATTCGGCCTGCTTTGTTAGCTCATCAAACTGTCGGATGTAGTCATTCAAGGTTTCCAGGTGGCTCATATCGTGGTTAACCATCCACAAAGCGGCAATTATTTCAGGCTTTGTCACATGTTTCACCTCCCTTCTAGCCTGATTATACCACGGGAGGGTGGGAAAAGAAACCAAAGACAAAGCGGGATGAAGGGAAGGGGGCGAGGGGGACGGACTGGATAAAAGAAAAATGGCCAGAGCTGTTGGCTTTGGTGCTTGCAACAGTAGCCCTGGTTAGAACGTTCTTATAAGTGCGATCAGAGAGATGATGACAGCTAGAATATCCACACCCTTATCTTTGAGCCATTCCCAAAACTCATGTTTTTTTCGTGCGGAATCTTTCGCTTTCATCATTCTACGGCTATGTTAAAGAATTTCCGGATCCATCTTTGGAACACGCAAAAATACCACTCCTTTCAAGGTGTGATTATACTACGGAAGGTTGGAAAAAGAAATCAAAGATAAAGCCAGTTGAGAGGGGGTGTGGCCGGTGGAGATTATCATATGGATTGTTACGGATTTTGAAATTCCCTCTTAAATCTAATAAAGCCCGTATAAAACATAGGAGGGAGCCAGCCAAAAATCCATTTGAAGGGAGAATTGACAATTGATCGAAAACTACTACACAGTGCGGCAGGTGGCCGAGAAGCTGGGAAATAAAAGCCCGCGTACAGTTCGGCAAATGGTTCTGGATGGTCAGTTTGGGAAAACCCTTCAAACGGGGAGGGAACATTTGGTTCCGGAAAGTGGTTTGAAGGCATACATACAATCCCACCTAGGAGATCCGTCACCCTATCAACGCAATTTTACTACTTCGGGTTCTAGGCGACGGAAACGGTGTACAGCTCCAAAATTAGAGGCTTGACCATGACGGAAAAGTGCGTGGTATGCGGTCTGCGTTGGCATGTGTGCAGGGATAAAAAAATCCCTCTTGGCGGCTATGTCTGTCCTCACTGCGATTCCCGAGGACTGGGAAGCCAAGAGGAAAATTTAACATCATCAAAAAAGGATGTGGAAAAATGTTCGAACAGCTGATTTTACTGGGCTTTGGTGTGGTAGCCATTTGCGCAGTGATAGTCATGGCCAGTTTAATTGTGTGGGTCTGGGACCGATGGGAGGAACGACAGGATCGGAAAGCCAGATATACCCTACGGGAATCTGACCAGCATTGTTTGGTAGCAACCCGTAGCCAGGACGAAAAGGAGGCTGCCTGATGCTGAACATAGCCGCCGTCATGGGCCGCCTTGCTGCCGATCCGGAGCTGAAGCACACCCCTGGCGGTGTGGCGGTCACATCCTTCTCCCTGGCAGTGGACCGGAACTACGCAAAGCCCGGTGAGGAGCGCCAGACCGATTGGATCGACGTGGTGGCCTGGCGGGGGACCGCCGAATTTATCTGCAAATATTTCACCAAGGGCCGGATGATCGCAGTCTCCGGCTTTTTGCAAACCCGCGTTTGGGAGGACCGGTACGGTGCCAAGCACAAGGCCGTGGAGCTGGTGGCCCAACAGGTGTCCTTTTGCGGAGACAAGGCAAAAGACGGGGACAGGGGAAAGGCTGCCGGGCAACCCCCGCTGAAATCAGCGCTCCCCGGAAGTCAGACACAGGACTTTTCCCAGGGAAGCCTGGAGGATTTCACCGAACTTGACGACAGCGATCTGCCGTTCTAAAAAGCAGGGAAGAAAAAGGGAGGTATCAACTGTGGAGGAGAAAAAGAGTTTCGCCATGTTCCGGGACTACCTGGAGTACATGGAGGGAATGACAGACCAGGACATCGGCGCGGCCATGCGGGCAGTGTGGATGGTGGAAAATGGCCAGGAGCCACCGGAGCTTTCGGGGATGGCGTGGATGTTTTTCACCGTCATCCGGCGGGATCTGGAACGAGCTAACATCCGGGCCCAGGCCAGCCGTGAGAACGGCGCCAAGGGCGGCAGACCCCGGAAGGAGGAGCCGCTTCCCGAATCATCCCCAAAAAATATCCCGGAGAAACCCGAGATAACCTGGGAAGAACCTAATGATAACCTAAAAGAACCTAGCCTTAACCTAGAAGAACCCGAGAAAACCTTACATAAGACAGTAGACATAGACAGTAACAAATACAGTAAAAGACGTACGCTTTGCGCGTACGCGCGAGAGAATTCGTCCCAGGGGTTCGCCCAATTTTGGGACCTGTACCCCAAGAAGGCGGGAGAGAAAGATGCCCTGGCCGCTTGGGAAGAACTTTCCCCATCGGAGGGTACCCAGCGGCAGATTCTGGAGGCACTATCACGGGCCAAGGGATCTCCCCAGTGGCGGGAGGAGCAGGGCAGGTACATACCAAAGGCTGCCAAGTGGCTGAGAGAGCGCCAGTGGGACAACCTGGTGCCTCTGCCGGTGCGCAGCTATGACCTGGCGGACCTAGAGGAGCTCTCCCACTTTGACCTGCCGGAGGAGATGGAACTGTGAGCCTTTGTCAAAAATGCGGAGCGCCCATCGTGTGGATCCGGACGCCCGCTGGGAAAACCATGCCCTGCGACGCCAAGCCGGTGTACATGATCCCGGACGAAAACGGACCGGAGAAAGCGGTGTCC
Source organism: uncultured Oscillospiraceae bacterium (assembly GCA_900543305.1). Taxonomy (GTDB): domain Bacteria; phylum Bacillota; class Clostridia; order Oscillospirales; family Acutalibacteraceae; genus Acutalibacter. Next base: position 16,633 of record UQQZ01000038.1, read on the forward strand.
AAAGATGGCCGGGTGGTTTCCTGCAGGTATGCCCAGGATCCAGACCAATCCACTGCCATAGGATATGTCCCCCACTTTGCCACCTGCAAGCCGCCCCGGGATCAGCCTCAAAGCGTTTACACCCAGGGCAATCCTTACGGCTACCGGCTGAATATCGCCCACCCACTGGTGCGGCCGCTGTATGACCGGTACAAGGCATGGATTGGCGTAGGGCAAAGCACACCCCTGTCAGACAGGGAACGGCTGGACTTTGAGGAGATGGTGATCCCGCTCCTGGAAAGGAATCAAGGACCACGAAAAAAAGGGGAAAAGAAATAAAAGGAGACATATTGCGATGACGATGGATAAAAGACCTCAAGAATTTGATTCCCAGCATAGGTGTGAAATCCTGAAAAAAGTAATTGAAGAGGCATGCATTATGCTTGGCTTGAACCTTTGCATCTACGATGGAAAGATTGGCTTTGTGGATCAAGAGGAAAGAAAAATCGTTGGGCTTTGGAAAGCAGACCATGATCTTCCTGGGGAAGAATGCCATGAGTAAAAAAGACGCACAGAGATACCGAGGTAAGGTAAACCGTGCCCAGGGGAAGCTGTTCGAGGAGCGGATCGACGCCGCTTTGGCCTACTATGACCGCCTGGGGCTGGCCTCAGTGGAAAAAACTCCGGAGCCCATGCGGCCTATCCGGTCGCTTTCTGAGGGCCGCTTTGTGGCAATTTTTGAAAAGCCAGCCCAGCCGGACTACAAGGGAACGTTAAAAGGCGGCCGGGCGGTGGTGTTTGAAGCCAAGCACACCAGCACCGGGCAAATGGAGCAAAGCCGGGTAACGGGTGTCCAGGCCAAGCGGCTGGAACATCACCAGGAGCTGGGGGCCCTGTGTTTTGTGGTGGCGGGGTTCGGCCAGGAGGATGTGTTCCGGATCCCTTGGAAGGTGTGGTGGGACATGAAATCCGCTTTCGGCCGGAAATATGTGACCCCCAAGGACCTGGAGGAATACCGGGTAAAGCTGAGCTGGTCCGGGGTTCTCCTGCTTTTGGATCCGGTCTCGGGCCCGAAAGTGGAAAAGCGGGAAGCGGAAATGAAAGGGAGGAGGAGAGCATGACAAAAGATCAAATCGAGCGATATGGGGGGATCTGCGACCAGATCGTTGCTCTGCGGTCGTTGAAAGTGCGGGACACCGTCCAGGGCAGCTCGTCGGAGATCCCCTATCAAAAGCACACCATCCGCATTGAAGGAGGCGTGGAAGAAGGGAAAAGTTCCCGGATCCAGACTTTGAAAAGGCAGAAAGCGGCCATCGAGGCGGCGGTGTATGCCGTACCGGACGAAACGGACCAGGCGGTGATCTCCATGCGGGTGCTGGGGAGGATGAGCTGGAATGACATCGCCGGTAAGATGGGGTACCGCTACACCGTGGAAGGGCTCAAAAAAGTATATCAACGAGCCATGAAAAAATATTTTTGAATCTGTCCCATTTGTCCCGTTTGTCCCGGTTCCATCGTTACAATGAGAAATAGAGGATCCAAACAGGATCCCAACACCCTGGTATTGTACCAGGGTGATTTTCATTTTCAGGAGGATTTTATGCTCACACTGATGGAAGGGGACTGCCTGGAAAAACTGAAAACCATCCCGGACAGCACCGTGGACCTGGTGCTGACGGATCCGCCCTACAATGTGGGGGTCACCACCCAGCGGCAGGGGAAAAGCACGGTGAACGCCTGGGACAAGATCGACCACTACATAGACTGGAGCCTCCGGTGGCTGCTGGAGTGCCAGCGGGTGTTAAAACCCAACGGGGTGCTGTACTTTTGGCACAACGACATCCCCCAGATTGCCCAGCTTTTGGAGGCCATCCGGGAGAAAACCACCTTCTCCTTTGTGTCCTTCTGCATTTGGGACAAGGGGGAGGCCTACCGGGCCAGGTCCTGGAAAAACCGGGACCCCAATGGCAAGACCGCTCTCCGGTCCTGGTTCAATGTCTGCGAGTTCTGCCTGCACTTTTTTAACACTCCCAAGGACTCTCGGACCCAGTGGAAACAGACCGGCTGGGAGCGGGTCAACAGCGATCCGGCCTGCTACCGGCCCTTGAAGGACTGGTACCGCCGGGAAAAGGATCGGCTGGGAATCTCGGACCAGGACGTGGCTCGGAGATACACCCAGGTCACCGGGAAAAAGCCACACATGCTCTCCCACTACTTTCGGGACCGGCAGTTTGCCATCCCCACCCAGGAGGTGTTCGAAAAGGTGTACGAGCCTCTGGGGTTTGTGTACCGGGAAGAAAGCGGACGGGGGTATGAAGGGCTGCGGCAAGGGTACATCGCTATGCGGGAGGGCTATGAGGGAATGCGCCAGGGATATGAAGCCCTGCGCCGGGAGTACGAGGGGCTTCGGAACTACCACCGGTGCGACCCTCTCCACTGCAACGTGTGGCATGTGCCGCCCATTCCCTCCAACAAGCGGCTGCACACCTGCCAGAAACCGGTGGAGATCCTGGAACGGCTGGTGCGGGTCAGCTGCCGGGAAGGGGGAACCGTGTTGGACTGCTTTATGGGAAGCGGATCCACCGGGGTGGCGGCACTGCGGATGGGCCGGGACTTTATCGGCATCGAGCAGGATCCGGAGATGTTTCGGATAGCTCAAAAGCGGATCCTGCAGGAGGGGGGACAGTGGTCCGCCGCCTCCCGGGCCTCTTGAAAAAAATTTTAAAAGTTGTCCCGTTTGTCCCGAATGTCCCGTTAAAATGATAATTGAGGTAACAGACAAACCTCCCAAATCTCATTTTTCACCCTCGCTAAGGCTCCCAGAAATGGGGGCCAATCCTTTTTCCGGAAGGTGTTCGTTATGACGTGTCCCAATCCCAAAACCTGCCCTTGGTACGACAGGCAAAAAGCCGGCGTGCCTTTTTGTGTGCTGCCGGTGTGCGTCTGGGAGCAGACAGGGAAGAGAGGGAAAAAGCGTCCCAAACCCCAGGGTGCGGCAAGGGAGGAAAAAGGTGACAGCTGAGGAGATCGCCCGGCTGGTAGCGGAAGGCAGAGAACACGAGTTTTACTGTTCCCCAGACTGGCGACGAAAGCGGAGACAGGTACTGCGGCGGGACAAGGGGGAGTGCCAGCTGTGCAAAGCCCGAGGCAGGTACCGGAAAGCAGCGCTGGTTCATCATGTGCTGCACCTGAAGGACCGGCCGGACCTGGCTCTCTGTGACACCTACACCGACGAGGAAGGCGTGGAGCACCGGCAGCTGATCAGCGTGTGCCGGGAGTGCCATGAGACGGTATGCCACCCGGAGCGAATGCGCAAACAGGGGAAAGAACGGTTTGTCACCCAGGAGCGCTGGGACTGACTCCCCCCCTCGAAAAAAACGGGTTCCCGCCGGGGGGCGTTACTCGGGGTGTTCCATGACATTTTGGATTTTTTGACGCTCCCGCGCGCGCGTAGGGCGGAACTCAGGGGGGAGGTGAAACCCATTGGCAAAACGATCGAGGGCCGGGGAGTACCGGCGGCTGAAAAAATCCCTGGAAGAGAACCTGTCTGCCAGGGGCCTGGTGGAGGACGTGTTCCGGGACAAGCTGGGCGAGTACATGGCGTTGTGGAAGAAGTTCCAGGAGCTGGACGAGGACATCGAAGCACGGGGTGTCACGGTGATGGATGAGCGCCGAGGCATGCTGGTGGAAAATCGCAGCGTTTCCCTGGCGGTACAGGTGTCCCGGCAGATGCTTTCCATCTACGACGCTTTGGGCTTTAAGGAGCAGGCAAAATCCGCGGTCCCCCCAGGGGGTGAGGACGATGAGCTGTGAGATCCCTCCCGAGGTTTTGGAGTATCTGGAGCTGGTGGAGGGGGGAAAGGTCCGGGCCTGCAAAGAGCAGATAGCCTTGGCGGCCCATGTGCGCCGGTGCTTCCGGCAGGAGGACCTTAGAGTGGACCTTTGTCAGCTGGAAAACTACCTGGGCCTTGCAAAGTACTTTCCCTTTACGGATCTGTTTCCCTGGGAAAAATTCCTCATCGCCCTGTGGGATTGCACCTACTGGCGGGAAACAGGCAGGCCCCGGTGGAAGACGGTGTTCGCCATGGTGGGCCGGGGCGCGGGGAAGGACGGGTTCATCGCCTTTGACGGGGCATGCTCCATCTCTCCCTACAATCCGGTGAGCCACTACAACGTGGACGTGTGCGCCAACAACGAGGAACAGGCCAAGCGCCCCCAGCTGGATCTGGTGGAGGTGCTGGAGACGCCTCGGTGGGAGGGGAAACTGAACCGCCATTACTACCACACCAAGGAGATCGTCCAGGGCCGGAAAAACAAAGGGGTCATGAAGGGCCACACCAACAACCCCAAAGGCCGGGACGGTCTGCGGTCCGGCAAGGTGATCTTCAACGAGGTGCACCAATACGAAAACTACGACAACATCAAGGTATTCGTCACCGGACAGGGGAAAGTGGCCCAATCCCGGGTGGGTTTCTTCACCTCCAACGGAGACGTCAGCGACGGACCCCTGGATGACTACCTGGCCCGAGGCAGACGGATTCTCTTTGAGGGAGAGCCCGACGAGGGATTTCTACCCTTTATCTGCTGCCTGGAAAACAAGGATCAGGTCCACGATCCGGCAAACTGGCCCATGGCAAACCCCAGCTTGCCCTACCTGCCGGACCTGCTGGCGGAGATCCAGGAGGAGTACCGGGACTGGGTGGAGCACCCGGAGCAAAACGGGGACTTCCTCACCAAGCGTTTTGGGCTGCGCTCCACGGTGAAGGACATCGCCGTGACGGATTACGACAACGTCCGGGCCACCAACCGGCCCCTGCCTGACATGAAGGGCTGGGCCTGCACCGTGGGGATCGACTACGCGGAACTCAGCGACTGGGCGGCGGTGAACCTTCACTTCCGCCGGGGAGAGGAGCGGTTTGACCTGAACCACGCCTGGATCTGTGCCCAGTCCAAGGACCTGCCCCGGATCAAGGCTCCCTGGAAAAACTGGGTAGAGCGGGGGGACGTCACCTTGGTGGATGACGTGAGCATCCACCCGGACCTGCTGGCCCAGTACATTCTGGAGTCTGGCCGGAAGTACTTTATCAAGATGGTGGCCCTGGACAACTTCCGCTACGCCCTGCTGGAACACAGCCTTCAGCAGATTGGCTTCGACGCCAAAGAGCGGAAAAACGTGAAGCTGGTCCGCCCCCAGGACATCATGCAGGTGGAGCCGGTGATCCAGGAGTGTTTTGGCCGGCAGCTGTTCACCTGGGGAGATGTGCCCCATCTGAGGTGGGCAGTGCAGAACACCAAACGGGTCCGCTCCAGCCGGAAGCTGGGCTCCGACACCGGCAACTTTTACTACGCGAAAATCGAGGCCAAGTCCCGGAAGACCGACCCCTTTATGGCGCTGGTGGCGTCCATGGTGGTGGAACCGGCCTTGGGAGCTGGGTCCGTAGTGCGGCCTCCCCTGCTGGGGGCCCTTGTTTTGTAAGGAGGCGAAGGCATGGCAATTTCCGTAAAAGAGTGGCTTTTCAAAAAGCTTGCCCCGAAAAGCGTCAAGGGAGGAAAAGACGTCCCTTGCCGGGAACTGTGGGAGGCGGTCCAGGAATACCGCCTGCGGGAACTGGCCTTTCACGTCTGCGTGAACACCATTGCCAACGCCGTGGGCAAGTGCGAGTTTCTCACCTTTCGGGAGAGGAAGCCTATTCGGGAAAACGAATACTGGCTGTGGAACGTGGAGCCCAACCGGAATCAGAATTCCACCGTGTTTCTCCACAAGCTGGTCTACCAGCTTTACTCCCACAACGAGGCCCTGGTCATCGCCTCCAAACACCGCACCGGAGAGGAGATGCTGCTTGTGGCGGACTCCTTTCAGCAGGTCCACGACTACCCTCAGAAAATGAACGAGTATCAGGGGGTAACCATTGGGGAAGTCACCTACCACAAGACCTTCCGGGAAAACGAGGTGCTCCACTTCCGTTTAAACCAGGTGAACATCAAACCCGTGCTGGATGCCATGACCAGTTCATTCAACCGGATGCTGCAGCTGGCGGTGAAAAGCTACAACTGGGGAACCGGGAAGCACATGAAAGTCCATGTGAGCCAAACGACCCAGGGAACCCAGGAAGAACAGGCCCGGCTGCGCCAGATTCTCAATGACCAGGTAAAACCCTTTTTCAATTCCGACAGTGCCCTGCTGCCGGAATTTGACGGCTACGACTACCAGGAGTTCCCCGAAAACTCCCAAGCCCAGACCACCCGGGACATCCGGTCCCTGGCAGACGACATTTTCGACTTTACCGCTCGGGCGTTCTGCATTCCGCCGGTGCTGCTTTTGGGAGATGTGGCCGGCACCCAGGACGCCATGACCCGGTGGCTGACCACCTGCATCGACCCCCTGTGCGATCAGCTGCAGGAAGAGATCAACCGGAAGCGGTACGGCAAAGAACTGTTTGCACAGGGAAGCTTTTTGCAGATCGACACCACCACCATCCTTCACTTTGACATGTTCACCGGCGCCGCGGCGGTGGAGAAGCTGATCGGAAGCGGCGCCTTCTCCATTGACGATGTGCTGGCCGCCGCCGGGAAGCCGATAATCGGGGAGCCCTGGTCGAAAGCCCACTGGCTGACCTTGAACATTTCTCCCATTGAGGAGGCGGCAAGGCCCGTCAACGCTACAGGGAAAGGAGGTGGATCCAATGAATAAACCCTATTTCTTTTTGCAGCAGGCAAGCCGGGAGGCGGATCTCTACATTTTCGGGGACATCACCCCCTATCGGTGGGACGAAAACGACGTATCCGCCCACAGTCTGATGCAGCAGATCAAAAACCTGGACGTGGACCTGATCCGGGTGCACATCGACTCCCGGGGCGGCAGCGTGTCCGAGGGCTGGGCCATTTATAACGCCCTGCAGGAACATCCCGCCAAAGTGGTCACCTACGGGGACGGCTTTGTGGCGTCGGCGGCGCTTTATCCCTTTATGGCAGGGGAAGAGCGCTATGCCTCCCACTTGTCCGCCTATTACTTCCACCAGGTGGTCACCTCGGCCTCCGGTTACGCCAGCGACCTGCGGGCCGCGGCGGAGGAGGCGGAAATCCTGGGGGAGGTGGGGCTTGCCGCCTTTACGGGACGCACTCGCATGACCCCGGAGGAAGTCCGTCAGCTGCAGAAAAATGAAACCTGGCTTACCCCCGAGCAGGCCCTGGAAAAGGGAGTGGCCACTGCCATTCTGGCGGACGAAAGCCCCCAGGCAGTCCAGGACGCCAAACGGCAGCTGCTGGAGCGGCTGCTGGGAAAAGCGCTCTCCCGGGAACCCCAACAGAATGTGAACAATCCAAAAGCCCCCGGCTCCAGCATCATGGAGCTGTTGGCCGGGGCATTTCATCTCACCGAAAAGGAGGACAAGTGTCCATGAGAACCAACGACG
>UQQZ01000039.1 GCA_900543305.1 uncultured Oscillospiraceae bacterium
CATCAACAGCCAGTCGGGCAAAGGAGGGGCGGCCTTTGTCATGCGGCAGGCTTTTGGGTATCATTTGCCTAAAGCCATGCATCCGGAATTTGGTTCCCTGGTCAAGGCCGCCTGCGAGAAAGCCCGCCGGGAGCTCAGCCCTGGAGAAGTGTTTGCCATCTTCAAAAAAGAATACCTGGATGTGGTGGAGCCCTATCACCTGCTTACCTATAAGATCTTTGAAGAGAACGGAGGCCAGGGAAAAGTCCTGGTGGATTTTGAAGGCACAGTCCGCTACCATCAAGTGGACAAACCGGTGTCCGGAAAGGGCAACGGTCCTATCGATGCTTTCTTTAACGCCTTGCGTTCCCTAGGCCTTACCCAGTACGAATTCGTGTCCTACAGTGAACATGCTGTAACTGCCGGCGCAGATTCCAAGGCTGTGTCCTATATCCAGCTCCGCCATGGGAAGGATATCATCTTTGGGGTGGGCATGGACAGCAATATCAGCATTGCCTCCATCAAGGGGATTATCTGCGCCATCAACCGGTGCGAGGCAAGAGAGAGAACCAGTTGAAACCGAGAAGGAGGAACGCGCCATGAAACAGTACCGAATCACCGTGCTGGCCGGAGACGGCATTGGTCCGGAGATCGTCCGGGAAGCGGTGAAGGTCATGGACGCCGCGGGAGAACGGTTTGGATTTTCCCTGGCGTACACCCAAGCCCTGTTGGGCGGAGCAGCTTTGGAGGAAACAGGAGAACCCCTGCCCCAAATAACTGTGGACGCTTGCAAGGCTTCGGACTCTGTGCTGTTGGGAGCGGTGGGAGGTCCCAAGTGGGATACTTTGCCGGGCAGCAAGCGTCCGGAGGCCGGGCTCTTAGGCATTCGGAAGGCCTTGGGTCTTTATGCCAATCTGCGGCCTGCCAAGATTTTCGCCCCTTTGCGGGAGGCCTCTCCCTTAAAGCCGGAAGTGATCGGAGACGCCCTGGACGTGTTGGTGGTTCGGGAGTTGACCGGAGGCATCTATTTTGGAGAGCGGGGCCAAGGTGAAGAAGAGGGAATCCCTTATGCCTGGGATACGGAGCGGTATTCCGTGCCTGAGATTCAACGGATTGCCCAGGTGGCCTTTTCTCTGGCGGAAAAGCGCCAGGGACGGGTGTGTAGCGTGGATAAGGCCAATGTGCTGGAATCCTCCCGGCTTTGGAGAAATACCCTGGAACAGGTGGCCCAAGCTTATCCTCAAGTGGCGCTGTCTCACCTGTATGTGGACAACTGCGCTATGCAGCTGGTACGCAATCCGGGCCAGTTTGACGTAATCGTCACCTCCAACATGTTTGGGGATATTTTGTCCGATGAGGCCTCCATGCTCAGCGGTTCCATCGGGATGCTGCCCTCTGCCAGCTTGGGGGACAGCGGATTTGGCCTGTATGAGCCGGTTCACGGTTCCGCTCCGGATCTGGCGGGAAAGGGGATTGCAAACCCCTTGGCCACCATTTTGTCTGGTGCCATGATGCTGCGGTATTCCCTGGGAGAAGGGGAAGCGGCGCAAGCGGTGGAGGATGCGGTGGACCAGGTCTTGCAGGAAGCCCGTACGCCGGACATTGTGGGAGAGAGCGGCGTCCGGGTTGTAGGGTGCCGGGAAATGGGCGACCTGGTGGCAGACCGGGTGAGAAACTGTCCCTCCATCTGATCGAGTGTCTGCAGAAGGCTAAAAAAGAGCCGGTGTGCTGTTTCTTGGGAAAATGGCACACCGGTTTTTATCATGAGGACCTCTTTCATGGGAGACAATTAGAATCGGTCTGGAAAGAAACTGTACAATCCCTAGAGACAGAGAACAAACGGATTTCTCAAGAGGGGATTGCCCTGCCTAAAAGGAGGAAAATTCCCATAAGGACGGGCTGATGAAGCAGATAGATCACCAAACTGTGGCGGCCCAGAAAGCTGAGGGGGCGAATTCCCGGCTGCAGCAGCTTTTTGGCAGGTTCGCTCCGCCCCAGCACGCTCCAGAGAAAGTACCCTGTGGTGAAAAGGAAAAACCAGGGAATCAGAGCAAAATAGTCGGCGGAGTAAAAGGTGGGAGAATGGAACCCCAATACCGCTGTCCCATCCCACTGATATAGTTCCTGGGGCAACGTGAAAAGCCGGATCCCTTCAAAGCCCAAGTACCCCTGAGGCACCCCGCGGGTAAGGAAGAACAGTACCGCCGCTCCCAAAAGTCCCCAGACGGGAGGAATCTTCCGGAATAATTTGTCCAGGGGGATCATCAGCAGAGCGGAAAGTCCCAGCAGGTTCAACACACCGTACAAAATCCGCTGAGAAGGCATACAGAGCCAGGTGATCAGGGAAATGGCAGCCCCGCATCCCACCAGGATCAAGCCCCGTTTTAGGTGGTGTCGGGAAAGCTGCCAGCACATGCCGGAAAGAAGGATGAAAGTCCAGCAGATGCTCTGCTGCCACAGGTACCCGGGCCACTGGTCGTACCAGGGGGCGGGAAAGGCAAAAATATCCACTAAGTCGTACATGCCGTGGTAGGCCACCATGCTGAGGATGCAGATGCCCCGGACTGTATCCAGCAGGCCGTAATGGGGGCGTTTTTCCAGAGAGGTCAATAGCCCAGCACCCCCTGAAGGGACTCGTCCTCTTCTACCCAGCGGTTCACGTCGATGACTCGGTAGTGATCCCGGTCATCCCGGACAATCACCTGGGCGATGCCGGCGTTGATCACCATCCGTTTGCACATGGAACAGCACATGGCGTTTTTGACGTATTCCCCAGTGGGCACTTCCTTGCCCACCAGATAGAGAGTGCCTCCGATCATATCCCGGCGGGAGGCGCAGATAATGGCGTTGGCTTCCGCGTGGACACTGCGGCACAGCTCGTACCGCTCTCCCCGGGGAATGCCCAGCTGGGTGCGCAGGCAGTAGCCCAAGTCCGAGCAATTTGCCCTGCCTCGGGGGGCTCCCACATAACCGGTGGAAATCACCTCGTCGTTTTTCACAATGACGGCTCCGTACAGTTTTCTCAAGCAGGTTCCCCGCTGGCTGACCGCCTCTGCCAGGTCCAAATAATAGTTGATCTTGTCCCGCCGCTCCAATTTTTCCATGAGAGCACCCCTTTCTTTGCTGCTATTATACTCCCCGGGCCCGGGTTTGGCAACTTTACATTTTTCTGGGGAAATGCTACAATCAGAGGACAAAAGCCCGGCCGGGCAAGGAGGAGAAGCAATGGAAGGTTCTGTCTGGGGAAGTGTTTTAGCGGTGCTGTTTATGGGAGCGTTTCAGCTTTGCGGCTTAGTCACCGCCAGAGCGGTACTTCCCCGGGAGAGCACCGGAATTCGCTTGCTGTTGGGCAGTGTTTGGGGCAGCACCATGCTCCAATGGTTCCCTGTGTTGTTTGCTTTTCCCTTGGGTTTCACTTTGCCTGCTCAGGGATGCGCTTTGGGATTGGCTCTTCTGTGGGGAACAGGGATGTGGTGTTGGGGCCGGCGGAGAGGTGTGCCAAGATGGGACTTTCGGGGCGCCCTGAAAACCCTGAGCAGAAAAAAGTTTCTCTGGGTGGTTTTGGGAACCTGGGTCTTCTTTTGTTACCTGGTGGTCCATTCCTTCCGATGGGAAGGAGGCGCGGTGTTTTCCAGCCAGGCCACTTATGGGGACATGAGTATGCACCTGAGCTTTATCACGTCCCTGGCCAGGCAAGGAGATTTTCCTCCCGATTATTCTCTTTTGCCGGGAACGCGTCTTTCTTATCCCTTTTTGTCGGACAGCATATCCTCCAGCCTCTACCAGCTGGGAGCGCCGCTGGTGGTGGCCTATGCCATACCCATGATGGTAGCCGGAGCCCAGGTCCTTTTGGGCGTGTACGCCTTTGTGTTCCGGATGACCGAGACCAAGGGTCGGGCCGCCTTGGCTTGGACATTCTTTTTCTTTAACGGGGGATTTGGTTTTCTGTATTTTCTGGGAGGCAGTCTGGAGAATTTCACCAGGATCTTTACCGCTTTTTATGAGACCCCCACCAATTTGATTGGAGAAAACATTCGCTGGGTCAATGTTCTGGTGGACATGATGCTGCCTCAGCGAGCTACTTTGTTTGGCTGGGCTCTATTGTTTTCGGCCCTGTACCTGCTGTACCGGGGAACCATGGAGGGGCAGCGAGACTACTTCCTTCCGGTGGGGATCATGGCCGGGGCCATGCCCATGATACACACCCATTCCTTCCTGGCTTTGGGGCTGATTTGTGGGGTGTGGCTGATCTTTTCCCTGTGCGCCAACCTCCATGGGGGGGCAGGCGCTGCTGGGGTGGGGAAGGCATTGATTGTGGTGGGGCTTGTGAGCTTTTCCCTGCTCAAGGAATGGGTGCGGGGAAGAGAGGAATCTCCCGTATTTTTGTGGGCAGCCCTGGGGGTGCTGCTGCTCTGTTTGGCCCTTATCGCCTTTCTCGTGGGAAAAACCTTTTGGAAAAAAGAGGGACTGGGCCTCCTCCCCAGATGGGGGATCCTGCTGGGGGCGGCCGGGGTGTTGGCTTTGCCCCAGCTTCTTTACTGGACCTTCCAACAGGCGGGGGAAGGAAGCTTTCTCCGGGGTCATTTTGGCTGGGTAATCGGGGAGGACGGGTATCTCTGGTTCTACCTGAAGAATCTGGGTTTGACGGCGGTGCTGGCCGTGATCGGCCTGTTGACTGCCCGGAACCGTGACTTTATGAAATACGCCCCCGCCTTGGCTCTCTGGCTTTTGGCGGAGCTGGTGGAGTTTCAGCCCAACGATTACGACAACAACAAGCTGCTGTATCCCGCCTTTGCCTTTCTCTGCTGTAGTGCGGCGGAAGGGCTTATAAGGTGTCTGACGTTTTTGAAAAATCCCAAGGCCCAGAGAGGGGCAGTTGCCGGGGTCGTAGCGGTGGCGTCTCTTTCCGGGGGATTGACCCTGGGGAGGGAAGCGGTGGCCAGCTACGAACTGTTTGGAAGGGGAGCAGTGGAACTGGCCCACTATGTGGAAGAGGCCACGATCCCCAACGCGGTGATTCTCACCGACACCCGGCACAACAACGAAATTGCGGCTTTGGCAGGACGGAACGTGGTATGCGGTTCCCCTTCGTACCTGTTTTATCATGGGTTGAATTATCAGAAAAATCAGCAGGCGGCCCAAGCCATTTATGAGGATCCATGGGGGAATAGATCTCTGCTGGACCAGCTGCAGGTGGACTATATTCTTGTAAGCGATTATGAACGGGCTTCCTACCAGGTGGATGAGGCAGCCCTGGATCGAATGTATGCCCGGGTGTACGACGACGGCAGCCGGGTGCTTTATCAAGTGACAGAACAGGAGGACACACCATGAGTCATCTTTCAGACCCTGGGCGGATCAAGGAGATTCTCACTCGGCACGGGTTTCATTTTTCAAAATCTCTAGGGCAGAACTTCCTCATCAACGACAGTGTTTGCCCCCGGATGGCGGAGCAATGCGGGGCGGAGGACTGCGCGGGGGTCATTGAGGTGGGACCCGGTATTGGGGTGCTCACCTGGGAGCTTTCCCAGGTGGCCAAGAAGGTGGCCGCTATCGAGCTGGACCAGCGCTTATTCCCGGTGCTGGAAGAGACCCTGGCAGGCTGCGGCAATGTGAAGATCATTCCCGGGGACGTGATGAAACTGGATCTGCACCAGCTGATCCGGGAAGAATTCGGGGACGGGCCAGTTTGCGTTTGCGCCAACCTGCCCTACTACATCACCTCACCGGTGATCCTACGGTTTTTGGAAGGAAAGCTTCCCCTGAAATCCATCACCGTCATGGTGCAGAAAGAGGCGGCTCAACGGCTTTGCGCCCGTCCGGGAACCCGGGAATGCGGTGCAGTCAGCGTAGCGGTCCATTACCGGTGTGTGCCCCAGGTGTTGTTCCCGGTGGGGAGAGGGAGTTTTTTGCCGCCGCCCAAGGTGGACTCCGCTGTGATCCGGCTGGATCTTTTGCAGGAACCTCCCGTTCAGGTTCGGGATGAGGAGTGGTTTTTCAAGGTGTCCCGGGCGGCGTTTGCCCAGCGGCGGAAAACAGCGGCCAACTCCATTTCCGCCACTTTGGGAATCCCCAAGGGAAAAATCGAAGAAGGGCTTTTGGCAGGGGGAGCCCCTGCCAATGCCCGGGCGGAACAGCTGTCTCTGGAGCAGTTTGCGGCTTTGGCCAACGCGTTGGAAAAACCGTAACAGATCCCTTGCCAGAGGGCGAAAGAAGGGCTACAATAAAAGAAAGCGTACGTGGGAAAGGAAGGGGTAAACATGACAGACGTGGAACGGCGGCTGTACCGGTTGTTGTTATTCGCAGACGGAGTGGCCATTGTGATCAGTATGATAGCAGGCCCATTGAGTCACACCTCTATGGCCATTGGGGCGGCCATCAGTGCGGGGATCATTTCCCTGTGCCTGATTGTATACGGCCTGTATTTCTGGCCGTGGAAACGATGAGCCGGGAAGAAGGGGTTCTCCGGCTGGCCAGGGAAGAGGACGCCCGGGCCTTGTTGGAGGTTTACGCCCCCTATGTGGAAAACACCACTGTGTCCTTTGAGTATCAGGTGCCCACTGAGGAAGAATTTGCCCGCCGGATCAAGGAAACTTTGGCAGGTTTCCCCTATCTTGTTCTGGAGCAAGGAAAACGGATTCTGGGCTACGCCTACGCCCATCCTTATGCAGTCCGTCCCGCCTACCAATGGGGGGCAGAACTGACGGTGTACCTTTGCCCGGAAGCCTGCGGAAAAGGTCTGGGACCTGGGCTGTACCGGGTCCTATTTGAGCTGTTGCGGCTCCAGGGAGTGCGGACGGTGTACGGATGTATCACCGGCGAAAACGCAGCCAGCATCGCCATGCACAGGGCCATGGGATTTCACGAAGGAGGATGCTTCCACAAAGCAGGTTACAAGCTGGGCCGCTGGTTGGATGTGTACTGGCTGGAAAAGGAAATCTCCCCCTATACGGATCCTCAACCCCGTATTCCGTTTGCACAGCTGGATCCGGTGCAAGTGGAAAACGTTCTGGCACGATGGAAGGAAACGGCACAATAAAACATTGGCAAATATAAAAACCCGTGTCCGGGAATTTTCCCAAGGACGCGGGTTTTCTGATGTTTTTAAGGGGATTACATGCTTTCCGGTGCAGTGACCTTGAACAGCTCCAAGGCGTTTTCCAAAACCGTCCGAGTTGCGGTACACAGGAAAAGCCGTGCAGCGGTCAACGAGGCGTCGGAACCCTTGACCCGGCAGGTGTTGTAGAACTTGTGGAACAGGGTGCTGAGGTTCATCACATACTTGGTGATCTTGGCCGGATCCAGCAGTTTGGCCGCGTTGGTGACTTCCCCGGTATAGGAGGAGAGATAGCGGATCAGCTCCAGCTCTTCGGGAGCGGTGAGCAGTGCCAGTTCCTCCGGCGTGCAGTCCCGGGGGGTAATGCCGTCGGCAGCCAGGTTTTTCAAGATGCTGCAAATCCGGGCGTGAGCATACTGGACATAGTAAACCGGGTTCTGGGAATCCTGCTGAACGGCCAAATCCAGGTCGAAGTCAATTCGGGTATTGGCTTCGTAGGAGTTAAAGAGGAACCGGGCCGCGTCCACAGGCACCTCTTCCAGCAAAGTCACCAAGGTGATAGCCTTGCCGCTGCGCTTGCTGGCCTTGACAATTTCCCCGTCCCGCACCAGACGAACCATCTGCATGAGCACCACCTGCAGCCGGGAGGCATCTACGCCCAAAGCGGTGAGGGCAGCCTTCAGCCGGGGCACATAGCCGTGGTGGTCGGCACCCAGCACGTCAATGGCCATGTCGAAGTTCCGGGTGACCAGTTTGCCATAGTGGTAGGCAATATCCGGCACCACATAGGTGGGAACTCCGTTGGAACGGACCAGCACAAAATCTTCGCTGCCGTAGGCTTCACCTCGGAACCACACGGCGCCTTCCTTCTCATAGGTAGCGCCTTTTTCCTTCAGAAGTTCCACCACCCGGCCCACAGCGCCGCTCTCGTGGAGGGTGGATTCCTTAAACCAGTTGTCATACTCCACCCGATAGCGTTTCAGATCGTCGTGGAGGCCCTGGATGTTCTTAGGCAGGGCATAGTTTACCAAGGCGGCCCGGCGGTCTTCCTGGGAGGCATCCACATATTGATCTCCGTATTCCGCTGCAAAGTTCTTGGCATGCTCGATGATATCCGCGCCCTTGTAGCCGTCTTCGGGGAAGGGAATGGCTTCTTCTCCCTTGTAGATCTGGAGGTACCGGGCTTCCAAAGAAGCGCCAAACTTGTTCACCTGGTTGCCGGCGTCGTTGATGTAGAATTCCCGTTCCACATAGTAGCCGGCAGCATCCAGTACGGAAGCCAAGGCGTCGCCCAGTACGCCTCCCCGGGCGTTGCCAATGTGCATGGGACCGGTGGGGTTAGCGGAGACGAATTCCACCAGAACCCGTTTGCCCTGGCCGTAATTGGAACGGCCGTAAGCGCTTCCCAGCTTGTGAATGTCCTGGAGCACTTCCCCGTAGAACCGATTGTCATAGGTGAAATTCATAAACCCGGGACCGGCAATTTCACAGGACTGAAAGTAAGTGGCGGACAGGTCCAGATTTTCCTGGATGGCCTGGGCGATTTTTACCGGGGCCATACGGAAAGCCCGGGCGCCCACCATGGCAGCGTTACAGGCCCAGTCTCCATGGGAGCGGTCTCCGGGAACTTCCAGGGCGAAAGCGGGAAGATCAGCTTGAGGAAGCTGACCCTTTTCCATGGCCTTCTTCATGGCCTGTTCCAGGGCTTCCCGCAGCTGGTCGGTGGCGATGGTGACAAGTTGAGACATGTTTTTTCATCCTTTCATTTGATCAGGGAAGCTCCGTCTTGCCGCGGGGCTTAACCTCAACGGTAATTTCGTTGCTGCTGGACAGATTGGAATCGATGTCCAAGGTGTATCGAATATCCAGGAAAGCGCCCTGTTCTCCCAGCTCCTCTCGGAGCTCGCTGGTAAAGACGCCTACCGTGAGGGTTCCGTAGCCAGTATCGTACAGGCAAAGGTGACGTTTCCCCTGTTCCAAGATCAATCGGGTAGAGGATCCGGCGCGCATCATGGTAACTTTGCCGGGCTCGACTTTCAGCACGGAGGTATAGGAGATCTTCGGATCTTCCGTGTCGTATTCCTTATAGGCGATAAACCAGGCGCCGCCCCTTCGGGTATAGGTGCCGGTGGTATTCAGGGAGATTTCCTCGGTGTCGTTTTCGTAGGCTTGGCGCCCGATGATGTTGATGTCGAAGTCTTCTCTCAGCATGCAAAGATCCTTTCCGGGTCAGGCCCCATAGCGCTCAATATCGATGCGCTCAGTGCGGCCTTCCACGCTGTGGCCCAGGAAAAGCTCGGCCACGTTCATGAAATTTTCCGGCGTGTCCGTGACGTAATAGCTGACGTGCCGGGGGGTTCCCTGCTGGCAGAGCAGGTCGTTTTCTTTGAGGGCCTGTGCCAAGGCCAAAGCGGCTTCCCGGCCGCTGTCAATGAGCCGGACCCCTTTGCCCATCACCGAAGCGATGGTGGCGCTGATAATGGGATAGTGAGTGCAGCCCAGAATCAGGGTGTCCACTCCGGCAGCCCGAACCGGGGCCAGATAGCGTTCCGCCACCAGCCGGGTCACCTCGTCCTGAGGAGAGACAAAACCCGCCTCCACCAGGGGCACAAACAGAGGACAGGCTTGGGGGAACACCTCATACTTGTGATTGATTGCCAGCAAAGCTTTCCGGTAGGAATCGCTGGCAATGGTGGCCGCCGTGCCGATCACTCCAATTTTGCCGGTTTTGGTGGCGGCAGCAGCGGCCCGAGCGCAGGGAACAATCACGTCAATGTAGGGGACGCTGAGGGATTCCCCCACGCTGCGGGCCACAGAGCTGACCGTGCCGCAGGCGGCCAGCACGGCTTTGACGTTTTGGGAAAGCAGGAAGGCCATGTCCTGCTGGGCGTAGCGCTGGATGGTACGTCGGTCCCGGGAGCCGTAGGGCACCCGGCCCGTGTCACCAAAATAGACGATGCTTTCCCCGGGCAGCACTTTTTCCAGCTGTTTAACGGCGGTGAGCCCTCCCAGGCCGGAATCGAACACACCGATGGGCCGGTTATCCATAAGGTAAACCCCTTTCCAAACAAATAGGTCCGTTTAGGCGTTGGCTTTCTGGAAAGCCAGGTCCACAAGTTTATCCAGCAGCTGACCGTAGGTGAGACCCTTGGCCATCCACAGTTTGGGGTACATGCTGATGGAGGTAAAGCCGGGCAGGGTATTGATCTCATTGAGAACCACCCGGTGATCTCCCTCGGTGACAAAAAAGTCCACCCGGGCCAAGCCGGAACAGCCCAGAAGCCGGTAAGCCCGCACAGCCACCTGGCGGATTTTTTCCGCCACTTCCTCGTCGATCCGGGCGGGAATATACAGCTGGCTGGTACCGTTGATATACTTGTCGTCGTAGTCGTAGAATTGAGCGGAAGCGCCGATTTCTCCCACTAAGGAAGCCTGAGCGTCCCGGTTGCCCAAAACGGCACATTCCACTTCCTGGCCCCGGATGCCCTCTTCCACAATGATTTTAGAGTCTTCCCGGGCTGCCTTTTCGATGGCGGCGTCCAGATCCTCATACCGCTCTACCTTGCTGACGCCCACGGAAGAGCCTGCGTTGGCGGGCTTTACAAATACGGGGAAATCCAGCCGGGCGCGGATTTTATTTTTAATGGTATCCGCAGCCGCTGGGAAGCGGTCGGCGTAGAACCACAGGTAATGGGCCTGTTCAATGTCCGCGGCGGAAAGCAGGGTGTGGGTGACAGCCTTGTCCATGCACACTGCGGAGGAAAGGGTATTGCATCCCACATAGGGAATTCCAGAAAGCTGGAACAGTCCCTGGATGGTGCCGTCCTCCCCGTTTTTGCCGTGGAGGGCGGGGAAGATTACGTCCAGAGGAATGGTTTCGGCGCCGGTATCCCGGAGGACCACCAGGCCGTGAACGGAGGGATCAGGGGAGAGGAAGGCGGGAACCACAGGACCCTGTTCCCAAGCGCCGTTGACGATTTCCTTTACGTCGCCGGTGTAAAGAAGCCACTTGCCCTCTTTGGTGATGCCCACCATGTGTACGTCATATTTTTCCGGAGAAAGGTTTTCCAAAATCGAAGTGGCCGACATCCGGGAGACCTCGTGTTCTGAGGAAACGCCCCCGAAGATCACAGCCAAACTCAGCTTGCCGCTGCTGCTCATAGCGATCACACCCCATGGTTATTAAAATTGTATTGACAAGGGGAAAGCCCATGCTTTTCCCTCAAACTGGGCAGAGTAAAACCGGAAAGTCCCGGGACCGTTCTGAAAGGAAGGTCCATGTCCCCGAAAAAGCGGAGGCAGACTCGATTCAATATTATACTATGCAAAAGGGAATTTCGCAACTCTTTTCCCCGGTTTCTTTGGCGGAGGGATGGAAAAAAAGATAGACTTTTCCCTTGGCCCATGGTATACTATGACCCAAACACGGTTTTTTGGAGTGATCGCATTTTGGAGTTTAACGCCTTTGCATTGATACAAAACGGTTTGCAGGAAGAGCTTTCCCAGCAGGGGTTTGGAGAAGCCACCCCTATGGAAGATCCTGCAGGCCAGGCGGTGATGTTTTCCACCGACGAGGTGGCATACAGCCTTCTGTACGACGAAAAACAGCAGCGGTTCCAGCTGCGTTCCACCACCTTGGATGAAGACGGCCTGCCCGGAGAGTGGAAGGGCCTTTCCCTGTGGCTGTTCGATCCCCAGGAGGGCACCCGTTCCGATGCGGAAAGCATCCTGGCGGACTTTCTGGAAGTGGTTCAGGGGCCCAAGCGGGTGGCGCTGGTCCAGCAGCAGAAGAAACATCGGGGCAAGGACGAGGATCGCAGTGTAGACCCCCTGTTTTTCCTCAACCGGCTGGTGAATCTTTTCCCCCAACTGAAGGACGCCATGAACGAAGAGCGGATCTTGTACGGTCAGGTGCGGTATGTGACCTTTGTTAAAGAGAATGTGCTGCCCCTGTGTGAGGAACTGGCCCAGAAGCGTTCTGGAGGGGATGCCATGAAGAAACTTTGCGCCCTTCTGGACGACATGTATAAGAACGGTGACATGGACGTGCGCTCCATTGTGACCTTCACCTTGCTCAACGGCCTCAGCGACGGGGCTTTTGAAAAAGTCCGGGAGCAACTGGGGGAGGAGCTTCAGAAAAGCATGAAGTATTCCCGAAAACTCCGGGGCAGGAAAATCAAACCCGAAAAGAAAAAGAAGCAGAAAAAAGTGGTGGCCAAGCTGGACGCCCACCGGTAAAAGCCCGGGAAATTCCCTTGACAGAAAGGACCTCTTGTGCTATACTGTTAGCACCTCGGAAAAGAGGTTCTTTTTTTGTGCCTGTTTTTTGAGGGAGGCTGGGGTGAAAACCCCCAAATTTTTTCCGTATAACGGGAGGTGCCGAACAAAATGAGAGTGAAAGTCGTGCTGGCCTGCACCGAGTGCAAGCAGAGGAACTACAACACGAAGAAGAACAAGAAGAACGATCCCGACCGGCTTGAGATGAACAAGTACTGCCGGTTCTGCCGGAAGCACACCCTGCACCGGGAAACCAAGTAAGGAGCGAGGACATGGCGGAAAACGTAAAAAAGGCGGAGAAAAAGCCTAACGCCCTAGTCCGGTTCTTCAAGCGGGTAACAAAATTCTTCCGCGACTGCAAGGGCGAGATCAAGAAGATCGTGTGGCCCACTCCCAAGGCGACGTTTAAGAACACCGGCGTGGTGCTGGTGACCATTATTGTGGTGACCATTTTCGTCTTCCTGCTGGATACCGTGTTCATGAACCTCTTGGGGCTTGTGATGGACGTGGCCGGGTGACGAAAGTCACTGGAAAGCGGAGGTAGCAGATGGCAGAAGAAGCAAAATGGTATGTGGTGCACACCTATTCCGGGTATGAGAACAAAGTGGCCTCAAACCTGGAGAAGACGGTGGAGAACCGCCAGTTGCAGGATTTGATCCAGGAGATCCGAGTGCCCACGGAAAAGGTGACAGAAATCACCGATTCCGGGAAGCGCAAGGAAGTGGAACGGAAAATTTTCCCCGGCTATGTCATTGTGAAAATGGTGATGACAGACGAGTCCTGGTACGCCGTACGCAACATCCGCGGTTGCACCGGCTTTGTGGGACCCTCCTCCAAGCCCATCCCGCTGACGGAGGACGAGGTGGCCCGGCTGGGTATTGAACAGCGGGAGATTCAGGTCAACTACAAGGTAGGAGACTCGGTGAACATCGTGGACGGGCCCTTGGAGGGCTTTGTGGGCACGGTGGAGGAAATGGACGTGGAGAAGAACAGAATCCGCGTGATGGTTTCCATGTTTGGCCGGGAGACGCCTGTGGAGTTGGAACTGGACCAGGCAGAACCTGTGGACTAATCCCAGGGCGGAGGGCAGCGAATGACCGATGGCCTCCGTGGCAAGAAAGAAAGTTAGGCAGTAAAGCGGAAATTCCGCTTTTTCGCGAGGGGCTCAGCCCCTGTGGGAGATACGGCTGAAATCTGAAAGCACGGCCGTGTCGTTATCCACCACGAATTTTGGAGGTGCAAACAAATGGCTCAGAAGGTTACGGGCTTTATCAAGCTCCAGATCCCTGCCGGCAAAGCGACTCCGGCGCCGCCTGTCGGCCCCGCGCTTGGTCAGCATGGTGTGAACATCATGGCATTTACCAAGGAATTTAACGAGCGTACCAAGAACGACGTGGGTTTGATTATCCCTGTCGTGATCACGGTCTACGCTGACCGTTCTTTCACCTTTATCACCAAGACTCCTCCGGCCGCTGTTCTGATCAAGAAGGCCTGCGGCATTGAGACGGCTTCCGGTGAGCCCAATAAGAAGAAGGTCGCCAAGATCACCCGCGAGCAGGTGCAGAAGATTGCCGAACAGAAGATGCCCGACCTGAACGCATCTTCCGTTGAGAGTGCCATGAGCATGATCGCCGGCACTGCCCGCAGCATGGGGATCGAAGTAGTAGATTAATTCCCGGGTGGGAGGAAATCTTTGAATCCGATATTTACCACTGGAGGAAAGAAACAATGAAACACGGTAAAAAATATGTGGAAGGCGCCAAGCTCATCGACCGCTCCAAGCTGTATGACACGGCGGAGGCTCTCGATGTGTGCGTCAAGACCGGTACGGCCAAGTTCGACGAGACTGTCGAGCTCCATGTGAAGCTGGGCGTTGACGGCCGTCATGCCGACCAGCAGGTCCGCGGCGCCATCGTGCTGCCCAACGGCACTGGCAAGAACGTGCGTGTGCTGGCCATCTGCAAGGGCGACAACATTGAGGCTGCCCAGCAGGCTGGTGCTGATTTTGTGGGCGCTGAAGAAATGGTTCAGAAGATCCAGTCCGAAAACTGGATGGATTTTGATGTGTTGATCACCACTCCCGACATGATGGGTCTGGTAGGCCGTCTGGGCCGTCTGCTCGGTCCCCGTGGCTTGATGCCCAACCCCAAGGCCGGCACTGTGACTCCTGACATCGCTCGTGCTGTCACCGAAGCCAAGGCTGGTAAGATTGAGTATCGTCTGGACAAGACCAACATCATCCATTGCCCCATCGGCAAGGTTTCCTTCGGCGTGGAGAAGCTCCAGGAGAACTTCAACACTCTGATGGACGCTATCGTCAAGGCGAAGCCCGCCGCTGCCAAGGGCCAGTATGTGCGCTCCTGCGTGGTTAGCGCCACCATGGGCCCCGGCGTGAAGATCAACCCTGCCAAGTTCATCTAAAGGGGAAACTCTGGGCTTGACAAAGCCTGACACATTTGTTATAATTATAAAGCTGTCCATCCAAAGACAGCAGGTTTATAAACGGTTTTTGTCCGGCCTGCCGAGGAAAGACAAGCGATTGAAACGAGAACCGGGTGGGAAACCTGGGGGAAACAAGCTGAATGGTTTGTATCCTGTCTTCGTGAAATTTGCTTGATTACGCCTTTCCGCGGTATTGCCCGGAAAGGCGTTTTTATTTCACGATCCGGAGGTGAAAAAATTTGCCCAGCGAGAAGATTTTGGAACAGAAGAAACAGCAGGTTGCACAGTTGGTCGAGGACTTCAAGAAGGCCAACGTGGGCGTGCTGGTGAACTATGAAGGCATCACGGTGGAAAAGGACACCAAGCTGAGAAAGCAGCTGCGTGAAGCTGGCTGTGAGTACAAGGTTGTGAAGAACACCCTGTTGAACCTGGCTTTCCAGGAGGCAGGCATCACCGGCCTGGAGGAACATCTCCATGGCGCCACCGCTATCGCCTACAGCGAAAACGGATATGTGGACGCTCCCAAGATCCTGTCCGACTATGCCAAGGACAATGAGAACTTCACGGTGAAAGCCGGCTTTATCGACGGTGAGGCTTGCGACGCAGCCAGCATCGGCGAACTGGCCAAGCTGCCCCCCAAGGAGGTCCTTATTGCTCAGGTACTCGGCGGGTTCAACGCTCCCATCCAGGGCTTTGCCAATGTGCTCAATGGAACCATCCGTGGCCTGGTTATCGCCCTCAACGCGATTGCCGAAAAGCAGAGTGCGTAAGTGTTATCTGTCAGGCAGCCGCCTGACTTATGCCGGGGTAATCACCCCTGGCACCATTATTCTATTGCGTATTACACTTAATATGGAGGTATTTTATCATGTCTGAGAAGGTCACCAATCTGATCGAAGAAGTTAAGTCCCTTACCGTTCTGGAGCTCTCTGAGCTGGTTAAGGCTCTGGAGGAAGAGTTCGGCGTTTCCGCTGCTGCTCCCGCTGCTGTTGCTGTGGCTGCTCCCGCTGCTGCTGCTCCTGCTGCTGAAGAGAAGACCGAGTTCGACGTTATCCTGAAGTCTGCTGGCGCCAACAAGATCAACGTGATCAAGGTTGTCAAGGAAATCACCGGTCTGGGCCTGAAGGAAGCCAAGGCTCTGGTTGACGAGGCTCCCAAGGCTGTCAAGGAAGGCGCTTCCAAGGACGACGCTGAGGCTATCAAGACCAAGCTGACCGAGGCTGGCGCAGAAGTCGAGCTGAAGTAAGTTTTTCCATCCGGAAGAAGAGGACAGGCTGTTTGGCCTGTCCTTTTTGTTTTAGGCGAAAAAAGCCCATTGACTTTTCCACGCTCCCGGCCTAGAATGGTGAAAAACCGCCCTAGAGGCGGATGTGAAATAAGGGAGGAAGAAGCAAATGCAAAATCCATATTTGGGGATGACCCCTCCGATGGGGTGGAATTCCTGGAACACCTTCACATGGAACATCAACGATCCGTTGATCCGTCAGACCGCTGATGTCCTGGTGGACAGTGGCCTAAAAGACGCGGGTTACGAATATGTGGTGATCGACGACTGTTGGAGCCTGAAACAGCGGGATGAAAAGGGCCGGTTGGTGCCGGATCCGGAAAAGTTTCCCGAAGGCATGAAGGCGGTGGCTGATTATGTCCACAGTAAGGGACTGAAGTTTGGCATGTACTCCTGTTGCGGTACCCATACTTGCGCCGGCTATCCTGGCAGTTTTGAACACGAGTTTCAGGACGCGGAAACGTTTGCTTCCTGGGGCGTGGATTACCTGAAGTATGACAATTGCTACCGGCCCCGTCACGCCGATGGGGAAATGCTTTACAAGCGCATGTCCCTTGCCCTGCGCAACTGTGGGCGGGATATCCTGTTTTCCGCCTGTAACTGGGGAACCGATCAAGTTCATCAGTGGATTCAGGGATCTGGTGCCCAGTTGTTCCGTTCCACCGGAGATATCCAGGATAGCTGGCCCTCTATTCAGGATCTAGTTTTGTCCCAGTTGGATAAGACGCCCTATTCCGGGCCCTTCTGCCACAACGATTTGGACATGCTGGTCGTGGGGATGCATGGAGGAAGCAACAACGAGTACATTGGCGCCTTAGGCGG
This sequence comes from uncultured Oscillospiraceae bacterium, assembly GCA_900543305.1. GTDB lineage: Bacteria > Bacillota > Clostridia > Oscillospirales > Acutalibacteraceae > Acutalibacter. Next base: position 16,863 of record UQQZ01000039.1, read on the forward strand.
CTGTACCGATGAGGAATACCGGACGCATTTTTCCTTGTGGGCGCTGATGAATTCTCCCCTTATGATTGGCTGCGATATTCGCTCCATGAGTGAAGTGACCCGGGAGACCTTGTCCAACCGGGACGTGATTGCCATCAATCAGGATATCGAGTGCCGGGGACCCTATTGCATTCGCCAGTGGAACAATCCAGACCAGGTATTCGCCCTGGTGAAACCCATGTCTGACGGGTCTTTGGGAATCGGCATGTTCAATTTTGGGGACAAACGCAATGAGATGTCTCTCCAATTCTGGGATCTGGGGTTGCCCGCCGCTGCCGGGGTGGGACTGGAGTTCTACAACTGCTGGACCCATGAAGTGGAAGGCAAATTCTTCGAGCGGTATGCGGGTATAGTGGAACCCCATGGATGCCTGGTGTTCCGTGCCAAGCTGGTGAGGCGGTAATGGCCTACACCAAGACCTGTAAAAAATGCGGAGGCCCTTTGGGATCCGACGACATTGCCATCTACCGCAAGCTGGTGTGGCGAGGGGCGGAAGAATATCTTTGTATCGGGTGTCTGGCGGAGTATTTTGAATGTCCCCGGGAGGAAATCGAAAAGCGGATCCGCTATTATCGGGAAAGCGGAGAGTGTACCTTATTTCGCTGATATTTTGTGGTTTCCCTGAAAAAGTTCCAAGAAATCCCCTATATTTTGTAGCCACCTGTGAACAGTTTGTGAATAATCGGGAATCCGGTTGCAATCCATTTCCACCTTTGCTATAATGTAACCAATTTGTAACACTTGTCATGAAAGTGTTACCTTTCTCACGGAGAAAGGCAAGGGAAAAGGAGTGTAGCGGGATGAAGCGCGGGGCACTTGGAAATTTCTTGAGCTTCCTGTTGGCATTGGTGATTACCATGACAACGGTGATGACGTTGAGCATGATCACCCAGGCGCAAGCGGATCCAGCGGCGGCAGTGGCTGCGGTGGAACAGGCGGCGGAAGCCGGACGTTCTGCGTCCCAAATGTCTGCATCGGTGTCTCAAGAAATCATTTCATCGCCGTTGCTGTGCGTGGTGGGATTTGTCTTGATCCTGCTGTTTGTAATGGCAGGACTGCTGTTATACCGCTGGGCAAAAAGGCGGGGAAAATCCATGCCTCGGGGCCGCCGTTACAAAGCCCGGGAGGATATGGCATTTTCCAACAGCTCCAAAAACAGAGTATAAGGGTTTTCGTCCTTTCATAGTTTACCTCAGAATCGGGCCGGCAGTGCTGTCGGTCCGATTTTTCTGTTTCTTTTTCCAAAAGATCCTTTTAGAAACTGTTTCCTTTATACAAAGAAACTGTATGGTAGCACAGAGGTACGGTTACAGAGAGTTTTGTAAAAACTAGGTTAAAGGTCTTTCCTTCACAGCGGTTATATGGCTTTTCTCAGTAACCCTTAATTCAATGGAAAGCCTGGAAAAAACAGAAAGAGAACAAATTTCATTATAGAATAAGAGCAAAAATAAAACTCAAAAAACAATTGACAAAAACTAATATTTGAAGTATGATAATCACAAGAAGATGAAAAATGGGGAGATATGGGGGGAAATAACTAGTACATTTGAAGAGAAATTCTTCCGGATATACCCCATTTACCGAATACGTTGAGAAAGGATGATTGACCATGAAGATCGTTTCTTTGACGAAACGAGAGGAAGAGTTGATGAACTTCCTCTGGGAGTACGGCCAACCGCTGGCCAGCAATGAGATGCTGGAACTGTGCAAGGAGCATTCTTGGAGCGACAGTTATTTGCGTATTATGCTTCGTTCTTTGGAGAAGAAAGGGGCCATTGTTCCCTGTGGAATGGTGCGGTACGGCACCCAGTATGCCCGGAAATTTTCTTGTGCCTTCACCAAGGAAGAGTATTATGTACAGTTGGCGGCGAGCCGTGGGGTGAATGCAGAATTGTTCGCAAAAGCAGCAGTCGCTATGGCGGCGCAATCTGACTCGAAAGATCAGGAGAATTTAATCCAAGAGTTGGAGGAGATTTTACAGGATTACAAAAATAAGGATTGATTACCGTGACAGTTACCGTATATTCCTTTTTTATGGCGGTACTGTGCAGTACGGTGCTGATCCTTTTAGCTCATGGGTTGCGTAAAAAATCGGCATTTATCCGAAATTTTGGTGTGTCCACCTTATTGTTTTTCTACGCTCTGTGCTGGATTCGGATGACATTTCCTTTTGAATTTCCCTTTGTGCAGGAAATCGGGTTGGAGTATGGATACTCCGATTTCTTTCAAATAGTGCAGCACGAAGAGTTTCAGATGGGACAAGTGACGTTCCATATTCTGGATTTGGCCACAGTGGTATGGGTTACCGGAGCAATCTGTTTGGTGGTTCTTTTCCTGGTTCGATATCTTATGGGAAGAAGGAAACTTGCCCGGTTTGAACAGAATCGCACTCCTTTGGCTGATGGCGTATTGGAAAAGGTCAAAAAGGAGGCCCGTTACAATTTGCCGGTAAAAGTGTTGCTTTGTCCGGAAATGGGAATTCCCATGGGCATTGGAATATTGAAAAAGCGCATCTTGCTTCCTCAGCGGACTTATACAGAGGAAGGGCTTTATTTCATATTGAAACATGAGTACACACATTTTTGTAATCATGACTTAGCAGTCAAGTTTTTGATCTGTTTGTTCTGCTGCATTTTCTGGTGGAACCCGGTGGTATACCTGTTGCGGCAGGATGTGGGAGAGATCCTAGAGATCAAGTGTGACCTGACAGTGGCGGAAGATTTTTCCAAGAGGGAAAAAGAGGGATACCTGACGGTGATCCTGCAATTTCTCAAACAGCCTGCGCGGCGGGAGACAAAGGGACTTGCCAGTGTGACGGCCCGTTTGTTTTCCAAGAAGAAGGGTCAGATCATGGTGGAACGGTTTCGGTATTTGACCCAGCCCGTCCGTAAAGCTGTTTTTTGGAACCGGCTGGCAATACTTGCAGTGTCCGTAGCGCTGTTTTTTGTAAGCTATGTGTTTGTGTTGCAGCCTTCCTATAACCCGCCAGTTTCTGATTTTGCCGGTGAAAATGGGCGAGGATTTGAAATCGATATTTCAAATGATACTATTATTCGGTGCTCTGATGGAAGTTATAAAATATTAACAGAATCAGGCAATGTAATTCCCTTGGCCGAAGAAACAGTAGAAGTTTTACTGGATCAAGGATATCAACTTCGCGAAGAATAGGAGGGATTTAGATGGACAATGGAATTATGCCTTTGGCGGATGTAATTGTAGTCAAGTTTCGCATGTACAATGGAAGATTACAGTATCGCCGCTGGAATGAAACTCAGGGCTATTGGGTGGACCCTTATTGGATTAATGCCTAAGTAAGTTTCAAGATGCTGGCCGTTAGAAGAGCGATTTTTCTTTTTGGCCGAAAGGGATGCCGTGAGAAACGTCATCCCTTTTTCCTTGCCCAAAACAGGAGTTTTTCCCTAGAGCCGGAGTTGAGAAAAGGAGTGTTGCCCCATGAAATCGGATACCAAACCCATTCTGCTGCGGATTTTCCGCTACCTGCTGCCCTACAAAGGGGCATTTGTGATCGTGGGGTTGACGCTGATCCTGTCCACCGCCATTGGATTTCTCCAGCCTCTGGTGATTCAACAGATCACGGATCAGGGCATGATGGAGCAGGACATGGCGGTGATCGCTGCCTCTGCTCTGTTCTTGGGGGTGCTGGTCATCGGCAACCAGGCCATCGACCTGCTGCAAACCAGAATCTTCGCGGACATTCACAATGCCTCCTACTACACCATTTTTCATCAGGTGTTTGAAAAGCTGCTGCACCTAAAGAAGAGCTATTTTGAAGACAAAAACAGCGCGGAAATTCTCAGCTTTCTTCAAATGGACGTGTCCCAGGTTTCCTCCATCACGGACCGGTTCACGGTGCTCAGTGTCAGCTATGTGTTCCGAATCATCAGCGGGCTCATCGGGCTGTTCCTGATCAGTTGGAAACTGGCCTTGATTGTCCTCTGTATGGTGCCGGTAAAATTTCTTTTGGTGCGTCACCTGTCCAAGCGTCAGGAAGAGGCCATGGATGAAATGATAGAAAACAGCCGTGACTTTTCCCGTTGGTTTGGGGATGACTTAAACGGCGTGGACGAGATCAAACTGTGGGATCTGTTTCAAAGCCGGGACAAGGTGTTCCGGGAGAAACAGGAGAAAGTCTTGGGAGTCCAGAAAAGGTCCACCATGATCGGCGGTTGGAATACCTTTTGGGAGGTACTTCTGGAGTGGGGCGTGACCATTCTCCTGTACTTGCTGGGAGGCTGGCTCATCTGCACGGGGACCTTGACAATCGGCGCAGTGTTCGCCTTTGTGAGTTATTCCAGTTATGTGACGGGGCCGGTGTCCGCCCTGATCAACTTGAAAATGTATTTTGCCAGGATTTTCCCCTCGGCCCGGCGGTTGTTCCGATTCCTGGACATGGAAACCGAACCGGATCATGGTACCAAGGAGCTGACCCGTCGTCCACCCAAACTGGAATTCCGGAATGTGGAGTTCCGTTACGAGGAGGCCCGACCCATTCTCCAGGGAATCAATTTTTCCGTGGAGCCAGGGGAGAAGGTGGCCATCATCGGACAAAACGGAAGTGGCAAGTCCACCATCCTCAACTTGCTGCTGCGGTTTTACGAGCCGGGATCTGGAGAAATTCTGGCGGATGGCGTGGCTGTAAATGAGATCCCTCTGGAGGAGTACCGGAATCTTTTTTCCGTGGTGAGTCAGGAACCCTATCTGTTTCTGGGAAACATCCTGGAAAATGTAGACCTCCAGGGAGATGCCTCACCGGAAAAGCTGGAAAATGCCCTAAAAGCCAGTGGTGTGGAAAGCTATCTGCCCCGGATGCCCCAAGGAAAACAGACGCAGATCGGCCGCAACGGAGCCCGGTTGTCCGGCGGGGAGAAGCAGAAATTGGCAGTGGCGAGGGCTATCTTAAAGGACGCACCGGTAGTGATCCTGGATGAGGCCACATCTGGCTTCGACGTGGAATCCGACGCCTATCTCCACGATGTGATCCTGAACCAGATGCAGGGCAAAACCGTCATTATGATCACCCACCACTACCACAACTTGGAGGGTATGGACCAAGTGTGGAGGCTGGAAGAAGGAAAGCTGAAAGAAGGGGCACCCGCAGGGATTCCAATGGACCATGTTGACAAAGAAATGGGAAATGGTTAAAATTATCTTATCTATCTTGTGAAAAAGAGACCCCTATAGATTCGGGGAACCAGTTGGAAAAATGGCTGCAAGGAAAGAGAAAGGATGGAAAAGCGATGTTATATCCGATTTTGACGCCTTCCCGCATGCTGAGCGATTTGGGAGGCATTTGGGACTTTAAACTGGATGACGGCCACGGATTTGAGGAGGAATGGTTTGCCTCTCCTCTGAAGGATCCCATGACCATGCCTGTGCCCGCCTCTTACAATGACTTGAAGGAGGGGGTAGATTTCCGGGATCACTATGGATGGGTATTTTACCAGCGGAAGATTTCCCTTCCCGTTTTTGCCAAGAGTCAGCGAATCCTGCTTCGGTGCGCCGCCGTGACTCATCACGCCAAGATCTATCTGAACGGGGAAATGATTTGCGAGCACAGGGGCGGCTTCTTGCCCTTTGAGGTGGAGATCACAGAGAAACTTCGGGACGGGGAAGACAATCTGCTCACCATCGCGGTGGACAATGTCATCGACTACACCACCTTGCCTGTAGGCGGTGAAACAGGGATGATGTCCGGCATGGGCGGCGGCAGAGGTCCCATTTCGAAGAAACCTCGGAACAACCCCAATTTTGACTTTTTCAACTACGCGGGCATCACCCGGACGGTGCAGATTTACACCACGCCCAAAGCTTACATTGCGGATATCACAGTAGTGCCTCAGGTTGAGGGTGCCGACGCCCGGTTGACCTATCAGGTGGAAACGGTAGGCGAAGGTTCTTGCCGGGTGGAGGTTCTGGACCGGGAGGGCCATCTGGTGGCGGAAGCATCGGGGACCCAGGGAGTTTTGGAGATTCCCAACGTCCATTTGTGGCAGCCCTTAAACGCCTATTTGTACGATGTGCGTGTCACGTTTGGGGAGGATGTGTATACCTTGCCTTACGGAGTGCGCACGGTCAAGGTGGAGGGCACGAAATTCCTGATCAACGGACGGCCCTTCTATTTTAAGGGCTATGGCCGGCACGAGGATACCTTCCCCAACGGACGGGGAATGAACCTGCCCATGAATACCAAAGATATGTCCATTATGATGGCAGGGAGCCAACAGTTTCCGAACCAGCCACTATCCCTACAGCGAAGAAATGATGCGTCTGTGTGATGAGGAAGGGTTTGTGGTCATAGACGAAACCACCGCAGTGGGTTTGAATCTGCAATTTGGCGGGGGCGCGAATTTCAATGGTCAGAAAGTGAGCACATTTGATAAGGAGCATGGAGTCCAGACCCAAGAACACCACAAAGAAGTGATTCGGGACTTGATTTCCAGGGACAAAAACCATGCTTGTGTGGTAATGTGGAGCATTGCTAACGAGCCGGATTCCGCTGCGGAAGGCGCCTATGAATACTTTGCTCCCCTGTATGCTTTGGCCCGGGAACTGGACCCCCAGAAACGGCCGTGTACCCTGGTGAGCGTGCAGATAGCAACCTCTCCGGAAACGGACTGTTCTTCCAAGCTCAGCGATGTGATCTGCCTGAACCGGTATTACGGCTGGTATTTTGGCGGTCCAGACTTGGAAGGGGCGGAGAAAGCGCTGCGCAGCGAGCTTGACCAGTGGAAGAAAATCGGCAAACCGGTGATTTTCACAGAGTATGGAGCGGATACGGTGATGGGATTCCATGACATTACACCGGTGATGTACACGGAAGAATACCAGGTGGAGTATTATAAAATGAACAACCGGGTGTTTGACCAGTACGATTTCGTCATCGGGGAGCAGGCCTGGAACTTTGCGGATTTTGCCACCAGTCAAAGTATGCTGCGGGTGCAGGGCAATAAGAAAGGGCTTTTCACCAGAGATAGAAAGCCCAAGCTTGCCGC
>UQQZ01000040.1 GCA_900543305.1 uncultured Oscillospiraceae bacterium
GTTCTTCAGTCGGGTGCGCAGACGGATGGGAAGGCCTTGAAGGCGCTCTCCCTCTCCAACCAGGATCAGAAACCGGTACTTCTGATCTTGGTCCGCTTTGTGTTTCAGGTACTCTTCCAAGGGTAAGCAGGCGGATCCGTCCCGGACGAATTCCACCCCGTAAAAAGTCTTGTCCAGTTCAGACTGGATCACAGATAAAAGCGTATCTTTCGGGAATACGAGGGTCTTTAACTTCTGAGGCCTGTATTGGAGATCAGGCCTTCCAGGACTTCGGTGCCGGTCCAGGTAAAAACAGTCCTGGATCGCGCAGGTTGTTCCCTGAAGGACCAGGGACAGGTACAGCATACGGCCGTGCTTTGTCTTAAAAGTGGTTCGGAATGTGGAGCCGTCCTCTGAGGCGGCTTCAAACTTCAGGATACTTTTGGTCATGATTTCACCTCCTGAAGGGAGAATATATGGCTGAAACCACGCAGTATACGGTCAGCGGGAACGATCAAGGCTGATCTCCTGTTTCGGTACCTTTTCTCGTTGCCTGTTACGTTCCTGGATCTTCCGTTTGCGGTTGCCTGCAGCTGTTCGCTCACCTCGTTGTTCCTTTTGCCAGTCCATATGGCTGAGATGGATGGTTGGTTCCCGGTCTAATTTACCTTGAACCGCAAGAGATTCGTGGCTGATACGAATGTCCAACTGGTTTCGTTCATAAGCCCTATTTTGGATCTCTGCCCATTGTTCCCGCCACTGTATCAGGTATTGCTTTTTGTTGTGTTCCCGGTCCTTCTTCTTACTGAAGCCATCTGGACCCAGGGTTCGGGTTGAAACAATGATGTGAACATGAGGGTTGTTCTTGGAGGGATTTGCCAAGTTGCGTCCTCTGTGGATTGCGGCAACTGCGCAAAGATTTTGAGAGGTAAAGTTGTTCTCCACAAACTCCCGGACGATCCGAATCCACTCACCAGGAGGAAGCTCGTTGGGGAGGGAGTTGATGAACTGCCGGCCAGTTTGGGCATCCCATCGTCGCTCTGCCAGATTGATTTCATCACAAAGCCGTTGAGGGTCAGCAAACTCTGGAGGAGCGTTTTCCGGCAGGTAGACCTTTGTGGCTACCACATCCTTGCGATTGGTACGGTAGGTTTTGCCCAAGTACTGGTCGTGGATTTTCTTCCCTAAAATGTAGCTGAACACTGCGGATATGGACCGTCCTTTTCCACGACTAATCATTTCAACTTCTGAATGATAGTTTGCCATAAAATACGTTTTTCCCGTGGGAAGTGACCCAATGTATAAGTGGACTCTTTCCGTGAGGGTATGTCTTATTCATGCACTTTTGAAAGCCTCCATTCATCATTGGGATCGCTGGCGATGAGCTGTTCGGCACGGTCTTCCAGTTCCTGGAGTAGTTCATCTTCGATGGAAAGGGTGTACAAGATCGCCTCAAACTTCCGAAGAGAATCCTGACTTTCCTCGTTGCCATTGAGATTCGCATTCTTTAAGGAGGGGAAGTACTGCGTGACCAAATCGCCGATCTGGTAGTTGAGTCGTTTTGTGTTACGCTTTTGTTCATCAAGTTCTTTCCGTTGAAGCGACTGCTCCTTTTGACGAGCATCACGGAGTTGGGCATCGGCTCTCTTTTTTACTTCTTCAATAGACATTATCATTTCTCCTTCTTTTGATTTACGTGCTTCGTGTAGTCTTATGGCTGTTTTGTAAACTTGGCCGCCATTATATGTGAAAATAAATGGCCAAGGAGTGCTCTCCTCTGGTGTGATTTTATGGATCTGATGGAATCCGTGTGGAGATAGCAGAATCACATCTTTAAGGATTGCCAACTCATGGGGTTGAATTATCAGCTGCCGTGATTCGTTAAGTTGCTCATTATATCCAGTGAGACAATTTTTCTCGTCATAATGGACACCGAGTCCACGTTGAAGAGCGACATAGGTTCCAATTCTCTCACTGAGGTATTTTTGAGTATCCAAATCATTAGCGCGAAGAATCACCTGGAATTGGCAGTTGTCTAGCATGATTTCTCGGTCATGCGTACCGTAAATTTTGTCGAGCTGTGCAAGACTTTGGATTATGAGACAAATGGTCACCCCTTTACTCCGCAGAGTTGATAAGGCTGAGGTGATTCGCTCCAGTTTCCCAAACCGTGCAAATTCGTCCATTAATAAGAGAACTTGACGGTCTTCCCGGACAAATCCTTGCCCATACTTCTCAGGTTGCCGTTCCAGATAGCGAATCAGCTGGCTATACATCAGATTAATTGCTCCGCTCCATGCCTCGATTTTGTTCTCAGGGATACACAAGAAAATATTGGTGGTTTTTAGATCATCCCATGTAAAAAGCTTTTTTCGGTTACCTTGAAAGGCATTGCAGATGTAGGGATCTGAGGCAAAAAGTTCTATGTTGGCTCGCAATCCAGCGTCGATGCTTGCTAGCTGTTCTGGCTTCATAGCGGAAATTTCTCCCAACATAATCTGTAATTGACAATCGGGGCTTTTGGCCATTTCTTTGTAAAGTACAGAAATTGGTTGGGAAAGGGTTTCAATGATTGCGCTAATAAAATCCAGACCTAGCTTATAGAAATAATACAGTGCGGCTTTGAGAACCATTTGTTCCATTTTTCGCCAGAATGGCTGATGATCGTTAGGAATGTCTGGGAGTAATGATATGACGATGTCATGAAGGTTTGTAATTAAATTGTTCTTGTTATCCTTCCTCAGCCACCAAAAAGGATCATAACCTGGATTGCATGGGTCCATTGGATTAAATATGAGGTAAGGACGAGTCACTTGATTACTGTAATAGAGCATCATATAGTGCTTGGATATTTCCCCTTTGATGTCAGTAACACAAAAAGGACCTTTGTAATGAGCTACAGTAGGCAAGGCAATACCTGAGCTTTTACCACTTCCATTTCCGCCAATAATTACGATGTTTCCGTCTGTTCCCTGAGGCATGGCTACAAAATGATCTGTTGAGTAGTCATTCGGACGACCAAAAATTACACCAGAGCTTATCTTAGAGCGACGGATGAGCAAACTGTCAGCGATACGTTCTCCTCGGCAGTCCTTTTTTTCATACCCAAAAAGTATTCTCACTGGACGACAGTTTTTGAGGATAAAATTACTATTATTTGTCATGCCATGTTTCTTCTTTCACAACAAAATTTGCCCCAAAGAAATATGGCAGATGCCCATTGGCCTGGGACATCTCATTACCAAAAATGGACATCTCATTACTGGGCCTGATAGGCTAACGCGGAAATACCATGAATTTCGGTGAAATATCAAGCCAGTAATCCATAGCCATGTAATTCCGTTTTTTAGTTATTCAGTTTTTAAGCAAGTCGATCAGGTAGCAACACCTTTGCTCGGTTTTGTCGGATGAATATTAAACTTGGCGTGGCCTCCTTTCATGCCCTTAAGATAGTGCAACTACTTCATTAAATGTAGAAACAAAAGTTAGCTGGGCTAATAAAACTGATCATTTCCTTAGAGCACAGAGTAAAGTTACCTGATGTAGTCATATTAGCATTGTCCGGGAACGAAGTACATGACAGTTAACAAAGGCTATTTTGTCAAAGATACGATGGATTTTACCAAAATCTTAGGTTTGAATTCTAATAGTTTAACTAGTTTTTTGATATTTTTCGGAAAAAAGAGATGGATATAAATGTTTAAAGTTAATCTCACCTGGAATTGTCAACATGTGGAAGTGCCTTCCAAGTTAAAAAGACCGCCATCCCAGTTTGAACTGGACCAGTAAAAAGGACAAGAAAAACCCCCTAATGTAGGAAAATAGAACTACATTAAGGGGCTTACTACGTTTTATGAGGACACACATCTAAAAACTACTGGTGTGGAAAATAAACACGTGGGTTTTATTCTGAAACTACATGTGCAAAAATTTCTTCAACTGGTTTTTGTAATTTTTTCTCTATATATATCCGTAGATCCTCATCTTCTTGAATTAGTTCAAGGACTGCTCGGTCTCGTTGCGTGTATTCAAATTCAATTTCAGACGAATGTTCGTTATATGGAGATGGACCGTTGGGGTCACTAACTTCGGCAAGGCATTCTGCGATGGTTAAGGAGTTTGCAGCGGCCTCGATGCTACGAAGAACAAATTCATGAGTTAGTATATCTTCAAGATGTAATAGATATTCTGCCTGTCCTGTGTAAGGTAAATCGGATAAATTGGCAGCCAAAGCATCTATGCAAGCATGGCAATACTCAATCGAGCGCAAAGGAGATAGACGAAAAATAAGTGAAAAGAATTGCATCATTTCTTTCAGCTCATCTTCACTGGCGCCTTGCCTATCTGCCTCATCCAGCAGAGATTGTATCAGCTCCTGAACCTCTGTTGAGGAAAAACGCTTATTTCGTGTTTTTTTGTTTACGAATTCAGCCACGATTCCCTTTCCCGTATGGAGTTGTAATAACAGAACTCTTATAAAAGGAACCTGAGTTTCGGAAAATTCATAGTGATTGCGATTTTTTATTATTTCTTTATTTGCCCCTAACTTTTCAATTAGTTTATTGAATTTGCGGTAGAGAGTTCGTTTATCAGACTCTAAGCTATCCGATACATTTGGGTCGTTATCAAGTAAGCCGTCAATTATTTTTTGCAAAGATACTGTTGCCATACCTTTCCTCCAGTAAATATTGTTTAATTGGCGCTCTCCAAGTATTCATCTGTGATGAGCAATGTATGGGATACGGGCGGCGGGAGCAGTTGGCTTTCAAATTTCTCGTTCCCTGTCTCCAGGGATACACGGTTGCATGTAACCAGAAAAAATTCTGATTCTAATGTAACAACAAATTTCTAAGCCAACTGCTCCCGCCGGATTTTCTCCAGAAAACTTAGAGCAGCATTTCCTCATTCCTGAGAGCATATCTATACAGGAATCTGACTGATCCAATTATACTATCCTTTACATAGAAATACTATATTATTTTTCTAAATTTACGGGATGATATTGGCAGGTATTAGCTGAAATGAGGTTTATAGATTGTCTTGGTCTAAATAGACCTGATAATTGGAATCCAAGATTCAGGTTGAAAAAACGAGGATTTCTTTATGGGGATGAACAATGCGGTTATTGCCTGAGAAAACGGTTTAGGAAGCTGATGGATACGCGGCATTTTGAGGTGCTGGCGACAGGAACATAGAAACTTATGTCTATAACTGGACCTGTTGACAAAGTCATCTATAAATCTCGTTTCTATGCTATAATACTAGCAAGGAGGGATAGACGATGATGGGACGACAGAGCGGTCAGATAAGTATGTTAATTCTGGATATAGAAGAACTGATTCCCGAAAATCACTTACTTCGAAAAATCAATCAGATGATATCATTTGACTTTATCTATGACCTAGTGGCATCGTATTATCCTGCCAATGGCCGTCCGTCAGTCGATCCTGTCAGTATGTTTAAGATGCTGCTGGTAGGATATCTCTATGGCATAAAGTCAGAACGTCGACTGGTACAAGAAATTCAACTGAACATTGCTTATCGATGGTTTTGCGGATATGAACTTGGAGAGAAAATACCAGATCACTCCACATTTAGCAAGACACGTGTTCGTAAATGGAATAAGAGTAACCTATTTGAGCAAATTTTCTTAGAAATGGTCCGCCGCTGCATTGAACAAAGGCTGGTAGACGGTAAAGAAATGGCTGCGGATGGCAGCTATATTCCCGCTGAAGTTTCCAGAAATAGCTGGGTTGATGTAGAGGTAAAAGTCAAACGGAGTATGCTGAGTTATCTTGACGACCTGGATCAAGAGCTTACGTCACAGCCGGGATTTAAGAAGCCGCCAAGCCGTACAGTCACTAAAAAGGTTACAACCAGCACAACAGATTCTGAGTGTGGTTATATCCACCATGGGAATAAACGAGGTGTTGGATACCTCATGGAAGCGACCGTAGATTGTAAACATGGAATTGTTACAGGAGTAGATGTATTTCCGGCAAATGAAAAAGAAAGCTTCCTGGTTCTGCGACATCTGGAGCGGCAACAAAAACAGTTGAATCTTTCTATGGAGAAAGTTGCTTTGGATAGAGGGTATGATACTGGCGCTGTTCACAGAGGCTTGGAACTATTAGGAATAACTGGCTATATCCCAACTATCCGCTTCCCTAATGACCCAAGTAAATATGGATTTTCATATAATCCACAGCAGGATACGTTTATTTGCCCAATGGGACAGCCTCTTGTGTATCACCGTTTGAACTGTAATCAGTCCACAGGGAAATATCTTCGTTGCTACCAGGTTCAGGGAGATATCTGCAAAAAATGCCCTTCTCGTGAGGGATGCTTTGATGCGACTGGTGCACGTAGAAAAATTCTGGCCAGCAGTTGTTATCCAGCGTTTTATAGAGGGCATTCAAGGGTTAATACGCCAGAATACCTACACATGATGAGAAAGCGAAAAATTTGGGCAGAAGGTAGCTTTGCGGCCATGAAGCGCGAGCACAATCTTTCCACAATACATAAGAGGGGCATTCTCGCAGCCACAGAAGAATGCCTCTTGTCTGCCATGGCATTAAACCTAAAAAGGATGGTCAAAGCCATCTTTTCTGCAATGTTAATGGGTAAAATATGGACTGAGAATATGATTTCTCGGCCCATATTTTATTTTTGTCAACAGGTCCATAACTTCACAGTATCCTTCTAACCCTCAATGATATATTCTCCCTGTAGAACCTAAGGCGAAGGGAGGAGATCATTTGTCAAAGGGTCAGATTTTTAAAATCGTCCTGTTGGTGGTCACGATAGCGCTGTCTGCCATACAGGGGATCACTGAAATGGACGGGGATAGCAGCACAAACAACGGTCAATAGCACTTAGTAAAGGAAGGGTTCCTTGGTAAGGGAGCCCTTCTTTTGCGTTTTCAACAATCATGAAGGAGGTACAAAGTATGCCCGCCAATGTAGAGAGTATGTTTTACGTCCGCCAAGCCCCTTGGCATGGATTAGGTGTTCGGGTGGAGGAAGCTCCCAGTTCTCAGGAAGCGCTGCGGCTCTCCGGCTTGGATTGGCAGGTGATCCAGCAGCAAATCACAACAGTAGACGGTACCCCCATTCCAGGTTACCGGGCTAACTTGCGGGACACCGACCAGCAGGTGCTGGGAGTGGTTACGGACCGGTACCGGGTGGTACAAAATGATGAAGCTTTTGCCTTTACCGATGGGCTGCTGGGGGAGGGGGTCAAGTACGAGACCGCAGGTTCCCTCCAAAACGGCAGGAAGATCTGGCTCCTTGCCAAACTGCCGGATAAGTACATCATCGAAGGGGATCAAATTGACCCTTACCTGGTGTTCAGCAGCTCCCACGACGGCAGTGGCTCCATCAAGGTGGCCATGACTCCTATCCGTGTGGTATGCCAGAACACTTTGAACCTGGCACTCTCCTCGGCGAAGCGGGTGTGGTCCACCATTCACGTGGGTGACCTGGCAGGGAAAATGGCCGAAGCCCACAACACCTTGCTGCTGGCAGAGAAGTATATGGGTCAGCTGGGCATGGAGGTTTCCCGGCTGTCCAAGATAAAGCTCTCCGACCAGAAGGTGCTCCAGTACATCGATCAGCTTCTTCCCATGGATGATCAGCCCACGGAGATCCACCGGAAAAATATCACCCGCATCCGTGAGGACATGAAGCAACGGTACTTCGATGCTCCGGATCTCAAGTATGTAGGGAAAAACGCCTATCGGTTCATCAACGCTGTCAGCGACTTCGCCACCCATGCCAAGCCCCTGCGGGAAACAGCCAGCTACCGGGAGAACCTCTTCGCCAAAACCATGGAGGGAAATCCTTTGATGGACCGAGCCTATGAGCTGGTTTTGGCAGCATGACGAAACAATCGGAAGTGTTCGGTCGGGAGATTGCGTATCTCCCGGCCATTTCTATTTTGGGAGGAATGCCTTTGGAAAATCACTGCGACTGCTGCGCCTATTCTTACTGGACTCATGACCGAGAGTCAGTGCTGCCCCTTTTCAGACTGCGGCAGCACTGTGTAAATCCACAGTATAACGCTCGTCCCAGCACCCGTCTTCTCCTTATGGAAGAGCGGGAAAACGGCTATTGCCCCTTCTGGGAACCACGGGCAGAAAGGAAAGTATCATGAAAGACAAATATTCTGTTGCCGAACGCAACCGGATCGTGGAGGAACAACTATGCTGCATCGACAAAGTGTTCCACCGTTACCGCAACCTGTTACAAGCAGCACGGTTGGAGCATGATGACCTCTACCAGGACCTGGCCATCCGCCTGATCCTGGCGGTGGATTCCTATCACCCCGAGGCAGGTCCCTTGCGTCCCTACCTCTGTGACCAACTGCGGGAGGAGCTGCTTGCCCATCGAGAAATTTGCAGAGCGCTCTGTGAGCAAACTCTGACCTGGGCACCATCTGTCTGCTGAGAAAGGAGAATCATGCCATGAATACAAATGTTTTGCTATCCACAGAAAACCTTCCCTACGAGGACTGGCTGGAAGCGAGGAAACAGGGCATCGGCGGCCTCAGTGGTCTGCGGGATCAGCCGGTACAAGTCCCCGGTGGAACTGTGGATGGAGAAAACCGGACAGCTGCCTTCTCAGGAAGCAGAGGAGGCTGCCTACTGGGGGAACCTGCTGGAATCCCTGGTCCGTGAGGAGTTCACCAAGCGCACAGGCATTGAAGTGAAGAAACCCAGCGTCATCTACCAGAGCCAGGAGCACCCCTTCATGCTGGCCAATGTGGACGGGCTCTGTGAGGACGATACCCACGGCCCATGCATCTTTGAGGCCAAAACAGCTTCTGCTTACAAAGCGGGGGAGTGGGAGGACGCCATCCCGGACGAGTACATGATCCAAATCCAGCACTACATGGCGGTGACCGGCTGCCAGGGAGCCTACATCGCCGTGCTCATTGGGGGCAACTCTTTTCGCTGGAAGTTTGTGGAGCGGGATGAGGAACTGATCCACATGCTGATTTCCCTGGAAGAGGACTTCTGGAAACACGTGGAGAAGGGAGTGCCCCCAGCTTTGGATGGATCCAACGCATCGGCAAAGTTCCTGGCGAAGCGGTTCCCGGACAGCGTGCCCAAGTCTGAAATTGCCCTGCCGGACAAGGCCGCCGAACTGTTACAGCAGTATGACCTGTCCTGTGAGGTGCTGAAAATGGCCACAGAGCAAAAGCAGGAGGCGGAGAATCAGCTGAAGCAGATGCTGGGTGACCACGAGACCGGCACCTCTGGAAACCGGGTGATCATCTGGAAAAGCATCTCCCAGGAGCGGCTGGACAGCAAGACGCTAAAGGCCGAGCACCCAGCGCTCTTCAAAAAGTACGCCACCCAGACATCCTACCGCCGGTTTACCGTCAAGAGTGTGGCCTAACAAGGAGGTTTTAATATGAATAACACCAGCCTGAAAACCCGCATGAACACCAAAGTCCAAGCCATGGAGGCAGCGCCACCCGAAGACCTTTGGAATCCCTCTGACTCTGGGTACTTGGCCCTGAGCAGTAACGCCCTGGACCTAATTAAGGAGAACCTGAAACAGCAGTCCTTGTCTTTCCAGCTCTTTGATCTTGTCAAATCCCCTTCCGGTGGTTCCACCGTGTTTTCCGTCCCAGGGCTGTCTGGGGAGGAGGCGGAGAAGGAGCTCACCGGCATCATCCTGGACTACATGACACCCCGGGCATATTGGGCTACCCCGGACCCTGTGGAGGGCACGCCGCCCACCTGCCTGAGCAAAGATAGCCTGATTTCCGCAGACGGAAAGGTCTGTGCCCACTGTCCCTTCAACGACTTCGGCAGCAAGGACGGGGAGAGCAATGCCAAAGCCTGTAAGGAATCGGTGCTCCTGTTCCTGTTGAGGCCGGGCAGTGTGTTCCCCCTGCTGGTCCGGGTGCCAGTGACCAGTAAGAAGCTGTTCCTGAAATACACCACTCGCTTAGTGAGCCGATTGACACCTCTTAGCAGCGTGGTGACCAAGATCACTTTGGAAAAGGCCACCAGCCGGGAGGGGAAACCCTATGCCCTGTTCCATTTTGACGCGGTTGAGGTTTTGGGTTCGGAGGAGGCGGAAAAGGTCCGGGAGTTTGGCCGGCAGTTTATGGACATTGTCCATGCCGCTGACGTGGAGCCTGTGTTCACGGAAGCGGACTAAACTGGAAAGGAGATTACTATGCAGAATTTTTACAAGACTTTCCCCGACGGAAAAACGATGCCTTGTGGTAAAAGACCCAATCCCCTGGAGGGCAAGGTGGTGGTGATCACCGGCAAGCTGGAGTATTTTACCCGGAGAGAGGCTCATCGAAAGCTGGCAAGCCTGGGAGCAATCCCTGAACGCAACGTGACAGAAAAGACAGACCTGCTGATCTGTGGGGAGAAGCCGGGGGTAAAGCTGATCCAAGCAAAAGTCAAGGGACTCCCGATTTTGACAGAGCAGCAATTCCTGGAGATCCTCTCGATGTGAGCTGGTGGGCGGGGTTCTCAATAGGCTACACCTGTGTGAGATGGGAAAACAGTGTCTCAGTAGAGTTGGATTCAGGCTTTTGCAACGTCTCATGATACAGGACCACCCTATTGAAATAGGAAAGGAGGGAGACCTGTGAAAATAGGCTATATCCGGGTGAGCACCCAGGAGCAGAATACTATCCGTCAGGAGGTGATGATGAAAGAGCTGGGGGTGGAGGAGCTGTACCTTGACAAGGCCAGCGGCAAGAACACTGACCGGCCGCAGTTGCAGAAAATGATGGAGTATGTCCGGTGTGGGGATACGGTGATTGTGGAATCCATCAGCCGGTTTGCCCGAAACACCCGAGACCTGCTGGAGCTCATCGAGCAGTTGACAGCCAAAGGTGTGGAGTTCATATCCAAAAAGGAAGCCATTGATACCAGCACCCCCACAGGCAAGTTTATGCTCACTGTCTTTGGGGCGGTGGCAGAACTGGAGCGGGAGTACATTTTACAGCGCCAGAGGGAGGGAATTGAAATTGCCAAGCAGCAGGGGAAGTACAAGGGTAGGAAACCGTTGACACCTCCTGGGTTCCAGGAAATGGTAGCTCGGTGGAAGAAAGGGGAGATCACCGCGGCAGAGGCTTGCAGGCATCTGGGGATCAGCAAGGCCAGTTTTTACCGGAAGGTGAAGTGATTCTCTTGCTCACTTGAAAAGCAGTGGGAGGGCAGCTGGCAGGGAGTAGGTTGAAGATCCCAGGCGGCTGCCGGGGAGGAGAAGAGAGGGTGGCTTTGGCTGCCCTCTTTTTTTATCTTATAAAGAAAACCACTCGCCTAGCGAGTGGTTCCAACAATATTATGTCAATGGTCCAATTTGGATCAAATAATTCCTCATGGCTTATCACTGAACCACAGGTTCCAGATGTTCAAATAGAGGATCATCGAAGAACTCTCGGAGAGAGATATCCAAGCCATCACAAATCTTTTGAATAGACACGATACCGGGGTTTTTACTTTTTGCCCCAAGCATACTGTAAATAGTAGTTGGGGGCATTCCACAGCAGTTGGCCAGGGCGTTTATTGCGATTCCGCGCTCTGCGCAGAGATTTTGAATTCGCTGTGCCACAGCCTCCTTGCTGTTCATTTTCTCCACCTCCGGTAATTACGATGCTATTAGTGTAACCAAAAGTGGGATATATCGTGTTGGATATATCCTAAATCAGATAAATGTGCTACACTTGTATGGGATATATCGTAAAATAGGGGTGTGAGGAATGTATCGTTGTTTTTTCATCGGGCACCGAGATGCCCCGGAGAGTATCTACCCGGAACTTGCACGGACCGTGGAGCAACTCATCGGACAAGGGGTGACAGATTTCTATGTGGGTCACTACGGAAACTTTGACCGTCTAGCAGCCCGGGTGGTGATCGAGGCAAAACAGCAGCGCCCAGAGGTGCGATTGACCATGCTTTTGCCATACCACCCAGCAGAGAGAGAAGTGGTTCTGCCATCTGGTTTTGATGGAAGTCTCTACCCGCCGGGAATGGAGAAGGTCCCCCGACGGTTTGCGATCTCCCGCGCCAACCGCTGGATGGTGGAGCGCTGCACTCATTTGATAGCTTATGTCACTCACCCTGCCAGCAATGCGGGGAAGGTAGTGGAGTGGGGGAGAACGGGATCTAAGAAAGTAATTATCGAATTGGAGAAAAGGAAATAAGATTTCCACGAAAGGGGCATCGTGGCTGCAGATTTGTTGCAGAATATAGGAGAATCGTGTATAATTTCTCTATATATAAAAGGACTGTTACAATAGGATTTAAGCGATTCTATGATTATGAATAAGGGGTTTTAAGTTGTGATTAATATACGGAAATTAGAAGCGGAATTGTGGGAGTCTGCTGATTTGCTTAGGGCCGGTTCCAAGTTAACCTCTAATCAATACTGTATGCCTATTTTAGGCCTTATTTTTCTTCGATATGCATTTAGCCGCTTTAAATTAGTGGAGTCTGAAATTTTGAAAGATCGACCAGTACGCAATGGCCGGGTTCTTCCAGTGGAAGCTAGCGATTTTGCCTCCCGAAGCGCACTGTTTCTTCCGAAAGAGGCACAGTACTCCTATCTTGTGGATCTTCCAGAGAATATCGTTGCAGCAGGGCTGATCAACCGAAATGGGGAAGTAATGAACAGCCTAGGTGAAGTGGTGAACAACGCCATGGAACTGGTTGAGCAGCAGAGTGAACAGCTCTCCGGGGTTCTGCCCAAGGATTACACCATGTTTTCCGACGAACTGCTGGCTGAGCTGCTGCGAATCTTCAACAACAGCGCCTTGGACGAAGTCGGCGGCGACATCATTGGTAGAATCTACGAGTACTTTCTCAATAAATTTGCTAAAAATATCGCCCAGGATGACGGAGTGTTCTTTACGCCGAAGTCCTTGGTTAAGATGATAGTAAATGTGCTGGAGCCCACACAGGGAATTCTGTTGGATCCCGCCTGCGGAAGTGGTGGAATGTTTGTCCAGACCGGTGACTTTGTAGAGCACGCTGGTATGCTGGCCAATAATACCATGACTTTTTATGGGCAAGAAAAGGTGGAATACAATGCCCAGTTGTGCTTAATGAATCTAGCGGTTCACGGCCTTACTGGAATTATCAAATCTGGCGATGAGGCAAATACTTTCTATCACGATGCACATAACTTGGATGGCTGCTGTGACTATGTGATGGCCAATCCTCCCTTCAATGTAGATAAGGTTAAAGCAGAATCTGCTCAGAGCGCTGGCCGGTTGCCTTTTGGTCTGCCTTCTGTCAACAAAAATAAAGAGATTGGCAATGCGAATTATTTATGGATTTCCTACTTCTACTCTTACCTGAATGAGCGGGGAAGGGCGGGCTTTGTCATGGCTTCTTCTGCCACTGACAGCCAGGGTAAAGATAAGGATATCCGGGAGAAGTTGGTGCAGACCGGCCATGTGGATGTGATGGTAAGCGTAGGCAACAATTTCTTTTACACCAAGAGTTTACCATGTTCCCTGTGGTTCTTTGATAAAGGGAAAAAGGACGAACTGCGGGACAAAGTGCTGTTTATTGATGCCCGGAACTATTATACCGTGGTGGACCGCACCCTGAATGAGTGGAGCAGCTGGCAGCTCAAGAACTTAAACGCCATTGTGTGGCTGTATCGGGGGGAGACGGACAAATATCGGGCATTGGTGGACGAGTATGCTGAAACCCTGGCAAGCCGGGATTTCCCTGCTATGCTGGCTAAGCTGGAGGAGAAAAAGACACAGCTGAATGCCCAGGCAAAGGAAGAAATTGCTCAAGCTGCCCGAAAAGAGAAAAAGATGATCGAGGCGGCCTATGCGGAGAGCATGGACGGTCTGGAGGAACTCATCCAGACCGCCAAAGAGGTCCTCTGGCTGACGGAGAAATTCGGCGAGGGTGACTATGCCGACATTCCCGGCCTGTGCAAGGTGGCAACGCTGGAAGAAATCGAGGCCAAGGGATATTCCCTTACCCCTGGCGCTTATGTAGGCGTGGCTCCCACCGAGGACAACGGAGTGGATTTTCACGAGCGCATGACCGAGATCCACAAGGAGCTGCTTTCCTTGCAGGAGGAGTCTAATCGCCTGATGGAAACCATCTCGAAGAATTGGGAGGAGATGGGGCTGTGAGTTACCCTTATGTATTGCTTGGTGATTATATAGATATTTTGTCTGGATTTGCATTTAAATCAAAGGATTTTTCAGAGAACGGTATTCCAGTTATTAAGATAAAGAATATTGTTCCCCCATATGTAACTTTAGAAGATTTATCTTATGTGCCGAATGAAATTGCCAAGTTAAACCAAAAGTATCTTCTTACTTATAATGATGTTTTAATTGCATTAACGGGTTCACATATAAATCAAATGGCATCGGTTGTAGGACGAATTGCTCGTGTAAAATACAATATACCATCACTGCTGAATCAACGAGTTGGAAAAATTACAGTAAAAAATGAAGGTTCTTGTGATATAAATTATGTCTATTACTTTCTTTCTCAAGAGCAAATAAAAATTGCGTTAGCCAGTAAGGCAGGTGGTGCAGCAAATCAGGCAAATATAAGCCCATCTGATATAAAAAAATTAATTATCCCCCTCCCACCAATCGAAATCCAGCGCCGGATTGCAACTATTCTCTCCGCCTATGATGACCTCATCGAGAACAACCGAAAGCAGATCAAACTGCTGGAAGAAGCAGCCCAGCGGCTGTATAAAGTATGGTTTGTAGACCTGCGTTTCCCCGGCCATGAGCACACCAAAATCGTGGATGGTGTGCCGGAGGGGTGGAAGAAAAGACTACTGGGTGATATTGTTGAAGTCAAGTATGGAAAAGACCACAAATCCATTCCAGATGGCCTAATTCCCGTCTATGGCTCAGGCGGATTTATGCGAAAATGTAGTCAGGTTCTTTATGATGGGGAATCGGTTCTTATTCCTCGAAAAGGCTCTCTTAACAATATTATTTATGTCGATGAAGCTTTTTGGACAGTGGACACCATGTTCTATACCAAAATGAAAATGCCTAACATTGGGGTATTTCTCTATTTCTTTGTCAAATCATTTGATATGTATTCTATGAATATTGGGGCTGCGGTTCCAAGTATGACCACTAATATTCTAAATGCTCTGGACATTATTGTGCCAAGCAGTAATATATTGGAACACTTTCAGTCTACTACCAAAATGTATTTTCGTAAAATGGAACTGCTGCAAAAACAAATTGAGACGGCAATGCAAGCCCGTGACCGTCTGCTGCCCAAGCTGATGAGCGGAGAAGTGGAGGTGTAAATTTGGACGAATACTTGTATAGGTACATTCCTTTTGAAACTTTTGTTGGGATGATTCAGAATAAATCACTTACGTTTGTACTTCCAGAATTGTGGGATGATCCCAAAGAATGTTTATGTTTTAATCACTATGTAGAACAACAGGAAGACATCAATGTAAAATTAATGTTATGGTCTGTATACTATAAAACATTTTGTCAGTGCTGGACCACCCTTGCAGAGAGCGATGCAATGTGGAGAATATACTCTTATAATAATCGCGCAGTTCGAATTAGTATAAAACGTGAAAGCGTTGGTTTGTTAGATAATGTTAAAACTATTGATGTCAAATACACCGATAATTTAGATTCTACATTTGAACAAGGAGAATCTGGTTACTTAAAAACACTATCCCAAAAGCGCATTGCATTTCAACACGAAAAAGAAGTTCGGCTTATAAAACACTATAAATTTTCAGGAGCAGATGATTATCAACAACATATATATGCATGGTACGCAATCTCAGAGAACCCTAAAAGTCTAGAAATAGCAGAAAAAATGTTTCCAGAGAAATCACTTGAAGAAAAGGTCAAATCAATTTCGAAATTGCTCAATATTGGTAAATATGCCAAACAAACATTAGATGTTTCTTTTTCTCATATTCCTAGATTTATTGAGGGCGTTTTGGTTCATCCAATTGCACCAGAATGGTATGTTGATATTGTGCGTGAATTTTGCAGAAGAAATCATATTCTTTTTGAAGGAAAATCTACTTTGTATAGCAAATAACTGAGGTGATTCCATGAGCTACGACTACTCCGAAAATATCCTCGTGCAGGAAAGCGCTGGACACTTACTGGAACAGGAGCTGGGCTGGCAGGTGGTCTTTGCTTACAACACCGAAAAGCTGGGCAAGAACGGCACCTTTGGTAGGACAAGTTATCATGAAATCCTGCTCACCCGGTATTTTCGGCAAGCCCTCCAGCGGCTGAACCCGTGGCTCACCCCTGCCCAGCTGGACGAAGCTCAGAAGAAAATGGAACGTCACCTTTCCACCGCCTCCCTGATTCAGATCAACGAGGAAAAATACGCCCTTATCCGGGACGGTATTCCTGTCACTGTCAAGCGTCCAGATGGTAGAGCTGAGGAGAAAAAAGCAACAGTCATTGACTTTCAGGATCCGGACAACAACCACTTTCTGGCTGTCAAAGAGCTGAAAATCCACGGCGATCTTTACCGCCGCCGCACAGATATTGTGGGCTTTGTGAATGGTATCCCGTTGCTGTTTGTGGAGTTGAAAAAGAACACGGTGGACGTGCAAGACGCTTATACCAACAATTATACTGACTATCTGGACACTATCCCCCATCTGTTCTACTACAATGCTTTCCTCATCCTTTCCAACGGTGTGGAATCCAAGGTGGGCACGTTGGGCAGTAAGTATGAGTTTTTCCATGAGTGGAAGCGACTGAACGAGCAAGAGCAGGGTAGCGTAGCGCTGGAAACAATGTTGCGAGGTATCTGCAAAAAAGAAAACTTCCTCGACCTGTTGGAAAACTTCATCCTGTTTGACCACTCTGGTGGCCGTACTGCCAAGATTTTAGCTCGCAACCATCAGTATTTGGGCGTTAACGAGGCAGTGAAAGCCTATGAAGCCCGTAAATTGAAGAATGGTCGTCTGGGAGTGTTCTGGCACACTCAGGGCAGCGGAAAAAGCTATTCCATGGTGTTCCTGGCCCAGAAAATCCGGCGGAAGTTTGCGGGTTCCCCCACCATTGTGGTGCTTACTGATCGGGATGAATTAAACAAACAGATCAGCGATACTTTTGAAAACTGCGGTTTGCTGGGCAAAACCAAGGCTCGCCAGTTTATCGCCTCCAGCGGTGAGGATCTGATTCAAAAATTGAACGGTAACCCTAGTTTTATTTTCACCCTGATTCAGAAATTCAACAAAGCCAATCCGAAGCCGATCTATCCGGACCACGATATCTTGATTATGTCCGATGAGGCTCATCGCAGCCAATACGGCATATTTGCCGACAACATGATGGCGCTGCTGCCCACTGCTTCCCGTATTGGCTTTACTGGGACACCACTGCTGTCCAATGACAACATTACTGAGCGTACCTTTGGTGGTTACATATCAGTGTACGATTTCAAGCGGGCGGTGGAGGACGGCGCCACGGTGCCCCTCTATTATGAGAACAGGGGCGATAAAATCGCTGATCTGCACAACCCAGAAATCACCGACCGGATTCTAGACGCCATCGAACAGGCCGATTTGGACGTTGACCAGCAAGAAAAACTGGAACGGGAATTTGCAAAAGAAATTCACTTGTTGACAGCCCAGCAACGATTGGAGTCTATTGCCAAAGATTTTGTGAGTCATTACTCCGATATTTGGACTAGTGGAAAGGCGATGTTTGTTTGCCTGAATAAAGTCACTTGTGTTCGGGTGTATGATCTGGCGCAAAAATATTGGGCAGAAGAAATCTCACGGCTGGAAAAAGAGTATAAGAATGCTGGACAGCAAGAAGCTCAAGAGTTAGACCGTAAACTGAAGTGGATGAAGGAAACAGAAATGGCGGTGGTCATCAGCCAGGAGCAGAATGAGATTCACACCTTCCAAAAATGGGGGCTGGATATCAAAACTCACCGTCAAAAGATGGAAAAGAGGGAATTGGACAAGGAATTCAAGGATGCTGGGAATCCGTTGCGAGTGGTGTTCGTATGTGCCATGTGGCTCACGGGGTTTGATGTGAAGTGCCTATCTTGCCTGTATTTGGACAAGCCGCTCAAGGCTCACACCCTTATGCAGACCATTGCCCGAGCCAACCGTGTAGCGGAGGGGAAAAGCAATGGTTTAATCGTGGATTATATCGGTATTGTTAAGGCGCTTCGAAAAGCACTGGCAGATTACACTGCCAATGTGAGCGGTCAAGGAGGCACTGACCCTACTGTAGATCAAGAAGAACTCATTGCTAAAATTATAGATACGATTTCGGCGGCAAAGGATTTTTTGGGCCAACGAGATTTTGCTTTGCAGGATCTAATTGGTGCAAAGGATTTTGAAAAGCTGGCGTGTCTTCAAAACGCTGCCAATGCGGTAAGCGCTACATTGGAGGAGAGAAAGCAGTTCCAAACCTATGCTAACGAGTTGGTCCGCATGATGAAGTACGCTGACCGGCAGGATATATCTGCATCAATCAAAAAAGAATATGAAGCTATTGTGGCTATTTTCCATGAGCTGCAGAAAAAGCGCAAGAGTGCCAGCAATGTGGAGCTAATGGTCGAGATCAACCATATAATCAGCGAATATGTGCAAGTGGATACGCCTAAAGAGGGCATAGTGCCGTCTCGACAGTTTGACATTAGCAAAATAGATTTTGATTTGCTTCGCCGAGAATTTGCCAAAGCCAAAAAGAAAAATCTCATTCTCAAAGATTTGGATGATTTGATTCAGCAGCGATTAGAAGCTTTGCTGTTTTCCAACCCGGAGCGTATCAACTACTATGAGCGTTACCAGCAAATCATTGAGGCTTACAACAGTGAGCAGAATCGTGCTACCATAGAAAAGACTTTCATGGAGTTAATGGATTTGGCGAATAGTCTGGATGAGGAGGAGCAACGATATGTTCGGGAAGGTTTTTCCAATGACGAAGAGTTATCCCTCTATGACCTTCTTTTCTCAGACAATCTTTCAAAACAGGATATCCAGAAGATTAAGCAAGTAGCAGTGGATCTGCTTTCAAAGATTAAAGGGAAAATAGCTGAGTTGGATCATTGGACGGATAAACAAGAAACAAAGGCAGAAGTGGATAACCTGATCCGGGATACCCTATGGGCCGAGCTGCCGGAAAGCTATACCGAACTTAGCATTTCTGAGTACAGACGTCGCATTTACGAGTATGTCTATGTGAGATACAAAGAAGTGGCTTAACAATTCTCTAATTCAAATGCCCTTTGCTTTTGAATTATGGACTCACCTGCTCTAGGGACACCTTGTGAACCCTCGCAGAATAATTCTCTGTGAGGGTTCACTTAGGCGAATAAACTGTAGGTTGTCTCTCAGGTTTTTGGTCTAGCCTTTGGTTTTGAGATCGTATCAAGGATTTTTCGCACTTTTAGTTCGCAGATTTTGTTGAAAATGAAGTCAGCCAGTGTAGCATTCTCAAGGGTCACCTCCAGATACTTCATGTTCATGAACCGCATAATTCTGTCCTGCTGAGTCAATTATCTCGTTGAAAGTGACGGGATAAGCAGATTCCTAATAAGGTAACACGGCCAACTGGAGTCCTCTCTGCATTTCTTGCGATTAAATCATGTTTACGTAGAAAAAGATGGATCTATGCTTTTTAATTAGAACTATCCTGTTAGAAGGGGGATATTACATGGATGGCAAACAGCTTGCAAGTCCATATTTAGAGGGAGGTGGAGGCTATAATTTTGAACATAGAGTACAGGCATATTTTTTGCTTCTAATGCTTTCCGATGGTAAAGATCCGATTTTTAACAGGCCTGTTGTTAAGCTCGATTTTCAAGCCAGACATCACGGATATCACATTGACGACCTTGTCTGTTACACAGATGGTGGCAGAAAACTGCTTATCCAGATTAAGCATAGTGTAAAAGCTGTCAAGAGTAATAAGGATTTTAAAGAAACTGTTCAGGCTGCCTGGAAAGATTTTAATTCTGAATTATTTGATTTAAACCGTGATAGGATTGTTCTTGTTTCAGGAAATATTTCCCCTGATCATAGAAAGGCCATGATGGATCTAAATACCCAAGCACGGTCATCGTCAGATGAATCCGATTTTTTAAATACTCGAATTAATATGCCTCGTTTTCTTTCCTCCAAAACAAAAGATGTTTTTGATGCCATTAAAGAAATTATAACAGATTTAAATCCGAATGAAAAACTTGACATAAGTGTGCTGTGGCCTTTTTTTAAGGTGTTTTCACTGTTAACCTTTGATCTAGATTATGAGGACAGCATTAATAGGTCGCTTATTTTAGCGCTATTGGAAAAAAACGTTAATGAAGATGTTATGAAAGTTTGGAGGAGTCTGTGTGACTACGCTGATGAATGTGACAAGAATTCGAAAGTAGTGATGCCGCAGACAGTAAGCGAGGATATTAACGCACTTTTCAAATCCCAGGAAATTGAGTTGCAGGTGGTTTTTGATCAGGCCAACGAGCTTTGGGCGTCACTTGCTTTGGTTGGGGCATGGAATGAATCAAATGAGCACGATGTGGCAGTCGTGGAGCAAGTGACTGGCTGTAAATACGCTGATATTCTCCGCTCTTGTCTGAAGGCATTGAATCAGAGTAATCCATGGTTGTCCTTTTCCAATAAAGTATGGAAAATATGCAGCCAAAAAAGTCTTGTGAATATCTGCGCTGGGTACATTACAGACCACCTTATAAATAGAGCCTTTGAGGTGGAGAAAAAATTTCTGACTCAGCGTAGTTCGCGGATACTTGAAGACGGTGAATATTCATTTTGTATTCCAAGCACAGATGAATTTACAAATTCCACAGCTTTAAGACGAGGCCTCACCCGAGGACTTTGTATGGTCTGTAACAGCAAAAACAAGCTGGTTGCCTGCTCGGATGACATAGTAGCACACAACGCGATCAGCTTTATTGGGGCGCTCTTTAGTGATTGTGATGAACTTCGTCTTATGAGTATGCAAGAACTGCTCAAATTTATTGCCGAGATGGATCCGGGTACTTACTTAACAGAACTGGAACAGTTCATTGAAGGAAACCCTAAGGTCGTATCAATGTTGTTTAGGAGAAGTCGGAAAGACTATGCGTACATTCCGAGATTTGAAGAAGGATTGATTGACTCCTTACAGACGTTGGCCTGGTCGGAAGCGTATTTAACGCAAAGTCTCTGCTGCTTTGGTATGGTAGCAGACTGCATCGAGGACGAAGAAGTGAGATCATTTGTGGTGGACGGGATTGCAGGGATTCTTTTGCCTTGGCATGTGCAGACGCTTGCCTCTGCAGACGTTCAGATACAAGCTGTTAAATGTTTGGGCAGGACAAGCCCTGATATATTATGGCCTCTGCTCAAGTTGCTTGTTCCTGGTGGAAAGGGAATTACCGGTATTGGGCGAAAACCAAACTATATAGTAGGCAAAGTACCAGATGAGATTGAAACTAGCAAGGATATGTATGTGAATCTGTGTCAAGCATATATTTCCATGATGTTTAAAATGGCAGAGGACGACCCGAAAAAATTGGCAGAGATAACGGGCTTCTTGAGTCACTTCAACAGGGATGATTTTTGGCAATATCTGAGCATTGTCCAAACGAAAGCACCAGCACTGAAAGATGAAGAAAAGTATAATATATGGAATGAACTTAGTGATATCAAGTATCGCGCATTATTGCTAAACCGAGAAAAGGGAGAAACACTTGATGAGTCTACCATGGAGGTTTTGGAAACGTCAATAGTTGCTTCGGAGCCGGAGGACATACGAGTTAAATATAAGCGACTTTACCTGGCTCATCTTGATAAATACTTCATTGATCGCAGCGTAGATTATTTAACAAATGAAAAGAAAAAGGAGTTTGACAAAGCGGAAGCTGTGATGGAGATATACAAAAACTACGGAATTGACAGTGTGGTTGACTTTGGACGTGCGGTGCACAGCAGCGCTGACATTGGTTTTAAGCTTGGCCAAAAGCTCACCCTCGATGAGTTTAACGAACTTATTCAAAAGACAGAAGCTGGCGTGCTGACTGTTGAATTTCTAGCATTTATCCTAAATGGTTTCATCACTATCAACAGTGCTGAGGCCATATTGGGCACCGAGCTTAAAAACTGTAATGACAATTTTATTGCATCGGTCTTGGCAAAGATGAGGTTGACTGGGGATGAGCTCCCTCTAGTCGGTAAACTGCTTGAAAAATCTGAGGATAAGTATTGGGCGAAGGTATCTGAAAACAGCCTGGTATGGTTAGAAGGTAAAGATCTCATATGTGCGATTGACCATTTGCGTAACGTCCATAGGTCGGTGACTGCTTTGAACTTGTGTGATTTGTGTATTTATCGCAAGGGGGTTATTTCATCTGATTTACTTCTGAGTTTACTGGAGGAAACATTGGAGCAAACAGATATTAATGACATAAAAGAACAGTCGGTGCGTCAGATTATCAAGGAGCTAGAGTCTCGCAAGAGCGAAAATATAGGTGATAGATTGGCGAAAATAGAATTCTCTCTATTGCCAATGTTAGAGATATATTCAACTTCTTGCCCTGACGCTCTCTTTGCCAAAATTGGTTGCGACGCTGAGCTGTTCTGCGAGTTTATTAAACAAGGGTATAAGAAGCGCCACCAAAGCGAGAGTAACGATATTGAACTCCCACAGGGGCTCAGTCAGAGACTCGGCATACTTTCCATGAACTTCAGGGCTGTGCCAGGTACAGATTGGACGGGAAACTTTGATACCACGGTTTTTGAAGAGTGGCTGGCTAAAGTCAAGGCGTGGGCAAAGGAGAATGACAGATATGAGGTAGCGATGCATTTTGTAGGACAGGGTATCTCGTATGCCCCCCATAGGGATGGAGTGTTGATACATGAGTCGATGATAGAGGCTCTAAATGATGCGGACGCTGAGGAAATAAGGAGTGGCTACATTCTGGCAGTAATGAACCAGCGTGGAGCACATTTTGTTGATCCAATAGGGAACCAGGAAAAAGTGATTGCCGATAAGTTCGAAAAAGCAGCGAAAACAGCACAATGCATGGGTTACTCACGCTATTCGCGTGTACTGAAGAAAATTGCGGATAATTATATAGAAGAGGCTCAGCAAATCATAAACGAGGAAAAGGAGCTCAAACAACAGGAGAAAGAATAATTATTAAGTATAATCAAGCATTGCCTGAGTTCTGAAGTGAACGAGTTTCGTGATGCGAGTACTTGAGTTTATAGTGGGAGCGTGTTTGAAACACATAATGATGTGGTTGTTGTTTACCACAAAACCGACTACATTCCTATGTAACAGATGGTAGTATGTTTAATGTTGATTACGGATATTTTCTCGTTTAAGGGTCGGGTATAAAATTTTTCATAATATCAAATAATGAAGAAGAAAAATAGGGAAAAGTTGTACCAGATTAAACTAATCTTACTAAGTTCCTTCACTGAAAACAGACACGAAAATCCTGGTAAAAATGGAAGAAATCTAAACTAATCGGTGTGATACGTATTTATATGGCTTGGACCGCTAGAAGGGGAGCCTCAAACTGTGAGGAACAGCTAGCCTGATGAGAAATGTCGCTATACCAAGTTGTAAAGAGCCTTTAGATACGCTAAAAATCAGCCTGCGAACTCTTTGAGCTAGACGAGAAAGATGAAAGAATATCCTATCATTTCATATCGTTGTCCCCTTTTTGGAGAGTCCGGCTTTCTATCCGCACTCCCTATACAAATACCA
>UQQZ01000041.1 GCA_900543305.1 uncultured Oscillospiraceae bacterium
CCCAGCCGTCCGGTAAGTCCCGGGGACGGAACTCCTCCCCGGTCATGGACAGGGTGGTGAGAAACTGGTAGTTCAGCTGGGTGAACCCCTGGGGCCGCTCTTTGCTCACATTGGTCACATACAGGGCGTGGCGGTACTTGCGAAAGGCTGCCCAGTAATCCGCCCAGGACTTGCCGTTTTCCGCAAGCCACCCATAGCCTTTGAACATGCTCTTGGTGAGGATGACGTCCACCTTCGCCACCGGGTGGTTCACGCCCCACAGGTCGGTGAGGTGCGTGGTGCCTGCGGAGCGGAAGAAGTCGTGAAAATCCACCTGGTGGAGCATTCCCTTCACAAAGGGCAGGCGAATCTGGAAAGAGGTGTGGCGGCCGCCCAGCGTTTTGTTGAGCCGGGCGGCGTACTCCTTGGAGATGAGGCCCTCCCCGTCAAACTCGGTAACGGAAAAGTCCTCCACCCGCTCCACCCGGCGGTAGCGGCGCACGCTGTCCGTGCCGCCCACGTCCTCCACGGTGATGACCCTGGCGCTGCGCTGCAGGGCATGATTGTCCACCACAATGACCCGGTGGGGCCTGTCGATTTCAATCCCCTCCACCCGGGCGCCGGTGGAGAGCATGAGCCCGTTGTAGGCGTACAGCTTGGAGAGCTGGCATTGGCCTAGCTCTAAATCCAGCATAATGCGCCGCCGCACTGGCTCCCACAGGTCCACCCTTAGAAAGGAAAGTCTCCCCTGGCGGCTCATGGAACCGGACCGCTCAAAGGCGGCGTACTGCCGGGGGCCGTCCCCCAAGTCCAGGGTGACGCCCTCCGGCTGGAACAGCTCCTCCGCCAGGGCTTGGAGCCGGGCCACCCGTGGGGAAACACCGTTCCGGTCAAAGATGCCGGAGAAGTCCACATAGCAGAGGACGGCGGACAAGTCCTCCACGACACCAGGCTCTTCCGTGGGAGTGAACCCGTCCCCGTGGAGGGCGCACTGAATCTGGAAGAACAGGGCGTTCTCCTCCTGCTCCTGACGGCCGGGAAGCTGGCACCGCCGGGTGGCGTCTCGGTTGAGGGCGATGGTAACAGCCCCGCCCTCCTCCTTGGCGTAGCTCAGGATGGACTTGGCGGAGAGCAAATAAATCCGATAGCGGCGGGGCATGGGCGGGCCTCCTTTCCAGTTTCTGTTTCTAGCATAGCAAAAACCCGCCCCCTGCGCAATGTAAAAAGGAAACTTGCGGGTAAAAATTTGGAATCTTTACCATTTCATCCGCTGGAAGAACGACAAACTTCTTACATGATTGGACACCAATAAAGCAAGAAGTTTTCACCGGCGGGAACGAAAATGCCGCTCGGAAAGCAGGCGGCGGCATACACTTTAGCTTCCTCATTTGCAATGGTTGTGGCAAAGTGCAGGATGCTCCTCCCAATCTCTTTCCAGTTTTCTTCCCCTCAGCTTTATCTATTGGTTCTGCTTTTATAAACACTACTCCCACCTTTCGCAAAAGAAGTGGGAGTTTTGTTTTCCCATCCCATTCGGGATTGGGGGGAGAACAGGGCCGCCCCTCTGTGAAAATACGCCGGTGCATAACAGGGGAGACAGCCCTCGTCGAGGGAAAAATCTCCTGTGCTCTCCGGGTTGTCCCGCCATCGCTCCAGGCGGTTTGGGAAAGCCCTTGGGGTTTGAATTTCCATGAAATCCGGAATATAAAAAACTGCTCCCACCTTTTCTCTCTCCGGCGGGGGTGGGAATGAAAAAACAAAGGAGATGATTCTATGGAAGAGAGAAACCTGCAAGCCATTGACGGCGCCACCTTGATGGGCCTTCATCTGGAGCCCACCCGCTTCTGTGTGGACACGCTGCTGCCCCAGGGGGTGTGCTTCCTGGGCGGGGCGTCCAAGATTGGCAAGTCCTGGATGGTGCTGGACTGGTGCGTCCGCATCGCCAAGGGGGAGCCGGTGTGGGGCCTGCCCACCCAGAAGGGAACCACCCTGTACCTGTGTCTGGAGGACACCCTCCGCCGGGTGCAGGACCGGCTGAACCGCATCACCGACGAGGTGCCGGGGAACGCCTACTTCTCCGCCCAGGCGGAGACCATGGCCGGCGGCCTGCTGGATGAGATCCGCCGCTTTGTGGGGCAGCACCCGGACACCGTGCTGGTGGCGGTGGACACCTTTGCCGTGGTGCGTGCCCTTGGCGGGGACCAGACTTACGGCAGCGACTATCAGGAGGTGCGCCAGCTGAAAGCTTTGGCGGACGAGCTGAAGATCACTTTGCTGATGGTGCACCACGTCCGCAAGCTGGGGGACAGCGACCCTCTCAACCGGCTCTCCGGCACCACGGGCATTGTGGGGGCGGCGGACACCGTCTTGATCCTGGAACGCAGCCGCCGCAGCGCGGACTGTGCCACCTTCTACGCCACTGGCCGGGACACGGAGTACCGGGAGATGGAGCTGCGCTTCCACCGGGAGACCTGCTCCTGGGAGTTGCTCTCCGACACCTTGGAGCAGCCGGAAAAGCGATTGCCCCAGGAGATGCAGTCCCTGGTGGGCTTTATGAAAAAGGTGAAAGCCTACAAAGGCGGCAACGGCGACTTTGCCCAGGCCTTCAACCAGTACGCCGGGACGCAGCTCACCGCCAAGGTGCTGAAACAGCTGATGAAGCAGTGGCGGTTCTGCCTGGAGGACCAGGGAGTGCGCTTTGTGAACCGCCGCAGTAACGGCCGCCGGTTGGTGGAGGTGTTCTACACTCCTCCCGGTGACGAGGGTGACAGCGGTGACGCAGAAACCCCTGGGAGCGGGAAAAGCCCTGCTGCGCCCCTGTGAGGCCTCTGTCCGCCCCTGGAGCGCCCGGTGGAGTCCCACCCCGCCCAGGCCCGGAAAAGGCCCCTGTGGGGCCGCTGGGGGCCGGTTTTGGGGGAGACAGCGGGCCCTGGGGAAGCTGGCAAAACCGGTGGGGAAGAAACCGCCGTCCCTGCCGTTCCTTGCGGCCCTGGCAGGAGCTGAGAGGGACGCAAAACCTTTCCCGTTCTAGGCAGGAAACCTCCGGGATAAAAGCCTTTTCCCGGACTTTAGTCCGGGGCAAGCAGAGCGCCCGGCTGTCCTGCCCGGCACTGGTTTTGGGGGCCTCGCCCCCCTGCCCCCGATAATCGTTCCGAACAAGGTGCAAAAAGAGAAAGGAGACGACACATGGCAAAACCAAGAAAACGAAACCAGACTTTGACCGTCCGCCTGACCCAGGCGGAGAAAGAGCGCATCCAGACCCAGGCCAAGAAAGCCCGGCGCAGCGTCACCGACTATCTGGTGGCCCTGTCCTGGGAGACGCCCATCTGCCTGGGGCCGGACACCCGTCCCCTGCTGGTGGAGCTGAAACGCATGGGCAGCAACGTGAACCAAATCGCCCAGAAGGTAAACGCCGGGGCTTTCACCTCCTACAACTTCCAGGAGGTGGTGGACCAGCTGGGCGCATTGCACGAAGAGCTGTGCCGCCTTACCAGGAGCAGCCCATGGCAACGGTGATGTATATCCCGGAGAAGAAGCAGTCCCTGGGGGCCATGAAAGGGGTGATGAGCTACGTCTGCCAGGAGAAAAAGACCAGGGACCCGGTCACCGGCCAGCGGTTTGTCACCGGCGTCCACTGCCTGGGGGACAATGCCTGCCGGGAATTTCTGGCCACCAAGCGCACCTATGGCAAGACGAAGGGCATAAACTTCTACCAGTACGTGCAATCCTTCTCTCCAAAAGAGGCGGTGACATTGGAGAAGGCCCACGCCATCGCTTTGGAGTTTGCACAAAAAGCTTGGCCGGGCTTCGAGGTGTTGGTGGCCACTCACCGGGACGCCGGGCACCTGCATTCCCACTTTGTGGTGAACTCCGTCAGCTGGGAGACAGGCCGGAAGCTGCGGCAATCCCCCAAGACTTTGCAGACCCTCCGGGCCCTGAGCGATGAGATCTGCGCCGCCCAGGGGCTCTCGGTGCTGCCCCGGTATGAGAAGCCGGGAGCCAAGCTCTCCTCTCGGGAGTACCGGGCTGCCCAGAAGGGGGAGAGCTGGAAGTTCCGGCTGATGGGGGCCATTACCCAGGCCATGGAGCGCAGCGGCACCCGCCGGGACTTCCTCCGCGCCATGGAGCGCCGGGGTTACCAGGTGGCCTGGGAGGATAACCGGAAGTACATCACCTACACCACCCCCGGCGGACGAAAGTGCCGGGATATCCGACTACATCAAGACAAATTCAGAAAGGAGAACATGGAGTATGAATTCACCATCCGAGAAGAACACCTCCGACAGCTTGCTGCAAGCCTTGTTAGAGAAGAACACCCAAGACCTGGCGGAGATCCAGCTGAAACCTTACACCCCTACGGTGTACGCCATTCCGGACACCATTTGGACAGCTATGATAAATCTGTTGCAGAACGCCGCCGCCTTCCAGCCCACCCTGTACCAGAAGCTGCAGCCTCTGGCCACCTGGGAGGAGGTGCAGGAGCTGGCAGCCCAGCTGGAGGAAACCCAGGAAAAGACCGTGCAGAAAGCCCTGTCGCTGGTGGCCCAGACCAACCGGCAGGCCCTGTCCCAAATCCAGGAGGAACTGGAGAAGGAGCAAGCCAGCCGGGAGACGTTCCAACAACAGGTTGGGAAGGAGCAAGAGCGGTTTACTTCCAAGCTGTCCGAAGAGTTCTCCGCCTGGAAGAACGAGCTGGAGGACTTTCAGCAGCAGACGGAGCGCCGGTGGCGGCAGCTTCGCCGAAGGTTTACCCTGGGGCTGCTGCTCTCCTGGGCCTTGGCCTGCGGGGTATTGTGGATGCTGCTGCGGTGATGGAGAATGAGGAGGAGGACGAAGAACAGCGTCGGGAGCGCATCCAGGCGGAGGAAAACGGCCAGGACTTTGGCGCCGCCCTGGGAATTGTCCTGGGGCTGGCTTCCACGTTGCTGGAGGACGAGGACCCTCTTCCCCAGGAGGAGGGCCCTGCTTTTACTATGTAAGCATACAGGAGGAAGCATTGACCAAACGAGAAATTACAAAATCCCTGAAGGAGTATCCGGCGGCCCTCACTGTGAAGGAGCTTTCGGAGATCCTGCGGGTGAGCACCAAAACCGTGTATAAACTGCTCAAGGAAGGAGCCCTCCCCGCCTGCAAGGTGGGCCGGGAGAACCGGGTGGCTAAGGTGGAGCTGGTACACTTCCTGCGGGAGCGTGACAAAAGGGGCACGAATCCCAAATGTGTCCAAACTGATAACTCTTGAGAAAAGGGGTGGACTTCCGGCGGGTTTTGGAGTATGGTTCCGGTTGCCGGATACAAAAAACAAGGAAAGGAGCGAGGCAGCATGCCAGCGAAACCTCACTTTGCCGCCAGCGTGCAAAGCAAGAAAGGGCGGCTCTACGCCGTAATGCAAGTGAAAAAGGACGGAACCACCAAGCCGGTGTGGCGGGCTCTGGGCCTGCCCGTGGGGGCCAACAAGACCAAGGTGAACAAGGCCTTCCGGGAGGTGGTGGCCCAGTATGAGCAGGAGTTCTGGGAGGAACAGGAGCGGGGGGGCCGTCCCCCGGCGGATATCCCCGTGTACGACTACCTGGTGTCCTACCTGAAACGGGTGGAGCCGGAGCTGCAAAAGAACACCATCGTCAGCTACCGGAGCATGACCAACGGGAAGATCCGCCGGTACTTTCAGCGCCGGCCCCAGCTCACCGTGGGGAACTTGAAGCCCCAGGACATTCAGGACTTTTACCAAAGCCTCTTTGCGGACGGGGTGGTGGCCAACACGGTGATCCACTACCACGCCCTGCTGCGGCGGGCTTTCCAGCAGGCCTTTAAGGAGGAGCGAATCGACGCCAACCCCTTCGACCGGGTGGGACGTCCCAAAAAGAACAAGTTCCACGGGGAGAATTACACCCAGGGGGAGCTGCTCACCTTGCTGCACCTGGCCCGGGGAGATGTGATCTACCCGGCCATTCTCCTGGCGGGGGCCATGGGCCTGCGCCGCAGCGAGGCCTTGGGCGTGCGGTGGTCGCGGATTGACTGGGAGAAGCGCACGGTGCTGCTGGACACCAAAATCGTGGAGTACCGGGAAAACGGGAAAAAGAAGGTGGAGCCGGTGGAGGAGATGAAGAACAAGTCCAGCCGCCGCACCCTGCCTCTCCCCGACCCGGTGGTGGAGATGCTCCAGGTGCAGAAAGAGCACCGGGAGGTGTACCGGAAGATGTTCCAAGGCAGCTACAACACCCAGTACCTGGACTATGTGTGCGTCAACCAGCTGGGGGAGCTGCTGCGCCCCAGCTATGTCACCGACCACTTCCGGGAGCTGCTGGAGAAGTACGGCCTGCGGCACATCCGCTTCCACGCCCTGCGCCCCACCTTCGCCAGCCTGCTCATCAACCAGGACGTGCCGCTGATCAACGTGTCCAACTTCCTGGGCCACTCGGACCTCTCCACCACCGCCAACATCTACGCCCACCTGGACAAGGCCAGCAAGCAGGCCAGCGCCGCCGTGATTTCGGACATTCTCCAGGGGGAGAACCGGCACGCCCAGCCGAAGGGCGAACCAGAAACCAATACAGACAGACAAATGTAAAGGGCGCCCCGCTTTGGGACGCCCTCATTTTATAGGAGGTGAATGTACATGAAAGAG
The DNA here is from genome assembly GCA_900543305.1 of uncultured Oscillospiraceae bacterium. Classification (GTDB taxonomy): domain Bacteria; phylum Bacillota; class Clostridia; order Oscillospirales; family Acutalibacteraceae; genus Acutalibacter. Next base: position 6,602 of record UQQZ01000041.1, read on the forward strand.
AAGCAGAGGACGGAAAGCTGCCGCGGGCCGCCTAGTTACTGCAATTCCTGTTCCAAAGTTTGGAACAGGGGATCGTCAAAAAATTGAGTGATGGTCATGTCCAGCCCATCGCAGAGTTTCTTCAACGTGATGACGGACAAATCCCGGCGGCTGGGGCTCATCAGGCTGTACACCGTGGAGGGAGTAACCCCGGAACGGTTGGCCAGCTCGTTGTAGCGAATATTGCGTTCTCTGCAAATCTGTTGCAGCCGAAGAACGATGGCGTCTTTAATCAACATGCTCTTCCCGTCCAAAAAGGTAATTCAGAGAAACACCCAGCACCTTGGAAATGGCATCAATCTCAATGTCCGTCACCGCCCGGCGGCCGTTCTCAATCCGAGACACAGAACCGCGGCAGGTATATACCGCCATCAGTTCCAGCTTTTCTGAAAGCTGCTTTTGGCTGAGTCCTGCCCGAACGCGGGCTTCCTTGATGCGGGGACCGATGATATTCAACTGCTCTGTGTCGAGAATTCGTTTCATAGCAAGCCGCTCAAGAACCCTGGGGTTCAACCGGAATAGGCCCATGCTCCTTCTCAAATTCAGCCACACGCTTTTTCAAATATTGCTCGATTTCCTTGTTGGCGGAGCGGCCTTCCGACTCCGCAATGTAGCGGAATTTTTGAAACAGCAGCCGGTCCACCCGCAGTGTGTAGCGCAGAAGTTTGTCATCCATTATACGGAACCTCACAATCGTCATAACGCTATTATGACCTCATTATAGTGAAATAATTGCGTCATAACGAAAGTGGTGGTAATATGGTGTTAAATTGACGAATTATTTTTGGGAGCTGTGTTGTTATGAAACTTGCCATCATGGGTTCCAGAGGGTTGTGGGTGGAGGATTTGGGGGCATACCTTCCCCCTGGGGTGACGGAACTAGTCTCCGGCGGGGCGAAAGGTATCGACACCTGCGCCAGGGAGTACGCGCTGTCCCATGGTCTGAAGCTGACGGAGTTCCTGCCGGACTACCGCCGGTATGGACGGGCCGCGCCCCTGGTGCGGAACCGGGAGATCGTCGCCTATGCCGACCAGGTGCTGGCCTTCTGGGACGGCAAGTCACCAGGCACCAAGTACGTGATCGACCAATGTAAAAAGCAAAAGAAAACAGTGACGGTTCACCTGCTGTGACCGCCACGGAAAAGAGGAAACTATGGAAATCTATCCCATGCTCACCGGCAGCCAGCTGCGGCAGTATTTGCACATCTCCACCCGCAAGCTGAAGTACCTGATGGACCACAACTACATCCCCCACGAGGACACAGGCCAGGCCACCTACCGGTACCGTGTCCGCTGGGAGGACGCGGTGGAATTTAAACGCCGTATGGAGGAGGAGCCCGGCTTTCTTGGAGAACTGGCGGGGCAGTTCAGCTCCCACCATCCGCCCAAGCCCAGGCCCAAGCGGGAGCCGGCTTTCCAGCCCACGCCGGAGAACTGCCAACGTTTCCGACAGTGGCTGGCCCAGCGCTGGGCAAAACAGCCGGACGCCCTGCCCATCCAGCGAGCAGCCCAGCTGCTGGGCCGCAACCCCCAGACCCTCCACCGCTGGGTGAAGGAGGGCCGCCTCCAGGCAGTGCAGGTGGGACGGAACCAACTGTGCAGCAAGGAAGAGCTCTTCACTTTTTTGGCCATGCCGGAGAGAGCGCTTGGGTGCCGGGAGCTGGTGGGGGAGTTTTTACGACAGCAATCCATAGAGAAACGATCATAAAATAAAAGATATTGGAAATTTCGATGGGCTGACAAGGCGTAAAGCGTTTGCTGTTGGCCCACTTTCTTTTTTAAAGATGCGTTGTGCCATTTTGCGTGAAAAAGGCACAAGATATTGAGCCGAATACTCTGCGAATTCTGGACTTTTCTCAGTAGATTTGCTAAAATGAAAAAGACTACTAAAATTCTATCGAGACGCTTGTCTTTTTATAAGGAGAGGGAACATGATCACTGGGGAACTGAAAAATCGGATTGATGCCTTATGGGATATTTTTGCAGCAGGCGGGCTTGTCAATCCGCTAGATGTGATTGAGCAAATTACCTATCTCATGTTCATCCACGACTTGGATGAAATGGACAATCGAAAGGCAAAGGACAGTGAAATGCTGGGCTTGCCTTATACCTCTATCTTTTCGGAAGAAGTGGCCGTCAATGGGAGAACCATCGATGGCCAGCAGCTTAAGTGGTCGGTGTTTCACGATTTGCCTGCGGCGAAAATGTATGAGATTGTTCAGGAGTGGGTTTTTCCCTTTATCAAGACGCTGCACAGCGATGCGGACAGCGCCTACTCCAAATACATGGATGACGCGATCTTTAAACTGCCCACCCCCTTGGTGCTGTCCAAGGTGGTGGACTGTTTGGACGGCATTTACGCGCAGATGGCCCAAATCCAAGAGACAGATATTCGCGGCGATGTGTATGAGTACCTGCTGAGCAAGATTTCCCAATCGGGGCGCAACGGACAGTTCCGCACGCCTCGACATATCATCCGCATGATGGTGGAGCTGATGGATCCCACTGCCCAGGAGGTCATCTGTGACCCTGCCTGCGGCACTTCCGGCTTTCTGGTAGCTGCCGCCGAATATCTGCGGGAAACCAGGCGGCAAGAGATTTTTTACAGCCGTGAAAACCTGGAGCACTACATGGATGGCATGTTTCACGGCTTCGACATGGACCGCACTATGCTGCGCATTGGCGCCATGAACATGATGACCCACGGCATTGAAAACCCGGACATCCAGTATCGGGACAGCCTGTCCGACCAGAACACTGACCGGGAGAAGTACACCCTGGTGCTGGCCAATCCACCCTTTAAGGGGAGCTTAGACGCGGACACCGTCTCCGCCGACTTGCTGAAGCTGTGCAAAACCAAAAAGACCGAGCTGCTCTTTCTGGCCCTCTTCCTGCGGATGCTCAAGGTGGGCGGCCGGTGTGCTTGCATCGTGCCGGACGGGGTGTTGTTTGGCTCCTCCAAAGCCCACAAGGACATCCGCAAAGCCCTGGTGGAGGATAACCGCCTGGAGGCCGTCATCTCCATGCCCAGCGGTGTTTTTAAGCCCTACGCCGGGGTGTCCACAGCGGTGTTGGTGTTTACCAAAACCGGCCACGGCGGCACGGATCAGGTGTGGTTCTACGACATGAAAGCCGACGGCTTCTCCCTGGACGACAAGCGCACCCCGGTTTCGGAGAACGACATCCCCGACATTGTGGCCCGGTTCCGCAATCGGGAACAAGAGGAAACCCGCGCCCGCACCGAGCCTTCCTTTTTGGTGCCCAAGGAGGAAATTGCCCAAAACGGTTACGACTTGTCCATCAACAAGTACAAACAGGTGGAGTACACCCCTGTGGAATACCCGCCCACCGCGGAAATCCTCCAGGATCTCCGCAGCCTGGAGCAGCAGATCACCCAGGGCTTGGACGAATTGGAGGGGATGCTATGAGGGTGAAGTTGGGAGAGGTTTTTGAAAGTCAAATCGCTGGCGAATGGGGTAGCGAATGTGCCGAAAATGAAAACGGCACTAAGGTATTGAGAACTACTAATTTTACACAGGAAGGAAGAATCAATTATGATGATGTGGTGATACGCAGTATCAACCAATCCAAAGTGGAAAAGAAAAGGCTCCATTATGGTGACATCATTTTAGAAAAATCAGGTGGAACAGAAAAAACACCAGTAGGCCGGGTTGTGTTTTGTGATGAAGCCATTGAAGATTCTGTGTATTTATGCAATAATTTTACCCAAGCAATGAGAGTAAACCAATCAATCGCTAGTCCGAAGTATGTATTTTATTATATGTGGAATTTTCATTGTTCTGGTAAAACAGAGTTATTACAAAATAAAACTACCGGAATTCGTAATTTGCAGGTGAGATTATATTTGGATCTTAGTATTCCCCTCCCGCCCCTGGAAATCCAGCGCCACATCGCAACAGTGCTGGATAAGGTAAGCGCCCTTATCGCCCTGCGCCGTCAGCAGCTGGACAAGCTGGATGAGCTGGTCAAGGCCCGGTTTGTGGAGATGTTTGGGGATCCGGTAAAAAGTACAAGGTGGAGAATGAGGAAACTATCTCAAATGGGGGAGTTAAATCGCGGAGTATCCAAACATAGGCCACGGAATGACCCTGCACTATTAGGCGGACGATATCCATTGATTCAAACTGGTGATGTAGCGAATGCAGGACTTTTTATCTCTAGCTTTAGTTCTACTTATTCTGAGTTGGGTTTAAAACAAAGCAGAATGTGGCAAGCAGGCACTTTATGTATTACTATTGCAGCTAATATAGCTAAAACGGCTATTCTATCTTTTGACGCTTGTTTTCCAGATAGTATAGTCGGATTTATTCCATCTGAGGAAATTAGTGTTGTTTTTATTCATTATTGGTTCAGCTTTTTTCAAAAAATACTGGAAGAGCAGGCGCCGCAAGTCGCCCAGAAAAACATTAACTTGCAAATTTTGAGTAATCTGGATGTGATAGTTCCTCCGGCAGATTTACAAAACCAATTCGCCGCCTTCGTCACCCAAACCGAAAAAACCAAGGTGGCGGTACAGCAGGCCCTGGAAAAGTTGGAAACGCTGAAAAAGGCGCTGATGCAGGAGTATTTTGGGGGTGAGGTATAGTTGGAAAAGATAGAATCAGTATCACAATTTCTGGATTGCGTAGGTCAAATTAAAAACGAGAAAAAAACTACGGCAGATGTTAGATGCTCTACTTTATATAGAGGACAGGCAGATATCTCATGGAATTTGAGTCCCAGTTTATGCCGTTCTGGACTATTCCATGTTGAAAATTTGTTAATGAGAGAACTATATCATGTGTGCCCAGAAGAGTTTGGAAATAATCGTTTTGATAATCTAGTTAAAATGCAGCACTTTGGATTGCCAACTCGATTATTGGATGTTACAACAAATCCGCTTGTTGCGCTTTACTTTGCTTGTAATAAGCTTAATAATAACAACGGTACAGTATTTATATTTCCAAACATGCCGGTTTCCTGGTCATCTTCTCCAATTGTGGAACTATTTATGAAATTCACTTATGAGAATGGGACAATATATACAACCAAGAGTCAACTTGTATCATCATTTTTACAAGAAGAACCAAAACTATGCAAGGCACTTCATATTTCTGACGATGTTCGCTTTCTTCAATTAGTGACACATCCAGCCTATGCAGTGATGCCATTACAATCTAACGCTAGAATTAAAGCGCAGGATGGTGCGTTTTTCCTATTCGGAATTAGCCTGGAAAAACAGGGAGGAGTATGTGGTAGTAATAGGAAATTGATTAATCCTGTTGAGTGTAAAACTCCACAGGAGATTTGGAAATCAGCCACACAAATCATGATTCCATATGAAAAAAAGGATGCTATTTTATATCAGTTAGATTTAATTGGAATAAATGAAAAAAAGCTTTTTCCTGATTTGTCTCACATCATTTCGCACACAGTAGAGCATATTAGGAAGTATGCCTTGAACTTTTGGAAGGATGATTCGTGTGAATAATCATAGTCCGAATTTAGGTTTTCCTACCGAACAGGAAACCCGCAAACAATACATAGACGCCATGCTGCGGGACGCGGGGTGGCGGCTGGGGGTGGACTGGCTGGAAGAGGTGGAGCTACAGGGGATGCCCAACCAGGCCCAGGTGGGCTTTGCGGACTATGTCCTTTACGGGGACAATGGCAAGCCCCTGGCGGTGATTGAGGCCAAGCGCACCAGTGTAGACCCGGCCAAGGGGCGGCAGCAGGCCAAGCTCTATGCGGATTTGCTGGAAAAGCAGCACGGCCGCCGGCCGGTGGTGTTTCTCACCAACGGCTTTGAAACTTACCTCCAGGACAACCAGTATCCCGAGCGGCAGGGGGCGGCCCTCTACTCCAAGCGGGATTTGGAGAAGTTGTTCAACTTGCGGCGGATACGCCAGCCTCTCACGGACATTCAGGTGGACAAGAATATCGCTGGCCGTTACTACCAGGAGGGGGCCATCAAAGCCGTGTGTCACACCTTCGACGCCAAAAACCGCCGGAAGGCGCTGCTGGTTATGGCCACCGGCTCCGGAAAGACCCGCACAGCAGTGGCTCTGTGCAAAGTCCTGTTGGAGCGGGGTTGGGTGAAGAATATCCTCTTTCTGGCGGATCGGACTTCCCTGGTCACCCAGGCCAAACGGAGCTTTGTCAACCTTCTGCCAGATTTGTCCGTCACCAATCTCTGTGAGGAAAAAGACAACACGGCCGCCCACTGTGTGTTTTCTACCTACCAGACGATGCTGGGTTGTATCGATACGGTGACCGATGAACAGGGCAAGCTGTTCACCTGCGGCCATTTCGATCTGCTCATCTGCGATGAGGCCCACCGCTCTATCTACAACAAGTACCGAGATATCTTTCGCTATTTTGATGCCCCTCTGGTGGGCTTGACCGCCACCCCCAAAGATGAAATCGATAAAAACACCTACGCCATTTTCGACTTGGAAAAAGGCATGCCTACCTACGGCTACGAGCTAGCTCAGGCTGTAAAGGACGGCTACCTGGTAGATTTTCTCAGCGTGGAAACCAAACTGAAATTCTTGGAGGAGGGGATCACCTACGACCAGCTGTCCGAGGAGGACAAGGCCGCGTACGAGGACACCTTCACCGATGAGAATGGAGAGCTTCCGGAGAAAATTGAGTCCAGCGCTTTAAACGAGTGGGTGTTTAATGAGGATACCATCCGGGAAGTGCTCCACATTCTCATGGAGTATGGGTTGAAAATCGACTACGGGGAAAAATTGGGCAAGACCATTATCTTCGCTAAGAATCATCGCCACGCGGAGATGATCTTGGAGGTGTTTCAGCGGGAATATCCCCATTTGGGCGATGGATTCGCCCAAGTCATCGACAACTACATGACCTATGCCCAAAGCGCTATTGACAACTTTTCCGATCCCGGCAAGCTGCCTCAAATTGCCATCTCCGTGGATATGCTGGACACTGGAATCGATGTGCCAGAGGTGCTGAATCTGGTATTTTTCAAAAAGGTCATGAGCAAGGCCAAATTCTGGCAAATGATTGGCCGGGGTACCCGTCTTTGTCCCGGTCTGCTGGGCGGGACGGATAAAAACCAGTTCTACATCTTTGATTTCTGCGGCAATTTTGCCTTTTTCCGCATGAGCCAAGGCAAGCCTGTCCATGCCCAGCTGTCTCTGCAAGGGGCACTGTTCCGCCTAAAGGGGGAAATCGTTTATAAGCTCCAGGACATGGCGTACCAGACGGAGGAACTGGTCCCGTTTCGCCAAGCTCTGGTGAAAGAGTTGCTGGGAAAGGCGCAGGAGCTTAATCGAGATAATTTCGCGGTGAAACAACATTTGCGGGCGGTGGAGCGGTTTTCCAAAGAGGAAACTTACCAAGGGTTGGTGTACGATGATATTCGGGAGATGGAAGAAGAACTCTGTCCTCTGATTTTGCCCGATGCAGACGACCCGAAAGCCTTGCGCTTTGACGCACTGCTATACGGCATAGAGCTGGCCTATATGGTGGGAAAAACGAGCACAAAAGCCCGGCGGGACTTGGTGAGACAAGCGGAAGCGGTGGCCAGTGTAGGCAATATCCCAGAGATTCAGGAGCAGAAGGAATTGCTGGACAGAATTCTTCACACCGATTATCTGGAGCGGGCTGGCCTTAATGAATTTGAGCATATTCGGAAAAGCCTGCGTGACTTGATGAAATATGTTCTCCCTTCCGGCCACTCTTACAGCACGAACTTTGACGACCAAATTCTCGAAACGGAGTGGCACGAATCGCAGCTGGAGACAGACGATTTAAAAAACTATCGGGCCAAAGCGGAGTTCTATGTGCGGGAGCACCAGGATTCCCCTGCGATTGCCAAGCTGAAGTCCAATCTCCCGCTGACACAGCAGGACGTTGCGGAGTTGGAGTCCATTCTATGGAGCCAAGTGGGCACCCAGACGGACTATGAGGCGGAGTACGGTGAAAAGCCTTTGGGGGAATTTGTACGGGAAGTGGTGGGCCTAGACATGAGGGCTGCCAAAGAGGCCTTTTCCGTATACTTAAACGATGTGAATCTTGATGATCGACAGATTTATTTTGTGAACCAAATCGTGGAATACATTGTGCAAAACGGGTTGATGAAAGATCTCTCCGTACTGCAAAAGCCGCCTTTTACCGATATGGGGAGCATTTCCCAGGTGTTTGACGCAGGGAATTGGAAGAAAATTCGGGAGATCATTCAAAAGATCAACGCAAACGCTCGGGTAGCCTAAAGCACATGGAATGAGAGGGGGATACCATGGCAATTACTTTCAATCCGGAAAAGCTCCAGGAAGTTCTGGAAGGGTATAAAGCCCATTTTGAAGAGCAGTGGACCGATGAGAAATATAAATGGCGAGCAGTCAAACATTTCCAAGAACACTGGGACATGGACGCAGCGGATTTTGCGGGAATGCTGGCCGGGTCTTTGGAAAAGACAGGGAATCTGCTGACTTCTTACAGCAATTATCCTAGGGAGATGATCCTCCGGTTCGCGAAAGCTGCCCCCGAAGAAGTCAGGGCCATGTTCAGGGCCCTGTTCGATGAAAGCGCGGATGTGGTGGAGAGGATCACCGCGTTTAAGCAGCAGGCGGTCAGCCTGCTGGAACAGTTCGGTGATGGCGCGGCGCATCACTACCAGTATGAAAATTCCATAACTACCTATCTGTGGCTGCGCTATCCAGACAAGTACTACATCTACAAGTACGGAGAAGTGAAGAATGTGGCGGAATTCTTAGAATCCCCCTACCGGTTCCGGAAGGGCATCTACGCCGAAAATATCCGCAACTGTTTTTCCCTGTACGGGCAGATTAACAAAGTCTTGCAAGAAGACGCGGCGCTGGTTGAACTGGTGCGGTCTCACGCTACAGGGGTCTATTATCCAGACGCAGAGCTGAAGACTTTGACCATTGACGTGGGCTTTTACATCAGCCGGCACTGTTTGGAAAAAGATGAGGAGACGGAAGAAGTAGACACTCCCGCCGAAAACGAGAACAGAGCCCCTGCCCTGTGGAAAATCAGCCACGGGGCGGGTTCCCGAGGCATTCCCGATGCTGTAAAGCCAATTTTGGAACACCGGCATGTGGTTGCGGTTCACGGTGCTACGAAAGCCAAGGGAATCTCCAAAAAATCCCAAGGCCAGGCATTTGTGGAAGAGATCCGGCAGGGAGATTACTTCTTTCTGTGCTATGGAAACCGCATCCAGCTGTTGGGAAAAATTACCACCGAACAGGCTGCGCCTAACCCTGAGATGGGAGATGGCTGGTTGGAGCACGGTTACCAGGTGGTGGCAACACCTCTTTTGGAGGTACCCTATACCGGCCAGGCCAAGTGGTGGACGCCCAACGATAATTCCACCTGCGTGCAGGTGGGAGAGGAGGATTTTTCCCTGTGTGAGGAGTTGATTTTGAAGCCGTATTTTGGCGTGACCGTAGAACAGCTTTTGGAAGGGGAGACCCCATCCACCATCCGATATTGGTGGTTGGTGGCCAATCCCCGCATCTGGAGCTTTTCCAGCCTGGCGGTGGGCAAGGAACAGAGTTACACCCTGTACAACGACAACCACCATAAACGACGCATCTTCCAAAATTTTTTGGCAGTAAAGCCTGGGGATTTGGTGATCGGCTATGAGTCTGCGCCGGCCAAGAAGATTGTAGCTCTAGGACAGATTACGCAGGGCAGCGATGGCAAGAGAATTCAATTTCAAAAAACAGAGGGCTTAGTGGAGCCTGTATCCTACAGCTCTTTAAAAGAGTGCCCAGAGTTGGCACAGATGGAGTTCTTTCAGCAGTCCAATGGCTCTCTGTTTAAACTGACCCAGGAGGAGTATGAGTTCCTCTTGGATGTGATTCGTGAGAGCAACCCCCTCCCAGAGGCACAGGAGAAAAGGGAAGCCTATGACGAAACCAGGTTTCTCTCGGAAGTTTACCTGGATGAGATGGAGTTTCAGAGGCTTAATTCCCTGTTGCGCTACAAGAAAAATGTGATTCTCCAGGGCCCGCCCGGCGTAGGAAAGACCTTTGCTGCCCAACGGTTGGCCTGGGCCATGTTAGGACGGCAAGACGACTCCCACATCCAGATGGTGCAATTCCATCAAAACACTTCCTATGAGGATTTTGTCATGGGATACCGGCCCACAGACAGCGGCTTCGAGCTGCGGGAAGGGGTGTTCCTCAAATTTTGCCAGGAGGCTCAAAACCATCCGAAGGAGCCCTATTTCTTTCTCATCGATGAGATCAACCGGGGCAACCTAAGCAAAATCTTTGGGGAGCTTCTCATGCTCATCGAAAAGGACTACCGAAATTATCCCATCACCTTGTCCTATGACGGGAGAAGATTCTCCGTGCCAGAGAACCTGTATCTTATCGGCATGATGAACACTGCCGACCGGAGCTTGGCCTTGATGGATTACGCCCTGCGCCGCCGGTTCGCGTTCTTTCCCATGAAACCGGGATTTGAGTCGGAGGGTTTCAAGACCTATCAGGAGAGCCTGGGGAACGAAACGCTACATACTTTGATTGGAAAAATCAAGGCGCTGAATCAAACCATTGTGGACGATCCCGATTTGGGAGAGGGCTTTCAGATCGGTCACAGCTACTTATGCGGCTGGCAGCCGGGAAAGTGTACAGACGAAGCCTTACAAGCGGTGGTGGAATTTGAGATTCTGCCCACCCTGAGGGAGTATTGGTTTGATGATCTGGAAAAAGTGAAAGAATGGGAACAGAAACTGCGTGGTGTGTTCCATGGCTGAGACAAATTCCATCCTCATTAAGAATATATTCATTATGCTCAGCTACGCGTTCCAAGTGCTGCAAGAAGAGAACTATAAAAAGGTGGCCGCTGAGGAGTTCCAGAACATGGAGGATTTGTTGGCGGCCATCCTGGCCAAGGGTGTGGCCCAGCAAGTAAAACGCGGCCTCTACCGGGAGTATCGGGAACAGGAGGATTCTCTGCCGGTGCTGCGAGGCAAACTGGAGTTAAACGGCACATTCCGCCACCAGTGGCAGCAGAGACGGCTGCTCTCTTGCCAGTACGATGAGCTCACCCAGAACAATGTCTACAACCAAGTGATCAAGACCACCCTGTGGGCCCTGGCCCGCTCGGAGGAGGTAAAGCGGGAGCGGCGATCCGCTTTGAAAAAGCTGCTGGTGTTTTTCCAAGAGGTGGGCACCGTGCAGCCGGAGCAGATTCCCTGGAGGATGCTGCGGTTTCACCGGGGGAACCGAACCTATGAGATGCTCCTAAATCTTTGCTATTTAACTTGGGAGGGGCTGCTTCAGACCACAGAACAGGGAGATCGGAAGCTTTCCTTGTTCTCCGATGAACACATGGCCCGGCTATATGAGAAATTTCTTCTGGCTTACTATTGCCAGCACCACCCGGAGCTGGATGAGGTGAAGTCCGCACAGATTTCTTGGCATTTGGACGCGCAGCCGGAGGAAGATTCTCTGGCTCTGCTGCCCGCCATGCAAAGCGACGTCTTCCTGCGTCGGGGAGAGAGGACGCTTATCATCGATGCAAAATTCTACAGCAGCACCTTGCAGACAAACTACGGAAAAAAGACGCTCCATTCCCAGAACTTGTACCAAATCTATGCCTATGTGAAAAACCAGGATCGGGGCCATACGGGCAAGGTTTCAGGTTTGTTGCTTTATGCCAAAACCCAGGAGGCCCTTACCCCCGACTGCCGGTATGACATAGACGGCAACATCATTGCCGCCAAGACACTGGACCTAAATCAAGAATTCTCCAGTATCGCAAGGCAGCTAGATGAGGCGGTGGAGGAGTACATAGGATAGCCAGCATAAGCATGGGCAAAAAACTCGCGACCACCACAAATGTGATGATCGCGAATTGAAGGGTGCACAATGGTATCAACGGCGTCCGTTTGAAATTGTTGCGTTTTAAAATAGGATTTCGTTTGATTCTTGCATCTAATATTTTATAAATATCTATTTTATTGTGTTTTGTATTATCGTATTTGGATATCGGAAGATCTTATGGTGACATTTTCTATTTTTTCTGATTTCAGAACTTCTTCAATTCCCATTTGGACCAATTTAGTATCAAGATAAGGGCTGATTACGATTTCTTCAATGACATTGTCAACCGGGAAATTATTAAATTCTATTTGTGGTTTAATAAACCCATCGGTAATTATGAATTTATAACTTTCCTCTCCCATTAAAAATTTTGGCGAAAAAGGAATAGCTATTCTGAATTCCTTTTCATAAGCAAAAGAATTGCATTTATTTAAAAGACACCACCGCCAGGCACCGTCGTATAAATTTATGTCCAAATTTGATATTTGATTTTCAAATTTCATAAAGTTATATATTTGTTGATCAATGCTCTCATCGTAGCGTATTTTTCCATAACATATGTTACATATGCCTTTAAGAAAATGTCGATCTCTGATATTATGAAAATACTCCAATAAAATTTGACTATTAAATTTTATGCAGCATCCTAATTTTGCATACATTTTCCACATAGCTAAATCATCACACTTCTCCGATAATGAGAGCACATAATAACTCAAATCATATTTTTGAAATTTTATACCAATTGGATTATCAATGCTTTTTGCCAGGTTATCAGTACTCTCATCTGTAAAGGGCAAGACCGCCTTTCCGATTGAAATATCATTTAAAACATTGGTTAATTTCCGAGAAAAAACATTGCTTTGATCTTGAGCTATTTCCTTTAATCTCTCTATTGCGTAAGTTAGTTCTTGCTTATCATTTAAAAAACGGTAGTCGCTTAATCTAATAGTTTTATTTTGAATAATGGCTAGCAGAGTAGATAAGGATGTGTAATGATATAGATTATAATTTTCATATTTTATTTTTTCCACTTTTACAGCACCTTCCTTACTATCGTCGGATTTTATGAGGCAAAGATTTGCTCGAAGTTGGTAGCCATGCTGTCGTTAGCCACGAAGCTTTTGCGCATGACAAAGCAGTAGGGCTTTTGTTTTGCGATGCGGTAATGGTTTCATCTGCCCATTCTCATCGAAGCGGGCAGTCAGGAAGCCGTCGGCAACCTGGAATACCTTCTTTCCATAAGTCTACAATATATATTGTATAGTACGACGAGAAGTAAATCAATGTTTTTGCCGATTTATAAGGAGTAGAACCGTTTATTTGAATACCTGCCTGAAAAATTGTTCCAATAAAAACCGCTTCTTTACTTTGCCGGAATCTTCCTTACAACTATATCCCTGCCTGCTGTGATGACTATATTTTGTGGGCAAGTTGGGTGAACTGATGAAACCGCATTATCTGACAAGTTATCTTCCGCAGTATATCCAAAAGCACGGCCCGAAGCGGATGCGCTTTCATGATTCGCACCATAAGTTGCGCTTCGCTTTTACTTGCTAACGGCGTGCCGCTGAAGCAGATTCAGGAATGGTTAGAACGTAACCGTCAAACCTCCGGGCGTATAAAAAAGGCCGCCACCTCAGCGGCCAGGCTTTGAGATGGCGGTCAGGGATTCCATTAGATTTTAGCTTCTGCATTCCTTCGGTGCATTCACAGGGAGGAAGAATTCCGGCCAATCCTCATCCTTTTGGCTCTGTTCAGGCGCATTGTGCAGGAACCAAACCAGATAGCGGTAAGGATCCAGGGTGTTCTCCTTTGCGGTCTCAATCAGACTGTAAATCACAGCGCTGGACTGGGCCCCGGCCGGGGTATTGGAGAATAGCCAATTCTTCCTGCCCATCACAAAGGGCTTTATGCTGCGCTCTGCGCGGTTGTTGGACAGCTCCAGCCTGCCGTCCTCCAGATATCGGATGAGATAAGGCCACTGCTCCCGCAGATAGCGCAGCGCCTTGCCCAGGGCAGATTTGGGCGCCGTCTTGGCACTGGCATCCTCAGCCCACGCCAACAGAGCGTCCAGAAGATAGCGTATAATCGAGTTCGCAAAAGGAAATAAGAAATAGACAAGCCATTAGGGCTCCTGTAGAATGAAAGTTGACGAGACAATCACAATACAAAGGAGAAACTCCCTAATGGCTCGAAAGAATCATACCACAAATCTGACCGAATTGCTACTGCAATGCGTAGCACAACCGGATCCCATGCTGAGCATGCTGGAATGGCTGTGCAGCCAGCTCATGGAAGCCGAAGTAAGCCAGCAGCTGGGAGCGGAGAAAAGTGAACGGGCTGAAAGCCGTAGTGGATATCGCTGTGGCTACCGACCTCGTCGCCTGGATACCCGGATGGGCACCATGTATCTCATGGTGCCAAAGGTACGTCAAGGCGGCTATATCCCATTCTTTGTTACGGAGCGCAAACGCAGTGAGGCGGCACTGATCCAGGTAATACAGGAGGCTTTTGTGCAAGGCGTATCCACGCGTAAAATGGAAAAGCTAGCCAAGAGTCTGGGAATTGAAAGCCTGTCCCGCAGTCAGGTCAGCGAGATGACAAAAGGTTTGAACGAGCAGGTAAATGCTTTCCGCAGCCGCTCCCTTTCCCAAAGCAGTTATCCCATTTTGTGGGTGGACGCACTGTACGAAAAAGTTCGTATGGACGGCAGAATTGTAAGTATGGCAATACTGGTGGTCTGCGGTGTGGATGAACATGGCCAGCGAGACATTTTGGCGATAGAGCCCATGTTGGAAGAGTCGGAAGAAGTGTATCTTCAGCTTTTCCGAGGATTGCAGGAACGAGGACTTTGTACGCCCCGATTGGTTGTTTCAGATGCACACGCCGGACTTGTTGCGGCTATCCGCAAAGGCTTCCCGGGAGCAAGTTGGCAACGGTGTAAGGTACATTTCATGCGAAATATTCTGGCACATATTCCTCATAAAGACAAAGATGCCTTTGCCAAGAATCTAAAGACGATCTGGTTGGCCTCCACCAGAGAACAGGCCCGCAGGCTGGCCGAAGAAATCTGCCGACAGTACGAACACCGTTTTCCCAAAGCCATCCGCTGCCTGGAAGATGGTTTAGAAGACTCTCTGTCGTTTTACGCTTTTCCACAGTTGGATGCACGAAAGATTTCTTCCACCAACGTGCTGGAACGTCTGAACCGGGAGATCCGCCGCCGTACTGGTGTGGTGGGGATATTTCCCAGCGCAGATGTCTACACCAGACTGGTTACCACGTATCTCATGGAATATGCGGAAGATTGGTCCTCTTCCAGAGCGTACCTCAGCGAGCAGTCTGTCCTAGCCATGCTGCGACCGGCCGCTTAACTTTTTATTTTTCAGGAACCCTTTACACTCTTTTTGCGAACAACACTTGACGCAGACGTCCAGAACTGGTTTTTCCAGTTCCAGACGCTTGTTGTATCGTTCTTCTGCTGTCAACTCAGAAAGGGTCTCCTCTAGCTGGAACAGCTTGGTACAATAGCACTCGCCAACTGCCGCCAGAGAACCCTGCTGTTTTTCCTTGGGCAGTGTCTGCAGTGCCTCGTCAAATTTCCTTCGGACGTGAGCCCAGCAGCCCACCACCCGGATCTTCTCTGGCAACTTGTGGTAACCCTGGTAGCCGTCCGCATGGAGCCATCCCGAGAAGTCCTTGAGAAAAGCTTGGGCATGCTCCGCCTTCCGGCTGGGCTGGTACTCATACAGCACAATGGGCTGTTTGGCACAGCCACTGGTCCGGTACACCCACATGTAGGACTTGCTGGTGGAAGTCCTGCCCGGCTCCTTTAGCACCTGCAGTGTGGTTTCATCCCCGTGCAGTACACTTTCTTGGCACAGCTTCCGGTGCAGTGCGTCGTACACAGGCCGCAGCCAAGTGTCCGAGGCCTGCAGGATCCAGTTGGCCATGGTCTGCCGGGACAGCTTCAGCCCCTGCCTCTGAAACTCCTGCTCCAGACGGTACAGCGGCGAGTACATGACAAATTTCTGGGTCATAATGTGGGCCACTGCCTCCGGAGAGGCAAAACTGCCAGGGCAGAATGTGGGCTTTTTGGGTGTTTTCCGCAGATTTCCTTCCCCTGTCTCCGACTCGCACTGCTTGCAGGCGTAGGTGTAATACACATCTTCCTGAATCCAGAACCGGGCCGGTTCCATCTTCAGGCTCCGGCGGACTTCTTTCCCAATCTCCTCCATCACCGAGCCGCAGGTATCGCAGATGCGTTCCTCTTCGGAAAGCCGGTGCTCCACCACTTCCGTGGGGGTCCCTTCCGGCACAATGTCCAGCACGTTGCCGCTCTGCCGTTTGCGGGCGTGGGCTTTCACCTTCACCTGCTCCTCTGTGGCATTCTTGGTCCCATAGGCATAAGCTTCCGCCTCATTGGCCATGAGAACCAGCTGGTCCATGAGACCCTCCTGGAGCCGCTCGGAGGACGCGCCAAACTGACGCTTCTTGGCAAGGCCAAGCTGCTCCAGAAGCCATTGGTTCTGGAGC
>UQQZ01000042.1 GCA_900543305.1 uncultured Oscillospiraceae bacterium
GGCCAGCAAGCTGACAAATTCATACTGGGCATGGTTGGTGTCCTGGTATTCGTCCACCATCAGGTACCGGAACCGGTTCTGGTAATACTCCAGCACGTCGGGACACTGACGGAACAGCCGCACTGCGTTGACCAACAGATCGTCGAAATCCATGGCGTCGGAGTCTTCCAGCCGCCGCTGATACAGCCGGTACGCCCGGGCCACCTGCTTCAGGCGAAAATCGTCCCCAGCCCCTGTGGCGTATTCTTCAGGAGTGGTCAGCTGATCCTTGGCTCGGGAGATCTCCGAAAGCACCGCCCGGGGAGAAAGGGTCCGCTCGGAGATATCCAGTTCTTTCAGGATTCCCTTCATCAGCCGCCGGCTGTCATCGGTATCGTAAATGGTAAAGTGAGAGGTGTACCCCAGCCGATCTCCGTCCCGGCGGAGAATTCTGGCACAGCTGGAGTGAAAGGTGGAGGCCCAAACCTCTTCCCCGCCTTCTCCCAGCATCCGGCAAAGCCGTTCTTTCAGTTCTCCAGCTGCCTTATTGGTGAAGGTGATAGCCATCACCCGCCAGGGTGGACAGGGACTTACCGCCAGGCGGGAACGGACAATGTCGGAAAGCTCTCCCCCTTGGAGATAGGCCCGGCAAGCCGCCACATCCTCTTGGGAAAGCGCCTCGCTGACCAGGTCACTATGGTAGGCCTGACCATAGCGCACCAGGTTGGCAATCCGGTTGACCAACACGGTAGTCTTGCCGCTGCCTGCCCCGGCCAACACCAGAACAGCACCCTCGGTGGAGAACACCGCCTGGCGCTGCCGTTCATTCATCCGGGAAAAATCCCGTTCCATCACTTGCTGTCTCAGTTTTACAATCTCTTCTCTGGAAGTACCCATATTGCACCTTATGCCTTCCGGCTTATTCCTTTCCTGTTTCGCTGCCATTTATTGTACTCCATCCAGGGTGGGAAAGCAATGGCAGGGATTTGACAACCGGGAAAAATCCGGGTACACTTGATCTCAAAGAAAGGAAGGATGCCTTGTGGATACGGAACGCGCCCGGGAAGCCATTTCCCGTTGGGCCCAGGAGGGCGGGGAATTTTCTCCTCCTTCCTGGCAAGACTTGCCCTCCATTCCCCTGTATATGGACCAGGTGATTCTCTACCTGGGGGAAAGCCTTCAGCTGTTTCAACGGGAGAAAGACACCAGCCTTTTGACCAGCTCCATGATCAACAACTACGTCAAACACGGCTTGCTGCCCCATCCGGAAAAGAAAAAGTACAGCAAGGAACATCTGGGTGCCCTGATGGCCATCTGTGCCCTGAAACAGGTACTCTCCATCCAGGACGTGAAAACCCTTTTCTCCCCGGAGAACATGGAGGAGGAAACCTACCAGTTCTTTCAGGAGGCCCATCAGGCCTCGGTCCGGGCCACCTGTCAGGCCTTGGAAGAGGTGTGCCAGGGGGGAGAAGACCTGAAACGGGCAGCACTGCTTTTGGCAGTGGAGGCCAACGCCCGCCGGGCTGCCGCGGAGCGGATCCTGGTAGAACTGGCCAAGGAAGAAGGAACCGATAAAAAAGGAAAAGGGGATTGACCCTTTAAGGAGGAATACATCCATGCGCTTTGCATTTCTCATTTGGGGAGACTTTTCGTCCCAGCGGGACAGAGTGTCTTTCCCAGACGGCCAGACGGAAATGATTGGGGTTTCCAGTTTGGAGGAAGCCTGCACCGTGGCCCGTTCCCTGCAGGAGCAAGGGGTGGACTGCATCGAGCTGTGCGGCGCTTTTGAGGAAGCCGGAGCCCGTCAGGTCATCCAGGCCACAGGGGGAAAGCTCCCCGTAGGCTTTGTTACCCATCTGGCAGAACAGGACGGTCTTTTCACCGCCCTGTTCGGATAAGGGGAGGCGTTATTTTTTGGAAACGGGAATCAGCACAGCCTGTCTCTATCCCATGGAAACAGAGACGGCTTTGGAACATCTTTTGGAGTTGGGCTTTCGCCGGTTTGAAGTGTTCTTAAACTGTATGGAGGAGCTGGAGATGCCCTTCCTCCGGGAGCTCAAACGCCGGGCGGATGCCTATGGGGCAACCTTTGTCTCCATCCATCCCTTCACCTCTGCCATCGAGTCCACTCTGCTCGGGAACTACCCCCGCCGCACCCGGGAGGGCCGGGACTTTTACCGGCGCTATCTGGCTGCCGCCGCCTATTTGGGTGGAAAGTATGTGGTGATTCACGGTCAGCCCGCTGGCCACGGAAGCCTGTCTGATCAGGGATACTGGCAGCGGTTCGGGGAGCTGTACCGTTTAGGGCAAGAAGAGGGGGCATGGCCCGCCCAGGAAAACGTCCGGCGGCACAGGGCGGCAGACCCGGCTTTTCTTCGGGGAATGCGCCAATATCTGGGAGAAAACTGCGCCTTTGTCTTGGATGTAAAACAATGTGAGCTTTCCGGATTCCCCCTGGAAGAAACCAGGGTCGCCATGGGAGACCGGCTGGTCCACGTCCACTTAAGCGACCATACGGGAGAAGAATCCTGCCTGCTGCCGGGAAAGGGTTCCTTTGACATGGTGGATTTGCTGAAAAAGCTGCAAGCCCAGGGCTTTTCCGGGACCTTGGTCACCGAGGTATACCGTCGAAACTTCGGAGAGGAGAAGGAACTTCAAGATTCTCTCTTTTTTACAAAAAATATTTTTAAAAAGGCATTTTCCTGATAAATTTCTTGATTTATGTCCAAATTTTGTAGTATAATAGTCCCGTTTTAGGAAAACACAAACTGCCAGGAGGTGCCCCCACTGTGAAATGTCCTTTTTGCGGCTGTAGCGATAGCCGCGTAATCGATTCCCGTCCCACCGATGAGGGAGAACGCATCCGCCGCCGTCGTGAATGCACAAAATGCGGAAAACGGTTTACCACCTATGAAGTGATTGAAAATGTCCCCATCGTGGTGATTAAGAAAGATAAATCCCGGGAAACCTTCGACCGGAGCAAACTGTTAAACGGTCTGTTGCGAGCCTGTGAAAAGAGACCTGTCTCCATGGACACTCTGGAGCGGATCGTAGATGAAATTGAGAACCTGCTGCAAAACTCCCTGGATCGGGAAGTCTCTTCCCAGCGGATCGGCACCTATGCCATGGAAAAGCTCAAAACCGTGGACGAAGTGGCCTATGTGCGCTTTGCCTCTGTCTACCGGCAGTTTAAAGACATCAACAGCTTCATGGACGAATTGAGCAAAATTATCAACAGCAAAAAAGAGTGAGGGCCAGACCCTCACCCTTTTTGTTTTCTCAAGCCCACTTTGGAAATGGGCTGTGTCCCGTAATAGCCTCGCCAGAAAGAAACGCAAAAAACCGGTCCCCAAAGAAGCGAAATCGCTCCTCTTGAGGGCCGGTTTTCGTTGTGGTTTCTCATTTTATTGGAAGACCGTATCTTTATCGGGTTTCTTCCGTACGGAACAAGGTCTTCCTGCCGCCAAAAAGGATGGCACCTCCAATGGCAAAGAGGATTGCCAAACTGATGACACCGATGGAGTCCCGACCGGTCATTTGGGTAAAGGTGGCCACCAACAGAGGACCGATCACCGCGGCGAATTTCCCGAAAATATCAAAAAAGCCAAAGTACTCGTTGGACCGTTCGGGCGGAATCAGCTTGCCAAAATACGACCGAGAAAGTGCCTGAATGCCCCCTTGCACGGTTCCCACCAAAAAGGCCATGCACCAGAACAGCACCATGGAAAGAGTCAACGCACTGTCTTCACCGGGATGCTGCTCAATGTTGAAGCCCATGAAAAATCCCACGGCGCAAATGCAAAAATAGATGCACACCGCCCCGCAAAGCAGATTGATGGACCCCAGTTTCCCCGCCAGCTTCCCAAACAAAATGGAGAAAGGCACCGCCACAATCTGGGTTACCAGCAAAGCCAAAATCATGCTGATATCGCTGAGGCCCAGTTTGGAGCCGTAGGAGGTGGAGATGGAAATGATGGTGTTCACCCCGTCGATGTAGAAGAAGTATGCCACAATAAAGAAAAAGACGCGCTTCTGGGTGAAGATGTCCTTCAAGGTGGTCCACAGGTTCTGGAAGGTGGAACGGATCAAATTCTTCCGAGGAGGCAGAGAGTGGATCTGATGGACATTCTTTAAGAAGGGAATGCTGAACACCGCCCACCAGGCTGTGGTCAGGAGAATAATCAACTTAAAAGCCAGGGGATTGTCCATCCCCATGGCCACCAGAATTACAATGGACAACACGAAGGGAATGGTGCTTCCGCCGATATATCCCATGGCATATCCCCAGGAGGAAACCCGGTCCATCCGCTGGGAAGTGGTCACATCGGTGAGGAAGGAATCGTAAAACAGGCAAGAACCGGAAAAGCCTATGTGGGAAACAACATACCCTACCAACAGCATCTGATAACTGTCCACTAGGGCGCTAAACAAGGTGAACACCAGTCCAATGGCCAAAAAACCGATAAAAAGCCGTTTTTTGTGGCCCTTGTGGTCCGCCAGGGAACCCAGAATCGGTGCGAGAATGGCCGAAATAAAGGTGGCTACGGACGTCCCGTAAGACCAGAGCACCAGGTTATCCGCTCCATTTTGGGCACACACGTTTCCAAAATAGATGGGGAAAATCACCGCCATAATGTTGGTGGCGTACACCGAGTTGGCCCAGTCGTACAGGATCCAGCTTTTTTCCGTCTTAGTAAATTTCTTGGACAATTTCTGAGCGTCCGTTGACATGGGAGTCCCTTCCTTCCACAATGGATTCCCTTTAATCATCCCATGTTTTTGTTAAATTTGCAAGAGATATTTGTAAAGTTCTCCCATTCTTTTGCAAAAATAAGGTCTCATTCCACCAAGCGGCCCACACAGCTTTCTCCCTGGACCGACTCCAGCTGCACCGGCAGAATCTGACCGGACAAAGATCTTCCGGAAGCAACCAGCACATGGGTGTAGTTGGGGGTATACCCTTCCCAGACTCCTTGTTCCTTGGCCTGCTCAAACAGCACTTCTTCCACCTTCCCCACTTGGGACTTGAGAAACTCCTGCTGGGTTTGCCGGGTGACTTCTATCATTTTCCGGCTGCGCTCTTCCTTGATCTTGTTGGGCACCTGGTGGGGCATCTCATAGGCCCGGGTTCCCGGCCGCCGGGAGTAGGCAAACACATGAACCTTGGCAAAGGCAATCTCCTGGGCAAATTCCAGGGATTCCTGAAACTCCTCGTCCGTCTCCCCGGCAAATCCCACCATGATATCCGTGGTGATGGCGCAGTTGGGAAAAGCCTCTCGGAGATTGTGGACGATCTGCCGATACTCCTCCGGCGTGTAATGACGGTTCATCCGGCGCAGGGTGGCGCCGCAGCCGCTTTGGAGGGACAGGTGAAACTGAGGACACAGCTTCTCCTCCTTGGCCATCCGGGCGATCACCTCCGGAGTGAGCTGTTCCGGCTCCAGAGAACCCAACCGCACCCGACGAATTCCAGGGGCCTGACAGGCCGCCTCCACCGCATCGCACAGGTGCAGACCCAACTCTTTCCCGTAAGCGGGCAGGTTGATCCCCGTGAGCACTGCCTCCCGATAGCCGTGTTCTCCCAAAGAAGCCACTTCCCGCCGGAGATCCTCCAAAGGCTTGGAACGCACTCTCCCCCGGGCGTAGGGAATGATACAGTAGGCACAGAACCGGTCGCAGCCATCCTGGATTTTTAAAAACGCCCTGGTGCGTCCGTGAAAAGCGGTCACTTCCATGGGCTCAAAGGGTTCCCCTGTCTCGTGAGGGGCGATGTCCACAATCCGCTGCTTGGAGGACATGTATTCCAGCACCCGAGGCAGCAGATCCTTCCGGCGGGCATTTCCCAGAACAATGTCGGCCTCCAGAAGAGACGCCGCTTTCTCAGGGAAAGCCTGGGGCATACAGCCTGTGAGAACTGTCACCGCATTGGGATTTTCCTTTCTGGCCCGGCGCAGCATCTGCCGCACCTTCTGATCGCTGGTGGCAGTTACCGTGCAGGAGTTGACCACCACCAGGTCAGCCTCCTCCCCGGCTCCCGCCTCCTGAAAGCCTCCTTGCAGGAGGGACTCCAACATGGCTTCCGACTCGTATTGATTCACTTTGCATCCCAACGTGAGAATTTTCGCTTTCATAAATCATGGTCTCCTTTTTCCGCCAAATCCCAGGCCCTGGAAACGGTGGTCTTGGAAAATCCCAACAGTTCCAACAACCGGATGGCGTTCTGGGTGTTTGCCGGGCCTGGCCGGAGTTTATAGTCAAAGGCAATGCCTTGGGAGGTAATTTCCTCCTGAAAATGATAGTTGTGATAAATGGCTCCCAGACGTTGAGTCAATTCCCGGTCATGAGTGGCTGCAATACAGACACAATCCCTCCGATGAAGCTCTTCCAGCACAGCTTGAGAGGCGGCCAAGCGTTCCACCGTGTTGGTGCCCTTCAGGATTTCATCGATGAACAGCAAACAGGAACCGGTTTTGGCAGCGTCAGTCAGCCGCTTTAAGGATCGGACTTCCGCCACAAAGTAGCTTTCCCCTTGGGTGATGTCATCCCGCACTGCCATGGAGGTCACCACCGCTCCCGGTGGGAAACTGTACCTCTGAGCCCCACAAGTATCCAGACTCTGGCCCAAGATGGCGTTCACTGCCAGGGCCTTGAGAAATGTGGATTTTCCCGAAGCATTAGAGCCGGTCAGCAGAACATTTTTTCGGAAAACACCTCCGTTTGGCACAGCATCCACCAACAGGGGGTGAATCAGTTCCGAAAACTCCAACTCCCTTGTTTCCCGGAAAGTGGGGGTACACCATCGGGGAAGGGTGGCCCGAAAGGACAGGGTGGACAGGGCCACATCCACCATGCCTACTGTCTGAAATAACCTATGCAGCTCCTGGGGTCTTGCCTGGAAATACCGTTTCGCCTTCTGGTAAAACCGCAGGTCCCGCAAGGTCAGAATGTGAAAATATTCCTCCACCAGATCCCAATCCGCCGACCCCTTAGGCAGGGAGAACCGGGCCAGCTTTTTCCAAAGGGGTTTAAACGAGGCAAAGGCTCCCTCTAATTCTCCCTTTACAGGAAGGAATGATAGGGTCTGAATCAGACTGTGGCACACCCCCAGCAAAGCGGAAAAAGCCCGCAGGCTTTCCAGTTCTCCCTGAACCCAGCGCTTGCCCAAATAATAGAGGATCACATTCCAGCAAACCGTTGCCAAAGTCAGGCACCCTCCCACCAGAGGATCCACAAAAATCACCAACAAACTGACGAAGGGCAACCAGGCAAACAGTTTGTAACAGGGCCCTAAAAACAGGGAATACTCCACCGAATCAAAGAGAAAAGAGGGCAAGGTGTAGTTGCTCCTCCGTTTTCCCAGGCGAGCCAAAGTCAGCCAAAGTTTTTCCCGTTCCTCTTCATTGCGGTCCAAATGGGCCAACAGTTCTTCCCAATGGGGCAGCAGCGTCAAACGGTGGAGCTGCCAGTACAACACTTGTTCCCCCACCGCACTTTGGCAGTTGTTGACCCTGCGAAACACCCGGTCCATGTCCAAATCATCCCAAGTAGTATGATCCACTTGAAGATCTGGGAACAGTTCCCCATAGGCGGGAATGCTCTCCAGAGGATACTCCTCCCTGGGACGCTGTCCAAACCGGGCAAGAATTCTTTTTCGCCATTTCTTTCCCTTGGACACCTCACCGGCAATGGTCCCTATCAGGACAGCTGCTACCGCTGCCGCACACAGAATCCAAAATCCCATGGGGAACTCCCCCTCTCAGCATCCCTCTTGATTTTCCGCTTCCATCTCTTCCAGTTCCTGAGAGAGTTCGGTCCAGTTCAAAAGCAGCTGTTCTGCTTCCTCGTGGAGCCGTGCTATCTCTTGGGACGCTTCCGCTACAGCCTCGTAATCGGCGGCAAACTCCGGATCCTCCAAGCGCTGCTCCAATTCTTTTACCTGCCGGTCCTTTTCCTCGATTTCCGTTTCCAACCGGGTCAGGGCCGTGCGCTTTTTCCGCAGGTTGGATTCCCGTTCCTTCCGCAGCTTGTAAAGGTTGACTTTCGGCTCGGGACGCTGTTCCTCCACCGCTTCCCGTTCCCGATCCCGCTGCTCTACATAGCTGTCGTAATTGCCCAGGTAGAGCTTCGCTCCATTTTTCCCCAACACATAGACCTTATCAGCCAGCTTGTTGATTAAGTACCGGTCATGGCTCACCACAAACAAGGTGCCGTCATAGCCGGAAAGGGCATCCTCCAGAGCTTCGCAGGAGCCGATGTCCAAATGGTTGGTAGGTTCGTCCAGCAAGAGGAAATTGGCCTTTGAGAGCATCAGCTTTAACAGTAACACCCGAGCTCTTTCCCCGCCGGACAGTGCCCCTACCGGCTTGAACACGTCCTCCCCCTTGAAGAGGAATACCGCCAAGGCAGAGCGGACCTGGGTCTGGGTCATCTGGGGATGCAGATCCCAAATTTCGTCAATCACGGTCTTTTCATCGTGAAGGCTCAGCTGGGACTGCTCATAGTACCCCACATCGATGGCAGACCCCAAGCGGACTACGCCTGTGTCCTGCGTATATTGTCCCAGGAGAATCTTGAAGAGGGAAGTTTTTCCGCAGCCATTGGGACCGATGAGGAACACTTTTTCCCCGTGCTTGATCTCCAAATCCACATGCTCAAACAGAGGAGGACCTCCAAAAGACAGGGAAAGGTCCTGGGCGGTAAGCACATCGTTGCCTCCCCGGCGGCTGGCCTTAAACTGGAACCGGATGGACTCCGGCTCGTCCTCGGGCCGCTCCAAGGTGGCCTCCAGCCGGTCAATCTGCTTCTGCTTGCTGGCAATGGTCACATAGTTCCGCTCCTGGTTCCAGCGGCGCTGCTGCTCGATGATTCCCTCAATCCGGGCAATCTCCTTCTGGGTGTTTTCGTACACCCGTTCCATGGCCAGACGGTGTTCCGCCCGCAGTTCCAAATACCGGCTGTAATTGCCCTTGTAGGAAGTGAGGGTTTTCCCTTCCATTTCCAAAGTGCGCTGGGTGACCTTGTCCAGAAAATACCGGTCGTGGGAGATGACAATATAGGCCCCGTTATAGTTTTTGAGAAAATCTTCCAGCCACTCCACAGCATCGATGTCCAGGTGGTTGGTGGGCTCGTCCAGGAGAAGCAGATTGGCCCCGCCCAGAAGCATCTTGGCCAGCTGGAGCTTGGCCTTCTGCCCGCCGGACAGAACCCCCACCTTATTCTGAAGCTGCTCCTGAGTAAATCCCAGTCCCAGCAGGGCGCTTCTTGCCCGGGAACGGCAGGTAAGTCCTCCTCCTTCTACAAACTTGTCGTTGAGTTCCGTCTGCCGGAGAATCAGCTTTTCCAGTTCCGATTCCTTGGGGTGGGAAGAGAGCAGGGCGGACAGGTCATCCAATTCCCGCTCTATCCGCAGCAAGGGAGCAAAAACCGTCATCACCTCATCGAAGGCGGTTTTTTCAAAATCCCGGCACACGTGCTGCTCCATATACCCCAACACGGTCTCCTTGGAGTAGACCACCGAACCGGTGTCCGGGGTATATTCCCCGGTGAGAACTTTAAAGAGAGTGGTCTTGCCGCTGCCGTTGACCCCCACCAGGCCAACCCGCTCCCCCTTTTGCATCTCAAAGGTGATATTCCGGAGGATCACTTCCTCCCCGAAACTTTGCTGTATGTTATTTACCGTTAAGATCGCCATGATGGTGCACCTGTCATTTTCAAAAAATTTTGCTCATAATCCTAGTTATTATACAGGAAACCCGGGAAAAGCGCAACCAGGAGACCCGGCAGAATCCGACGGTGGATTTTTTCTTTCCTTTCTTCTGCCAATGTGCTATACTGGATAAAATTTTTACCAGGAAAGAAGGGTTTTCCATGCGCCTGATTCCCCTTTGGGAGGCGGATTTACAAAAAGCCTATGACTTGCAGATGAGCTTTCTGCCCGAAGAAAACGGATTTGTCAATTCCGCTTTCGGCCAGACTCTGGAGGAATTTGCCCACTATGTTCAGGACCAGCGGGACCACAGCATGGGTATCCACTTGCCGGAAGGGTATGTTCCCGGATCGGTCTATGTGTTGGAAAACGACGGAGGAGAGTATGTGGGCATCTTCAACCTGCGTCACTGCCTCAACGATGCTCTGCGCAACGGAGCAGGCCACATCGGCTACGGCATCCGCAAAGAATACCGGGGACAGGGCTATGCTTCCGCCGGACTGGCCTTGGCCCTGGAGGAAGCCCGAAAGATCGTCCCCGAGGAGGAAATCTACTTTTCCGTCCACAAGGACAATCCCGCCTCCCTGAAAGTCCAACTGAAAAACGGGGCCAGAATCCACCACGAAGACGAAAAAGAATACTACACCAGAATCCCCAAAAAGAAATAAAGGTTCCTATCCCCTCCCCCTTGCATATACTGTAGTAACTGTACTTATGGAAGGGGTTTTGGACAACATGTGTGGTTTCGCCGGATTTTGCGATTACAGGGAAGAATTTCCAGGCCAGGAGCAGCATTGGCTGGATCTGGCCAGACGGATGGCACGCCGGATCTCCCACCGGGGGCCGGACGACCAGGGGGCGCACTTTTCCAAGCACTGCGTCTTGGCCCATGCCCGCCTGGCAGTTATTGACCCGGAACACGGCCAGCAGCCCCTGTCGGTGCCCTGGCAGGGAGAGATATGCACCATCGCCTACAACGGGGAGCTGTACAACGCCCCGGAACTCCGTCGGGAATTGGAGGGCCGGGGGTTTTCTTTTCGCACCAACTGCGACACAGAGGTGGTGTTAAACGCCTATCTGTGTTACGGTCCCGACTGTGCGGAAAAACTCAACGGGATTTTCGCCTTTGCCGTGGACGATCCCCTCAACCGCCGGACGTTTCTGTGCCGGGATAGGTTTGGAGTGAAACCGCTCTTTTACACCCTCCGGGAAAACCGGTTGATTTTCGCTTCCGAAATCAAGGCTCTTTTTGAATTTCCCGGTGTGACGCCTGTGGTGGGCCGGGAGGGCCTCTGTGAGATTTTCGGACTGGGGCCCGCAAGGACACCGGGATGCGGTGTCTTCCAGGGGATCCGGGAAATCAAGCCGGGTCATGTAGCCATCTTGGACGCCCGGGGGTTCCGGGAGCTGCCCTATTTTGATCTGGAAGCCCAGCCCCACCAGGAAACCTACCAGGAAACGGTAGCCCATGTGCGGGAACTGCTCCTGGACACGGTGGACCGGCAGCTGATTTCTGACGTGCCCCTTTGCACGTTTCTCTCCGGAGGTCTGGATTCCAGCGTGGCCACAGCCATTGCGGCCCAACGGCTGAAAGAACGGGGAAAACGGCTATCCACCTATTCCTTTGAATTCCAGGGCAACGAAACCTTTTTCACGCCTTCTTCCTTCCAACCCGATCGGGATCAAGCCTGGGCCCAACGGGTCAGCGAGCTTTTGGAAACAAACCACACCACCCTCCTGTGCGGCAATCGGGAGTTGGCGGATTCACTGAAAGAAGCTGTCATTGCCAAGGACCTGCCCGGCATGGCGGACATTGATGGCTCTCTGCTGTACTTTTGCCGCCTGGTGAAACAACGCCACACAGTAGCTCTGTGCGGCGAATGCGCTGACGAGATTTTCGGGGGGTATCCCTGGTTTCACCGCCGGGAAATGTTCGACGGAAAACACTTCCCTTGGTCCAACAATCTGGATCAGCGAGGAGGCCTTCTGAAACGGGAACTGCGGGAAAGTCTGGATCTGGAAGAGTATGTGTCCCAGCGCCTGGAAGAATCCTTGGAAGCGGTACCCACCCTCCCCGGAGAAACGCCGGAGGAAATCCGCATGCGGCAGATCAGCTACCTGAACATTCACTGGTTCATGGCCACCCTTCTGGACCGAAAAGACAGATGCAGCATGTGGAGCGGGCTGGAAGTCCGGGTTCCCTATGCGGACCATCGCATTGCCCAGTATGTGTTCAACACCCCCTGGGCTTTCAAATGTCCCCATGGAGAATCCAAAGGCCTGCTCCGTGACGCGGCAGAAGGATTGCTGCCTCCGGAGGTCCTCCACCGGAAGAAGAGCCCCTACCCCAAAACCCACAATCCCGGGTATGAAGCCATTTTAAAAGAGCGTCTTTCCCAAGTGCTTCAGGACAGCGCCCAACCGATCCACAAACTTCTGTCCCAGGATGCGGTGGAAGGCCTCCTCCATCAAACTTATGACTACGGCAAACCCTGGTTTGGCCAGCTGATGGCCGGCCCACAAATGCTGGCCTATCTGCTGCAAATCAACGATTGGATGCTGCGGTATCAAATTTATTTGGACCTGTAAGGAAAGCGGACTGTCCCCTTCTACGGACAGTCCGCTTTTTAGGATCGTTCGGAAATCAGAGTTCCCCGTTCCAGCCGGGGAACCTTTACCGTCACCTGGAACTCATACCGGCAGGTACCCATCTTTTCCTCCCAATCCTCTTCCCACTCTGACCAGAGAGCAGGCTCCTTTTGAGAAAGCAGGTTCCCGTATCCGAAAATATCGCATCTGTCCTGGAGTAGAGCCTGCTTCCAAGTCTCCTCCATTTCCTGTTGCAATTGCTGGGCAGCTACCTCCTCCACCTGTTGGTAAAAAGCTTCTCCCTGAATTTCCCTTCCTGCCAGGGAACTGATATCTGCTTCCACCTGGAGTATAGTCCGAAAAACAGGACTTTCATCCCCATCCCATTCCATCTGGAGTTTTCTTGAACTGCCGGAGATGGTCAAAGTCACCGTTCCCAATTGGGACTGGGATACCACCATTTCTCCCCCTTTCAGGTCGCCTTGAAGAGCTAAATAGCCGCGTGTCTGTTCCAGTGTCAGGAAGCCCTGCAGCCGATAATCCCGAAAATACGCAGAGCCAACCACTTCCGCCTTGTCCTCCCCAGCCCTGAGCACAGGCAGAACAGGTGAGGACCCCGGCCGTTGACTGCCGTTTACAAATTCCAAAATATCCGCTGAAACCACTTGTCCGTTATAGGCTCCAGATTGACCCAATTCCTGCAGCTCCCACATGGGCAACCAGGAACCATCCGATTTTATGGACAAGATTTCCTCGGCACTTTCCTCTGCCAGGTATAGCTTCACCCCTGGCCTGGTATTGTAATAGCGAATGAAGAAATCCAGACTCTGATCCAAGCCCTCTTCCCCGCAGGAACGTCCGAAAACCACCAGGTAATTGTGGGAGTAGAAGGGTTCCCTTCCCGTGGAAAGGGAGAGGCTGCTCAAGGCCTCCAGTACGGTGGTTCCTTGGCAGGTAAACAGTTCCTCTCCCCCTTCTTCGGTACCGGTGGCGGAGCGAACAGTCACTCGGTAACCATCGCTTGTCCGATCCACCCCGATGCCGTGGATCAAAATCCGCTGATGCAGCTCTTTATTGCCGCACCCTCCCAAAGAAAGGCACAGAACTCCCACCGCCAACAGCGCGGCAATCCACCGACGGACGGTCATGACTTCTCCTCCTTTCTTCGGCAAATCCTGCCACTGATCCACAGTCCCAAGGGCAACAGGAACCCTGTGAGGAATGTCAGCCCCAACCACAGGAATGTGTCCATCAAAACGGCCTGCAATCTCAAAAAAGAGGCGGTGACTGCACCCAACAGGAAAATGGCGGCTCCCAGAAGGGGAATCCAGAAGGCAGGCGCTTTTTTCCCCCGGAAAGAGAAGATACACACCCGACAGGCGTACAAATCACAGCCCACCTTGATGATCAATCCCATCATCCAAATTCCGATAAAGATTGGGTCCAGACGCTGCATGGATCTGACCTCCGTGATGGATGCCAGGGCGTATACGGGAAAATTCTGGGTATAGGCGTACTGACCTAAACACCCTGCAATGAGCAGGATCAAGGTCCCCACAAACAGGAAGGTTCCACCGGCCCACCCGGAAAACCCCAGCACCTTCCGTCCTCGGACAAACGGCAGAAGTACCGCCATATCTGCAAAAATGGAGGTCCTTGAGAGAAACAGTCCGGTTCCCCGGATCAATTGGGACACTCCTCCCTGGAACAGCGGCTCCAGATTTTCTGTCCGGAATCGCTGGGCTACCAGAGCAAATACCAATATCGAGCCCACTAAAAGCAGCACCAGCACACAGGCAGCGCACCTGGCCAAGGTCTCAATCCCCCGCCAGGCCCCATACACCGCCACGCCTACAATGGCTGCCACCACCAGGGCCGCGGAGAAATCCGGATTTACAGTGTCCAGTAAAAACAGCTCAAAGAGGGCCAGAGAGGAGGCATTGAGCAAAACAAAATAGGCGATATAGCACAAGGGAACGAGTTTTCCCACGTTCCCCCAAAACCGCCCCGCCAACTCCCCCACTGTGGCCTCAGGATAGTCCCGGCAAAGTCCCCATAGAGGCAGGGCCAAGAGAAACCCCACCACCATGGCCAACCCATAGGAAAGGATCCCATCCAGCAAACTTTCTCCTGCCGCGTATTGGGCATTGAGGGCAATGGTGATGGTCACCCGGGAGACAAACATCATCCCAAAAAACTGGGCTGCACTGATGGTATACCGCCGCTCCATAGTCTCCTCCTTTCATCGATCCCGGCTGCCGGGCATGTCTTGGACCTTTGCTTCCCACCGGGAAAGCTTTCTCCAGTCTGCCCGGACAAACACGTCCCGCCATACCAATCTGCCCCGAAACGGAGAAACCGGCGTCAACAAAGGTACCCCAAAACTTTCGGATCCGCAAAGGTCCATCAATAAGAAAGCCAGGCCGATCATCACACCCCAGACACCCAGAAAATTTCCGATCAATAAAAATCCCAGCCGGAGCAACGACAGGGATTCGTACAGCCGGGGCACCGCGTATCCTGCGATGGCTGTCAGGGCCACAACCAGCAGAGAAGGGGCACTGACCAGACCCGCTGCCACTGCCGTGTCCCCCAGCACGAGTCCCCCCACAATGCTCACTGTAGCGGACAGGGATCGGGGTGCCCGCAAGCCTGCCTCCCGCAGTACTTCGTAGAGAAAATACAGCGTCAAGGTTTCAAACATCACCGGAAGAGGCGTTTGGGCCTGAGCTCCCGCCACCTCCAGCAGGAGGCTTTCCGGCAGCAACTCCGGGTGATGGGTCACGATGGCCACATACAATCCCGGCAAAAAGGAGCTGAGGAAAAATGCCGCGTATTTCAGCCACCGAATGAAGGTGGCGTAAAAGGGCCGGGTCAGATAGTCATCCAGAGTTTGAAAGTTCTCTACAAACAAAAAGGGCAGCAGGATCACGCTGGGAGTACCTTCCACCAACAAGGCCACCCGCCCTTCCTCGATTTTCCCGCAGACCACATCAGGACGCTCACTGAGTCCCACCCCGCTGAACACTCTGCCCCGCTCCAGAAACGCGGTGAGATATCCTGCCCCCAGCACGGTTTTTAAGGGACAGCTTTGGAGCTTTTCCCGCACCTGCCTCAGAATCTCCTGGGAAGCCATCCCCTCCACATAACACAGCACGATGGGGGTGTGGCTTTGGCTTCCCACCTGATACATTTCAAATTTCAGGGAGGCGCTCTTCATTCTCCGGCGAATCATGGCCATGTTCAGCTGATTGCTTTCCGTAAAGCCGTCCTTGGCTCCCCGCTGCATCACCTCGTTTTGGGGCTCCTGGGGTCCCCGATAGGCAAACCCCTGCACTCCAAAGGCCAAGGCGTCTCCGCAGCCGTCTACGCACAGCAGGGCAAAACCGCTCATCAACAGCTGAAGCAAATTGTCCAGGTTTGTTTCATGTTTGATATCCGCAGCGCTGAGCACCCGTTTTTCCACATATCCCAGCACCGCCTCGGGCCCCTGGGGGTAGGCCGCTTCCTGGAGCAGGGGATCCAGAATGCTCAGGGTGATGGTCTCCTTGTTGACAAGGCCGTCAATGGCAAACAGAGCCGCCGGATGATCCCCCAACTCCACTTCCCGAACAATCAAATCCATGGCGTTGCGAAACTTTCCCTGAAAAAAGCGTTTATTTTCCTCCAGCTGGGTGGACAACTGTTCCTCTGCCATAAGACGCCTCCGCATCAATCGATTTCAACGCCTAGCTTTCCCTGTTTCTGGGAGTTTATGCCCGCTCATAATCGGGACAGATCCGCAAAAGATAACCGGGAAACCACACGATTTAGAAAAGGAGGCGCCTTGGATGATAGCTTCCCTGGTGCGCACCGTGGTGATCTATGGCATCATCCTGGTGGCGGTACGGGTAATGGGCAAACGGCAAATCAGCCAGCTGCAAACATCGGAATTGGTGGTGACCCTCTTGATCTCCGAACTGGCCATGCTGCCCATCCAGCAGCTGGACCAGCCACTGCTGGCAGGGTTGGCCCCTATGGTGCTGCTGGTTCTCTGCGAGATCCTGGTCTCTTTCGGAATGCTCAAAAGCGGGAAATTCCGCCAGGCCATCTGCGGCAACCCCATTGTGATCATCGAAAAAGGAAAAATCCTCCAGGATCAAATGCGCCGACTGCGCCTGACCACCGAGGACCTGTTCGAACAACTCCGGCAAAACAACGTCTTTTATCTGGAAGATGTAGCCTACGCCATCATGGAGACAAACGGCATGATGAGCGTCATCCGCTGGCCCCAGGAGGACCCTGTCACTCCCAAACAGTTTTCCCTTTCTCCCAATTTTGAGGGTCTGGAAGTGGTGGTGGTCAGCGACGGAGAATTTTCCCGCCATTCCCTCCTGCTGTGTGGAAAAGACGAAACTTGGGTGCAAAAAAAATTGCAGCAGCAGGGTCTTTCTCTGGCACAGGTGTTCCTGATGACCGTGCGCACCAACGGAAAATATAGAATTATCCCCAAAGATAGCAGTTCCCTGG
The DNA here is from genome assembly GCA_900543305.1 of uncultured Oscillospiraceae bacterium. GTDB lineage: Bacteria > Bacillota > Clostridia > Oscillospirales > Acutalibacteraceae > Acutalibacter. The sequence goes on from UQQZ01000042.1 coordinate 16,784, forward strand.
CAAAAAAATAAACTGTGGGCCGGGAAGCCTTCCGGTTTCCCACAACCCACAGTCTGTCCTCAGGGACATTTCCATTACCCCGCAGCGGCCTGCAGAGCTTCCTGAATATAGTTTTCCACTTCTTCCCGGGCAATTCCCAGGGCAATGGCCAGTTCTCCATGGAGAAGGCCCTCTGCTTTCTTCTGATACCGCTGGTCTACCTGACCCATCTTCCGGCCTTTCTTTTCCGTTTCCTGGCCTTTGTGCCGGATTCCTTTGATCATGCGGATCAATTCCCGACACTCATGGGACTGAAGAGACGCCTCGTAATGAACCCGCAAATTGGCAGGGTTCCGTTCGGTGCATACGTCTCCATCAATTTCCGGGATTTGGCGAATCAAATCCTGGGCCTGTTCCTTGGTCATAGCCGGCCGCATAAATACGCCGCTGTCCACCGGGGTGTAAATCATTTCCGCCTCGAACAGAGGCTGCAAGGTATAATACTGCCGCTTAGGATCCGCCGCTCTGCCTTCCAGTGCACCTACCTTCATCACCCGACAAACACCACTACTGCCGTAGACTACCAAGTCTCCTGGCTGAAACATCATTTTAGGACCTCCTTGGCTCATTGGCAACGGGGCTGGCATTCTGTCCAAAGCCATTTTCTACCGCTTGCCTTTCCTGTTTTGTTTCCGTTTAAGCAGTATTATTATACCACTTTTTTTGGAAGAAGTGTAGCGGCATTTTGCTGATTTTTCCAGGTTTTTCGGGCCTTCCAGAGGTTTTTCCCGTCTTCTCTTTCCCTGTTTTTCCAAAAAAAGGCGGCTTTCCCCACCGGAAAACCGCCCTTGGAATCCTGACATAAAGCACCTTTACGAACCCTGCTTCTCCCCATGAAGAAGCTCCATTTGCCCGCTGACCGTGTTGAGCTTCAGCCAAGCGCCTCCTTGTCCATAGACGGCCCGGCCGTTTTTCTTTCCCAGGGATCCCTGCAAGGGGAACTGAGAAAACAGCGTACCCGACATACTGCCATACTCCACCGTAAATCCCGGATCTCCTTCTGGCAGCACCATGGTGATCTCCCCCGAAACCGTGTTTAGTTTTACAGTTTTGGGATATTGCCCCACCTCAAGCCTCAGGGATCCGGATACCGTGTGGAGGGAGATGTTTTCCCCATTTCCTTTCACCTCCAGCGCGCCGGAAACGGTTTCCCCACGGAGTTCCCCCGCCCCAATACCATCCAAAGATACCTGACCGGAAGTGCTGCCCACCCTGAGCTTTTGGGCGGAAACTCCTGTCAGGCCCACCTGGCCGGAAACAGATTCTGCCCGGATTTCCTCCCCTTTCAAGTTTTGGCCTTCCAACATGCCGGATACCGTGTTTAAACGGAGAACACCGGCTTGGATCCCACAAATTCTTGCTTCCCCGGACACGGTTTCCAGCCGGAATTGTTTCAGTTCCGGCAGTTCCCGGGGCAGCTCTACCACCAGGTGTTTTTGCAGGAACAGCTTTCCATGAAAAGTGGTTTCCCGGGTCCAACGGATCCGCAGGACGCCGTTTTTCAGAGTAGTCTCCATCCGTTCTCGGTCTTTTAAAGGCCGTTTCGCATACTCTGCCACCCGGGTGGTGTTTCCATCCCACCGCCGGATCTCTATGGGACCGTTGACCCATTCCACCCGCACTTCGGTGATGGAATCCAGAATGTCCGGCTCCGGATAAGCGTTTTCCTCCAAGGGCAACGGAGTATCAAGATCCATAGAAAAAGAGGTATTCTCCCCTTTCGGAAAAATCTCCCCCACAGAACGAGCCACTTCTTTTCCCATTTGGTGGGCCAAATCGATGGCTTCTCTTGCCTCCTGGGCTGCGTCCCGGATGGCCTGCCGGGCTTCTTCCATCGCCTGGCCCACCGTTACGCCCGGATCGGGATCCTCTTCCCACTGAAAGGAGGGCGTCGGTTCCGAGGAGTCTTCCAAAGTCTCTCCCAGAGCATCCAACAATCGGGCAGCGTCTTCCTGGGTGATGGTGCCCCGCTCCAGCATCTCGAGAATTCTGCGTTTTTCGTCGCTCATGTCATTTCCCGCCTTTCAGTTGATTCAACGCTTCAATGGCCGTGTCCACATCGATTTCCCCGGTGGAGAGCCGCTGCAAAATTTCGGCCCGCTCCTCTTTCTCCCGCAGGGTTCGCAGCTCCGGCTTTTCGTCCAACCCCAAGGCATTCAGCGCAGCATCCAGCATGTTTTTCACAGTGGGGTAGCTGACTCCCAAGGCCCGTTCCACCTCTTTGATGGAACCCCGGCACCGAAGAAATGTTTCCACAAATTGCAGATGTTTCTCCTCCAGTTTGCAGAACCGGCAGGGGGAAAATTCCCCATTGAGCTCTGTGCCGCAATGGGAACACCGGAGCTTTGTCACCTCCATGGTCTGTCCACACACGGGACATTGGGATGGGGCGTGGTATTGTTTCTTTTCCATTCTCTCACATCCTCCCTGTTCTTTGTCTGCATTATAAGCCGATGCTTAAATTTTATCAATATAAAAATTAAATAAATTAAGGAAAATGATTAAATAAATCAATTTTCTTCCTAAAAGCCAGAATTTTTCTTTTGTCCAAAGAAAAAGACCCGGAACACATCCGGGTCCTGTAGAATTCCATTGAGTGTACGGTTATTAGGATTGTCCCAAGGAGACCACCCGATGCTCTCTGGCGGATTCGTAGGTGGAAAGCATCAGTTGAACCGTGTCCGTGATGCCGGGAATATCATTGAGGAACCGGATCCCCTTCCGGACACAATCATAAAAATCCGCGATACATACACCGTGACTGTTGCCCCAGTAGGCCTTCCCTTCTCCGGTGGATTGGGAAGATGCCAAATGGAACTGCTCCTTAGTGCCGTCCTTCCAGGTGATTGTCACTTCCTGTTCTTCCATGCGGAGGGTGGCGTTTTCACAGGTAAGCTCAACCAGCACCGGCGCGTCGGTACAATGGGCCGTGGTGGCATAAAACAGGGCGGGTACCCCCTGAAAATCCACATAGGCTTCCATGGTGTCCTCCACCTGGATGACACCCTTCAAATGGTGGTTGGTCATATTGGCCTCCACATGGGAAGCCCGTCCCAGAAATTGCCCCAGCAGATCCAAGGTGTGGATGGACTGATTGATCAGAGCGCCGCCTCCCTCTGTCTCCAGGCTGCCCCTCCAACCGCTTTCCGTGTAGTAGGGAGCCTCCCGGTGCCAGGTGACAAAAGCCCTGGCGCCTAAAATCCGTCCGGTTTTTCCGGAATCCAGCACCTGATGGAGCAGTTTTACACTCCGATTATACCGGTTTTGGAAACAAATTCCCACCCGGACACCACTTTCCGCCAGCTGGGAAAATTCCGCCCACTGTTCCCGGGAGATAACCGGAGGTTTCTCCGTAAACACATGAATTCCCCGCTGGGCCGCCAACTTTGCCATGGGCGTGTGCAGGTAATGGGGAGTGCAGATGTGGAGGCAATCCAAGGATTCCCCCTCCAGCATGGCCTCCAAAGAGGGATAAGGCCGGCCGCCGAATTTCTTTCCAAAGGCCTCGGCTCGCTCTGGACGGACATCCGCGCAAGCCGCCAGCTCCACGCCCTCCAACTGTGTCAGCACTGCCCCGTGGACCTGGGCGATGCTTCCGCATCCCACCACGCCCACACGAAAAGTGTTCATTGGGTCAGCGCCTCCTTCGCCTGGGGAATTTGCGCCAAGATTGCCTTCAAAGAATCCAACGCCAGCTTCCAGGCATCCTTTCCATCCAGGGTGGATTCACGATGCTTGGCATCCTGCTCCAAGGCCGCCAAACCCGCAAAGTCGATGAGATGGGGCTCCAGAGACAAAAATCCCTTCCATCCCCCGCCAATCAGGTCCGAAAGGATTTCCCGCACATGGCCGTCTCCCTTTCCAGCAGGCACCACCTTTTTCTCCGCCATAAGGGCGTCTTTGATGTGAACATATTCGATGTACGGTTTCAGCAGTTCATAGGCAGGCAATGTCTCCTGACCCACCTCCACAAAATTGGCAAAGTCGAAAACGCCTTTGAAATGGGGGCCGTAAAAGGCATCCAGCAATTCCTTGCACCGGGCGGCGTTATCCCCGTAGATCTTTTTCTCGTTTTCGTGGAGCAGCACAGCGTCCCAGGACTTGGCTTCCTCCACCATCCGTCCCACTCGGTCCATCACTTCTCCCCGGAACTCCCCGGGATCCCTATCCTCCGGCAGATAGAAGCTGAACATCCGCAGGTAGGGGGCATCCAACTCCTTCTGAATTTCCAGGGTCCGCTTCAGCTTTTCCAGATGAGGCCCGAACTCCTCCTCAATGCCGATCTTTCCAATGGGAGAACCAATGGAGGATACCTTCACGCCGGCTGCCTGGAGTTTCTCCTTCACTTCCCGCAATTTTTCCTCCGTAAAATCTGACACATTGACGCCGTCTGCTGCCCGCAATTCGATGTGGGTCAGGCCCAATTCCCGAACCACTTCCAGCTGCCGGTCCAGTTCCGAGGCAATCTCATCGGAAAACCCGGAAAGTACAATTTGATTCATGGTTGTTTCCTCCTCAATAGGTTCCTTCTGTGGAGAAGGTGATATCCTTGCTTTCCTTTTTCCGGGAAAGCTTCCGGCGCTTGTTCAATTCCTCCAGATAGAGATCCTCGTCAAAGGGAATGTCCACCGGATGTTTCAGCCAACTGGAGAGATGCATGGCATTGGACAGAGTCAGGCCATTGATGCCCTCTCTCCCGTCCGCCACCAGGGGCGTACCGTGGAGAATGTTCCCTGCAAAGGCGTTTAACACCCCCACATGCTGGGGATTCTGCCCATCGGTCTCCACCTCTACCTTTTCGCAAGGCGGCTTGGCAAAGCCTTCCTGGGCAGTGCGGCAGAATTCCCGCTCGTCCACCCCCAGTTTCCAGAAGGTGAGCTGATCATTTTCGCACACCAATTTTCCCTTGGTGCCGGTCACCTCGAACCGGTTGGTTCCCGGCGCGTCGCCGGTGGTGGTGACAAACACTCCGGTGGCTCCGTTCTCAAATTGCAGGTAGGCGGTCACATCGTCCTCCACTTCGATGTCGTGCCACTTGCCCTCCTGACAAAAGGCCTGAACCGTCTTAGGCAGACCGCAGATCCACTGGAGCAGGTCCAGCTGATGGGGACACTGATTGAGCAGCACACCGCCGCCTTCTCCTTCCCAAGTGGCCCGCCAGTCTCCGGAATCGTAGTAGATCTGGGTGCGATACCAATCGGTGATGATCCAGTTGACCCGTTTGAGTTCCCCCAGCTGGCCTCCCTGTACCATTTCATGCATTTTCCGATACACGCAGTTGGTGCGCTGGTTGAACATCATGGCGAACACCTTACCGCTCTTGTCGGCAGCGGCGTTCATTTCCCGCACCGCCTTGGTGTATACCCCGGCAGGTTTTTCACACATGACGTGGAGCCCGGCGGCAAAGGCCTCCTGGGCCAACACCGGATGCTGATAATGGGGCGTGGCAATGAGCACCGCATCGCACAAACCGCTTTGGATCAGGTCACTGCCCTCCGTAAAAATTTTCACACTTTCCGGCACCGTGGCTTTCGCCCAGTCTCTTCTTGCCTCCCGCCGGTCCGCTACAGCGGTAAGAGAGATCTCCGGACACTGACCGGCCAAAATGTTCTGCACATGGCCGCTGCCCATATTGCCTATGCCGATAATCCCCAGTTTCACTTGTTCCATTTTTCTTGCTCCTTCCGCAACTGGTTACTTGTCCAACAGGTCCATCAACTTCCCCAGAGCCCAAAACAGCAGTCCCGCACCCAAAGCGCAGAACCACACACCAAAAGCGCCGCTCAGGGAAAAATAATCCACTACCTGTGTGCCGTCTATGAATTGGCGGGTG
>UQQZ01000043.1 GCA_900543305.1 uncultured Oscillospiraceae bacterium
TGATGGTGGCACTGTTCCAGTTGACGGATCCCAAAACTCACAACGATGCTGTGGCGTATCTGCTGATTACCGGCACCGCCGGAGTCCTGTTTTCCATGACCAACCAGGTTTTCACAGGTCTGTATACGGGAATCGGGGATTCCAAAAGCCCCTTTTGGGTCACTGGTACCGGTTTGGTGCTCAACTTGATACTGGACCCGGTGCTGATCTTTGGGGTAGGCCCCATTCCCGCGCTTGGGGTGGCAGGAGCTGCCATTGCCACAGCTGGTTCCCAGGGAATTGTGACCCTGCTCTTTCTGCTGATGGCCCACTTTCAAAAGGGATTCTTCCGAGGTCTGCCCCTGTTTCAAAAAATGGGTAGGGACCCCATGAAACAGATTTGGAAAATGGGCCTTCCCATCGGCATCCAGAATGTGTTTATGTCCGGCTTGTCTCTGATCGTAGCCAGCCTGGTGGCCGGTTGGGGAGCAAACGCGGTAGCGGTCCAAAAAGTGGGAGGCCAAGTGGAAAGCCTTTCCTGGATGATCTCCGGCGGTTTTTCCATGGCAGTGAACGCCTTTATCGGACAAAATTTTGGAGCTAAAAAGATCAAGCGGGTTAAAAAGGCTTACCAGACCGCTACGGTGCTCATGCTGATCTGGGGCGCCCTCTGCACCTTGGCGCTTACCCTGTTGCCCTCCCCCCTTTTTCAAATCTTTATCCGGGAGGAAGAAGTTCTTCCCATGGGCGTTTCTTACCTGCAAATTTTGGGCCTCTCCCAGCTCTTCATGTGTATCGAAGCTTCTTCCACCGGAGCCTTTAACGGACTGGGGGAAACCCGGATTCCCTCGGTGGTCAGTGTGGTGTTCAATTTGGCACGGATTCCCATGGCTCTGATCCTCTCCAGTACCAGCCTGGGATTGGACGGAATCTGGTGGGCTCTCTCCATTTCCTCCATCTGCAAGGGAATTGTTTTGACGATAGGGTATTTTCTCTACATCCGCAAACGTCATCTTCTGGAAACCGTTCCGGAGGGGAATGCCTGAGAACCCATCCCCTAAAAAATGCTGGGTTCATCAAACGTAGTAAAGGAGGGTCTCTATGTCCCGAGGTCAAAAAGAAAACTACTCTGCCCAATTGAAAAAAGGCGTTTTGGAAATGCTGGTCCTGTTTCTCCTGAGTCAACAGGATCTGTACGGCTATCAGCTTTGTCAAAAACTCGTGACGGGAAGCAAGGGACTCTTCCCCATTACGGAAAATTCCCTGTACCCAGTGCTGTACCGGCTGGTGAGAGACCACCATGTTTCCCACTGGAAGGAAGAAAATGTGGGACGTCCTCGGGTCTTTTACCACTTGGAAGATTCCGGAAGGGAACTTCTGGAATTTCTTCAAGGAGAGTACCTCACCCTCCATACGGGAGTGGAGAACATTTTTCAGTACCAGGAAACCGAATGTTCTCAGAAAAACACTGTCCCTCTCCAGGAAGAGTTCCCTGTGGAGTCTTTTTTCTTCCGAATTGACGAAACGGACTTTCCCTCCTGACGGGAAAATTCCCTCTCCAGGTGTCCCTCCTCCAACAAAGAGCCCCAAACACTGGGATTCTTCTCAGCGTTTGGGGCACATTTTCCGTACAAACGAAAAAGGCCGGGATTTTTATCCCAGCCTTTTCCTTTTAGGGTACTTTGTTTATTTGGTTGCGATGGTCTGATCAAACCGCATCAAAATGGTGGCAGCCTGAGAACGAATGGTAGTGCCTTTAGGATCGATCTCATTGGTCTCATGGCCGGTGATCAGGCCTTTTCCGTTGGCCCAGGTCATGGCTTCCAACGCCCAATTGCTGATCTTCCCTGCGTCGGGATACTTGGTCAGGTCGGCTTCCGCCTCCAGGTCATACCCCTTATACTTGGCGTAGTTATACAGCATTTTGGCAAACTCTTCCCGGCTTACTGCATTTCTTGCGCGGAACGTATTGTCCTCGTAGCCGTTGACAATGCCCAACTGCTCGGCCCACAGCACGGGCTCCAGGAACCAGTCCTTCTCTTCCAGATCCGTAAAGTTGGACGTTCCAGATACCTCGGGAGATCCTTCCAGGTTATACAGAATCTGTACCACGGTGGCGCGGTTCACTTCCAGATTGGGGGAAAAAACGGTGTGCTCGTCATCGGTGCCAATCATAATCTTGTTTTCAAAGACATATTTCACCGCATCATAGTACCATGCCCCGTCTTTTACATCGGTGAAGGGGAATTCCACTGCGGGCTCCTCAGCAAACAGGGCATTTACAGTCTGAGCGATCAGGGTATGTCCATAAGCATTGGGATGGAAATCCAGGTCAGTTCCTTCCTGGGAGATGGAAGCATTGCAGGGATTTTCCGTGGCCCCGGCCATAGCCGTATATGCGTCCGCCACCTGATACCCAGCTGTGGTAGCCACCTGGGTGATCACCTGATTCAAAGCGGTTACACCAGCCTCAAACGCTGTAGAAAGGGTTGTGGCAAAAGAGGCATAAGGGGTCTCTGCCAGAGCTTTGGCCAGGAAGCTGTAGGGATTGTACTGGGTTACAAAGATCACCGTGGCATCCCCATTCAAGGTCTTGATCTCGGTGGCAATCTGAGTCAAATTGCTGGTAAATTCTGCGAGAGCCGTCTTGGCGTCCGCAGACTCAGCAAAACCGGGCAACAGAGTCAATGCGGCCTGCAAGGCAGTGGAATCTCCGCTGGCCAGAAGCTGTTTTACCTGGTCCAAAGTCACTTTGCTTCCCTCGTCTTCCTGGGTCGCATTATAAGTGTTCATCAGATAAGTATAGAGGGCTTCCATCAGATCGTTGCCGCCAATGGTGATGGTGATCACGTCTGCACCCTGAATGGCCGCTACAGCACCCTCAACAGACCCTTTCGCCAGCAAGGTGGCAGAAGTCTCGCCCTCGGCCGCCTGGTTATTCAGCGTAAAGGAATTGGCCTCGGCCACCTGCTCCGTAAAGGCCTTGTCTTCTTCTCCCAAGCCATAGCCCGTGGAGATGCTATCTCCCAGAGCCAGGTAGGTTTTGGGAGTTTCTGTAGTGGTTTCCTCTGCACTGGCTGCCACAGGCACCATGCAAAGAACCATGGCAAGGCAGAGGATCATGGCCAAAATACGTTTTTTCATTCTGTCAATACCTCCTTGAATTGAATGGATTGAGGCACTCTTCCCAACCGCGTCCTTCTACCGGATCCTGCAGCCCCTATCGAAACTCCTGCGGGGCCACAATCCTCCCATCGCTTCCGGGAAAAGACCCATTTTCAGAAAACTCGCCTGGCTTTATAAAGCACAAGACGGTCCCATACAAAATAGCGGTAAAGGAAAAGTTGCTCTCATTGCTTCGATTATACCACAAAGAAATCTATTTGACATCACCCATTTTTCTCCCAAATCGGTTATGGGGTCTATTCGGTCAGGGAAAACCTGACAATAAAAGAAGCTGGCTTTCCCCCGGAAGGATTGGGCAAAGTGCAAGGGGCCCCGTCGTCAACTTTCGTGAAAAAAGCCAGGAAATTCGGGAATTTACAGCCACATTGCTCCGTTTTCTCCAGCCTCGTCACCCTCTAGAAAAAAAGGAAAATCACCTTATCAAGCGTTGTTTGAAAGGGCTTTAATATTTCGTTTGCCCGCAAAATCCTCCCCACAAATATGGAACTATTTTCTTTGATTGCCAAAAATTACCTTTTAATTTTTTGGAACCTCTTTTCTCCCTTGCTTATTTTTCTTTTGAGAATTCCCAGGGAAACGAGAAGATCTGATCCCCCCTTGGACCGGTGTTTACCCGGCGGTTCCCTTTACAAGAATCCCCAATTTTGCTATAATAGGGGCAAATTTTCGCGTGTGTGCGAGGGATAGATGGGTGAATCAAACATGAAGCTTCCTGACCATTTTCAAAAACGTGTGGGTATGACCACAATCGGTGTCATCTTATGTTCCATTGCAGTGGGCTTTTTTAAATGCTCCAGTTTTGGTGTGGACCCCTTCCAAAGTTTTGCCCAAGGCGTGTGGGGCCACTTTTTCCAGTCGATGACTTCCTACGGGGTCTTCTATATGATTCTCAGCGGTATCATGCTCATTCTGGATCTGTTTATTGCCCGCAGCTACATGGGCGTAGCCACCTTGGTCAACATGTTTCTAACCGGCTACATCGTGGACTTTGCCTGCTGGGTAATCAACACCCTCTGTCCCCAGCCGGGACTCGCCGTCCGCATTATCTTCCTGGCGGTAGGCGTCTTGGTCATGTGCTTTGCCTCTTCCCTGTACATGACTTCCAACTTGGGTGTGTCTGTCTATGACGCCATTCCCATTGTGATCTCCAAAAACAGGAAATGGCCCTTTCGCTTTGTCCGAATCGGCTGCGACCTGATCTGTGTGATTATCGGTGCTCTCTCCGGTCTGCTGCCCGGCATCGGCACCTTGATCACCGCCTTCTTTATGGGGCCGTTGATCGAGTTCTTCAATCACCGCTTCTCGGAGCCGTTCCTCTTCGGAAAACATGCTGCGAAAAAACCAGAACGGGCATAAATTCCTTTCTCTGCAAAAGCAAAAGCCTCCCGGGTAACCGGAAGGCTTTTTTCATGAAATCTTCGTACCTGGAGTTTAGGAAAACAGATCGGTCAGCTTTTCCCAAAAGGTAGGGCTTGCTTGGGATTGCTGGGGCTGGGGATCGGGCTCTTCTCTTTCAATGGAAGAGGTTTGGATGACAAACTGGACCGAATCCACCTGGGTATTTTTCGGGGAGACAAAGGATTCCACATCCCCTTCTTCCCCGCCCAGGGAAGCCATCAAGGTGTCAATTTTATCCTCCAAGGTCTCTTTCATGGCGGGAACTTCCTGTTGGAACTCTCCTGTTCCACTGGCCATTTCCTGAGCCCCGTCACACAGGGAAATCACTCCATCATACAGATCCACCGTACCGTCATATAGGGAGCCGGATCCGGAAACCAGCGCTTTGCTCCCCTCTGCCAGGGAAGACATTCCCTCCATCACCTGGCTGTACCCTTTTGCCAACTGGTCCACACCATCGGTATAAGCATGGATTCCCTGATCCAATGAACCATATTCTTCCGCCAATTGATCGATCCCAGACGCCAGTATAGAAAGGTTCCCGGTCATGTTTCCCAGGGTTCCCACCAGTTCCGTGATGGCACTGTCAAAAGACGCATATTGGGATTCCAGATTCTGCAAGCCTTGGGTCAAGGCGGGCAATTGGGCAGAGGCTGTTTCCAAATAAGTTTCCGTTCCCTGTATCGCTGCGCTGTTGGCGTTTAACAGTGCTTTGAGCTGTTCCGCTGTTTCCAGTAACTGCTCTTTGTAGGGAGAAGCCATCTCTTCCACCCCGGGAATTGCGCAAATCTGCTCCAACAGGGCTTCATAGCTGGTAAGGGTTTCCACTCCATTGGCGTTCTGGGCTTGGAGAGCATCCACGTCCAAGCCGTTTTGCGCCAACACCGCTTTGTACTGAGCGACTCCTAAATTCTCCTGTAAGGCTGCCGCCCCGGCGGAAAGGTCCTCTATGGCCTGACGGACGGTCCCGGAAGCAGTGACCAGATCCGACAAGTCCTCCCCAGTCACCCGAAGGGAATTCACCGCCAATTGCATGGTCTGCAGCGCTGTCTGGAATTGATTTGACCCTGATGCCAGCGCAGTCGACTGGCCGGCAAGGCTATCCAGCCCCTGCTGAACGGTATCCAACCCGCTTTGGAGAGAAACGACTCCCTCATCCAGCTGAGTCACCCCGCTGTGAAGCGAGGAAGCCCCGTCCTTTACTTGGGAGGATCCACCCTTAAGCTCCTCTGACCCGCTGGACAACGCCACCGCACCCTGGTCCAACTGATCCACTGCATCCATCAACTCTCCCACTTTGTCCCGAATGGAGGCATCGTCCACATCCACGCTCAGATTCAGCCGAATTCCATTGAGAGAGACTGGATCCATCTGGAAATTTCGTACCTGGGCGGAAATGACTGTGTCAATGCCCTCCCCCGGCAAAATGGTGTAGGTAAGCTGTTTGTCCCCGCCCACATTGGCCACGGTTGCTTCGGGCGCTTTTATGGATTCACACAGCTCTGTGTCCAGGGTAAAGGAAGCTTGCAGGGCATAGTCTTCAAAAAAATTTCCCTCACATGCAGGATTTTTCTCTACCTGAAAGTGGATCTCCAGGGCTCCTGTGCTTCCCCCCAGGGATTCCGGCGAGATTTCTTCCCCATCCAAGAAATAGGTGAGAGTCACCTTCCAGGGAAGTTGGGCCTCCGCCAATGTTCCCTGGTAATAGACCTGGTCTGCTGTACTGGTAAAACTGATTCGATCCCCGTCCTTTTCAATGGGATCCTCTGTGTTTAGCGGCTTTACCTCCGTATAGTTTCCATAGTCCGTAATGGTCCCTCCGGAAAAACGGTTGACCACATAAGTATTTTGGGGAGAACCATCCGCTTCCAGGGTGGTGTATACCACTTCCTCTTTCTCAGAAGGTTCTCCGGTCTCTTGGGCGAAGGCAGGGGCTGTCAGGGAAAAAAGCAGCGCTCCCGACAGACACAGTGCCATCCCTCGTTGAATCCATTTCATTTTAATTGGGCCTCCTTTGTTGCAGTATAAAAATGAGTGTGCAGGGTGGTATGTTGAATCAGGCCGTCCAACAGGTACAAAAGTCCAGGCAGTACAAACAAAACTACAGCCAACGATAACAGACTTCCCACCCCGATAAACAGGCCAAGCTGGGAGAGAATCCCATGGGTGGACAACCCGTGCATCAACAGTCCCACCACTGCCAAAACCGAACCCGACGTGATTACCGAGGGAGTTACTACGGAAACCGTGGATACCACGGCCTCCTTTTTTCCTAGGGTCTGCCGGAATTCCCGATATCGTTCAGTCAAGAGAATGGCATAATCCACAGTAGCTCCCAATTGGACGGAACTGACAATCAAATAAGAAATGTAGAACACTGTCATCCCTCGGAAATAGGGGACGGAAAAATTGATCCAAATGGCCGTCTCAATGCCCAGAACCAGAATTACCGGCAAGGAGATAGACCGCATGGTCAGCAACAGTACCACGAATACCGCCCCAATGGCGATGAAATTCACCTTGGCGTTGTCTTCGGTCACAGTGTCCATCAGGTCATAGGAAGTGACGCCGCTGCCTGCCAAATAATAGGAATCCGGGTAGTACTCCTGCAGAGTTTCCCGCACCTGTTCCACCAGCTGGAAGGTGTCTTCCCCCTCCAGCTCCGCGTCTACTGTCAGAACCAAACGACTGTAATGGTCCGACTCCAGCTGAGACAGTGTGTCCTTATCCAAATATTCCATGGGAATCTGGGGACCCACTGTATCCACATAAGAGAGAATGCTTTTCACCTTGGGATTCTTTTGCAGCGCTTGGGAAAGCTCCTGCTCCCTTTCCAGATCTCCCCTGGGCACCAGAGCCACATAGGTATCGCTTTTCCCGAACCGGTCCTCGATATCCTGGGTGTCTTGGCCCAGCTGGGTATTGGCCCCGTAAATGTGGGCGGCGCTGTAGTAAAATACATTCTCATTGGATGCCAAGAAGCTGGGGATGATCACCATCAGAAAAACACAGACCAGGGGAACCATCACCTTGGAAACCCCTTTCCCAAATCTGCGGAAACTGGGGAGAAAGCTCCTGTGCTGGAGCCGGATCAGCCATTTCTGGCAAACTAGAATCACTACAGGCATAAACGCAAACACCGTAATCAGACTGATGGCAATTCCTTTTGCCAAGGCCAAACCCAGGTCGGCTCCCAAGCGAAACTGCATGAAGATCAAGGCAAAAAAGCCGATAACCGTGGTAAGTCCGCTGGACAGGATAGATCCGGTAGACTTGCACAGCGCTTCCACCATGGCTTCTTTGGGGTCCGGAATGTCCTTGATACACTCTTCAAACCGGTGAATCAGAAAGACGGAATAATCCAGAGAGACCGCCAACTGCAGCACAGGTCCCGCCGCATTGGTCACAAAGGAAATCTCCCCAAAGATCAAATTGGTGCCCCCGTTGATGGCCACGGCCACCCCCACGCCAAGCAGCACCAACACCGGCTCCAACCAGGACGTAGTGGTGAGAATCAACACAGCCAATACAAACAACACTGCAATTATGGTAATGGCCCGGACCTCCTGGACCGTTCCCGTGGTGGCAACGGCTGTGGAAACCGCGTCGCCACTCAGGGCGTTTTCATCTCCCACCACCTTCCGGATGGCGTCTACCGCCTCCACCTGCTTGCCGTCTTCTATGGTTACCGAGTACAAGGCAGCGTTCCCCTGATAATACGTTTCCACTGTGTTGGGATCCATAGTCTCCAACGGCTGCAACAAATCCGCTGCATCATCCAGCCAGGTAACCTGGGTTACGCCGGGACATGCTTCCAGCTGCTCTTTATAGCGGAGTGCCTCTGGGATGGAAACATCCCGGACCATGACACGGGCATTGGGGATTCCGCCTTCAAACTCCTCTTTCATCACGTCAATGGCAATGGTGGAGGGGCTGTTTTCCGGCAGGTAATCCGCCACATCGTAATCCACCTGTACCATTCCTTGGAGCGCCAAGCTGACCAGTGTCAAAAGGAAAAAGATTCCTAAAACGCTTTTGGGATGGTCCACCAGCGTCCGATACATCTTTCTCATGGGCGGCTCTCCTCTCTTTCCGGTTGAGCCGTGCCAGTGACCTCAAATGTACCTTTGCCGGTTTCCATCACCAGGTGCACCGTTTCCCAGGTGATCCTCCCAACAGCAGAGTAGAGAACCGTCCGCATGAGTGTCTTCAATTGACCGGTCAGGCGGCAGCGATTTCCTTCCTCCATCACTCCCTGAAAGGCATTTTTTCCCATCAACACATTGAGGAACCCATCCAACTGGCCTTGGTCCCTCCGGACTACCATGGTCCCATAACGGGGACCAATAGGGGTCCGCATCACTATGTTATAACTTTGTCTCCACATGGTATATTCCACCTCGATTTGCCCTCTGTGGAATTGGGATATTTTTACATCCCCGCAATCTTATCTCCTTTCCCGCCCGAAAACCATGGACAAATTCAGCCCTTTTGGGGAAAAACCGGTCATGTTGCCCCAATTTGTGGGGCTAGTCTTCTTTTACCATCCGGACAAATGTCCCAATCTGTCCATTGTAAGGAATGCGTTATGGGTTATAATGGTACAAGAGGTGAGTCTATGATCTGTGAGAGTTCCTCCCAGCGTACAAAGCAGGCCCTGGTGGCAGCTTTAAAAGAAAAAATGAAATCGAAGCCCTTTTCCAAAATCACCGTCCGGGAACTAATCGAAGCCTGCGGTGTGAACCGAAAAACCTTCTACTACCATTTTGAGGACATTTATGCCCTTCTCCGCTGGATGTTTGAAGAGGAAGCCATTCAGGTAATCAAACATTTTGACCTGCTGGTGGATTGGGAAGACGCCATTGGCTTTACCTGCGACTATATCCAGGAAAACCGGGATATTTTGCTCTGCGCCTACCAATCCATCGGCCGGGATATTTTGAAACGTTTCTTTTTTTCCGACTTTATCGGCATTATCGAGTCGATGGTCACAGATTCGGAAAAACAGAGCCATCGTTCTTTGCCAGAGGAGTTGAAAAGTTATTATTGCAAATTCCTCACCGAGGCAATCGCCGGGATGATGCTTTGCTATATCGAAAAGGATTATCCCTACAGCCGTCAGGAATCCATCGACAATCTGACTGCCATCCTGCGCACCTCCATCGGGGGCATTTTGATGGAACAAGGCAAAGAAACCCCATAAAAAAAGATCGGCCTGAGGCCGATCTTTTTTGCTCTTTATAGAGACAGGCTTTTTGTATGCTCTCAAGGACGCACGGTGGCCATCATCACCCGGATAAGACTGTGATCCGGGGAAACTATCCGGTATTTCCCAGCTCCCTGGGGGATAATGCAGGTCTCCGCGTAGTGGAGGGAGAAAGGCGGAAACGCTCCGGTGGGACTGACAATGGTCCCCTCCTGGCCTTCCACCAAGTTCAGCACATGGACGCTATCCTGCCGGGTCACCTCATATTCCCTCTCAGTGGAAATTCGGAAGGTGTCAATGAATTCCAGCTGATGAAGGCCCGTACGTTCCACTTTGGTGTGTTCGTCCTGGTAGACGGGAACATTTTTGCTCAGCAAATTTTCTTCCACCCACTGAGTATCTCGATTCCACTGGAGATTGGCAAGGCCCCGGTCCAGGTGAATAGGACGAGGTTTGCCATCCAAATCAAGCCGTCCCCAATCCCACAGCTTAAAAGTGAAAATGTAAGGTGTGGCACTGATCTCCAGCACCATGGTGTTGGCCCCGGAACAATGCACGGTCCCTGCAGGAATCAAAAAGTGGTTGTGACGTTTGGCCGGGAACCGGTTGATATACTTCTCCGCCGGGAAAGGCTTTTCTCCCCGCTGGGCGGCCTCCAGATCCCGGGCCATTCCATCCCGGTCTACTCCTGTTTTCACACCCAGCCATACACAACTCTCTTCCCCTTGGGTGTCCAGAATGTAATAGCTTTCATCCTGGGTGTAATGCATATGAAACTGCTCTTGGATATACTCCGTCAAAGGGTGCACCTGTAAGGACAGATTTTCCCCGTGAATAGTATCCAACAGATCGAACCGGATGGGAAACTCTTTTCCAAACCGGGCTCGGACCCGCTCCCCCAACAGACGGCTGGGCTGGGAAAGCACCAGGTTCTGAGCCGGGGTTTGCAGAGTCTTGCCGTCAAACGTCATCAGAAGACTGTTTTCCTCCGGCACTCCGTCAAAGCTCCAGGCATAGTTGGAACCGTTTTCCGGCAGCCCAAAATGTTCCTTCATCCAGTCTCCGCCCCACACGCCTGGATCGAAATAGGGCACCAGCCGAAAGGGCTGAGAGGACAGCTGCAACAGTCCTCTCCGATAGGAATCCCCATCGATCAGGCTGGGTTTTCCTTGGGTGGTCAGATCCAAGTAAAAATCCAAAACAGGCAACAGCTTGTCTTTCACCTTATCCGCCCAGCGCCACTCAGCGAAGTAGCCCCGCTTATACTTTTCCCGGTTGGACATGCCTTGTTTGGCGGTCCGCCAGTTGTCCATACCTTTCCGGTAGCGCAGCTGAATTTCCCAGCGGGTGATATCCCCCAGCACCAGAAAATCTCCTTCATGGATCAAAGAGGCTCCCACTCCGTATACCAGGGCGATTCCCTGGGTCTGCTTCCGGATTTCCTCCCTGGCAGCCTCTACTTTTTCCCAATCCAAGTAATCTTCCAGCCGGCGATTAGTCATGATTCCGAACACCGGATCGTGGGTCATGTCCTTTTCCAGAAGGGTATCTATCTGCTCCGGCGGCAGGAAAAGGTCATCGCTGTGAAGCACCAGTGAAGGGGACAAAGCTCTGAGGCCTTCCACCAGCTCCTCCTGGTCCACCCCAGGATAACACTCCAGGGTGATCACCGTTTTCTCCCGGCCCTCACAGGCTTCTCCCAATCTCCGGGCAATCGCTTCATACCCTTGACTGACCACGCCGCCTCCTTGAATGGGAGTGGCGGGAAAAAGATCGTAACCACTTTTTTTCATCGCAACCGGACACCTCTTCCGCACTGAGCTCCAGGGTACCTTTTCCGGCCCCTGTTTCTTTTTCAGCATAAGCCAGCCCAGCTTATTTGTCAATACAAAGTTGAAAAAATCCGACAAATTGTATTTACAAATATAATCCTCCGTGCTATACTTGCCTTGCATTCTCAGGGGAAAGGAGGAACCTCTATGGGAAACGCCCTGTATTTACAGGTGTGTGATTACATCCAATCCAGAATTGCCTCAGGAGAATATCCGGTGGGCTCTCAGATTCCCACAGAACATGAGCTGGCTACGCGTCTCTCTGTAAGCCGACCCACCGTTCGCCAAGCCCTGGACAAATTGTCTCGGGAAGGGTATCTGATCCGAGTTCAGGGAAAGGGAACCTTTGTATCTCAGCCAAAAATCGTTCACGAATCCACCACCTTTATCACAGGCTATCGGGCGGAAAGCGAGAAAAAGCATCGAAAAATGTTTACCAAGGTGCTGGGGCTCCAGGTCCAGAAGGCTCCGGAGCATGTGGCTCAGGCTTTGGAACTGTCCGGAAACGAAAAAGTTACCTGTCTGATTCGCCTGCGCCATCTGGAAAATTACCGGAACAACGCCCCAGTGGTGTACACCGTACTCTACGTTCCTTGCCGCCTGTTTCCCCAAATGAACACCTTGGATTTTACCAACGTGTCCTTCTACGATGTGTTGCATACCCGCAATTTGGATGTGCGCCGGGCTTCCCGGAAATTGGAGGTGATCCCTCCTCCCCCGGAAGTGGCCGCCGCTCTGGAAATCAGTCCCTTTGAGCCGGTGGTGTTTATCACTTCCCAGGGACGGATGGAAAATGGGATCCCTGTGGAATATACGGAAAGCTACTATCCGGCAGGCAGCAGCAGCTTTCTCATTGAAGTGGAACGTCGGGAGGGATAACTGTGCAGGTGACACTGTGTCTGGATGTGGGCGGCACGGAAATCAAAGGGGCCGCTCTGGGAGAGGAGGGAGCCCTGCTGGGAAAACTCACCCACTTTCCGGCTCACTCCCAAGAAAGCGCCCCTTTTCTGCTGGATCACTTTACCGCGATTCTACGGCAGCTCACCCCGGAAGACGGATCTGTTTCCGCTGTGGGGTTGGCTTTTCCGGGCCCCTTCGACTATGAGAAGGGAATCTGTCTGATTCGGGGGCTGAAAAAATATGACGCCCTCTATGGAATGGAATTGGGAAAGGAACTGGCGCTGCGGCTGTATCTGCCCCGACACCCCTTCTTCCTCAACGATGTCCAGGGGTTCGCTTTGGGTGAAATGGGATTTGGTGCGGCCCAAGGAGCCCAGAAAGCTATGTTCGTCTGCATCGGTACAGGGTGCGGCAGCGCCTTCGGATGGGAGGGCAACCTGGCAGACGCCTCGGTCCCCGGGGTTCCCCCCGACGGCTACCTTTACCCCGTCCCCTTTTTGGAAGGGTGTATCGACGATTACATCTCCCGGCGGGGACTGAAACGCCTCTCCCAGGAAATTCTGGGGGAAGCCCTGGAAGGGAAGGAGTTGGCCCAGCGGGTTCAGCAAGGACAGGAAGGGGCCAGGGAATGCTTTGCCCGGTTCGGTCTTCGGCTGCGGGATGCCCTGCTTCCCTTTCTGGAATCTTACGGTCCCCAAGTCCTTTGCCTGGGCGGCCAGATCACCCGGAGCGGCCCCCTATTTCTGGGCCCCTTACAGGAGGCCTGCCATGCTAGAAACATCTCCCTGTCTGTGACCGCAGATACCTCTCTGCGGACCATTCAAGGGTTATACCGTTGGAAAACCATGCATCCGGAGGGATTGAAATGAGTCATACCATCAAAACCATGTATGTTGTCCACCATTCCCACACAGATATCGGTTACACCGATTTGCAGGAACGGGTCATCCAGTGTCAGATCAACTATATCCGGTCCGTCTTGCAGCTGATGAAGCAGCCGGAAAATCAGGATTTCCGCTGGAACTGTGAAACCTGGTTCTGTGTGGAACAGTTTTTGAAAACCGCCACCCCGGAAGAACAGGAGGAGTTTTTCCAGCTCCTTCGGGAAGGAAGGATCGGGCTTTCCGCTTCCTATTTAAACTTTACCGATCTAGCGGACAGCCAGGTTCTCAGTCATCGGATGGATCAGATGTGCCAAGTTTTGGAAGAGCACCACATCCGTCCCACCACCGCCATGTTTGCGGATATCAATGGCATTTCCATGGGCCAGCGGGATGACCTGATCAACCATGGAGTGGAATTCCTGTATACCAACATCCACTGCCATCATGGCATGTATCCCCTTTACCAAAACCAGACCGCCTATTGGTGGGAAAACGCCCAGGGCAAACGGCTGCTGGTGTGGAACGGAGAACATTACCACATGGGCAACGCCATGGGAATCCGTCCCAATCCCGTATCCAACTCCATGATCGAAGGGTACTTCGGGGATCAGTCCGGACTGGGAGATCCGGT
This sequence comes from uncultured Oscillospiraceae bacterium, assembly GCA_900543305.1. GTDB lineage: Bacteria > Bacillota > Clostridia > Oscillospirales > Acutalibacteraceae > Acutalibacter. The sequence continues at coordinate 14,017 of UQQZ01000043.1, forward strand.
GGACACCCTTCACCACAATGTGGACGTGTATCTCACCCAGTGCGAGGAAAATGGATACCCCTATGACTTTGTGATTCTCAGCGTCTCCGGTGTCTTCAGCGACAACGCCCCTGCGGAGCCGGAAATTCTCCGGGTGATCCAGGAATTGAACCGGCGCTATGGGGAGGAATTCCAGCTGCGCATGGTTTCTCTCCAGGAACTGTATGCCGCCGTCCGGGACAAGCTTCAGGACAGCCCGGTCTACCGGGGAGACCTCACCGACTGGTGGGCCAACGGAGTGGGATCCACTGCCTACGCGGTGAAGCATTTTGCGGATGCCCGCCAGCGGTATCACCTGTGCCATAGACTGGAGAAGGATCTGGATCAAAAGTATCCCCAGCTGGTCCAGGCGGCAGAAGACAACCTGCTGCTGTACGCGGAACACACCTGGGGCCATTCCTGCACCATCACCCATCCCTATGAGACCATGGTGCTGAATCTGGATATGCGCAAAAGCAGTTATGCCTCCAAAGCCCACGAAGCCGCTTCCCTGATGCTCATGCACATCGCCGAGGAAAAAGGCGACCTGCTCCGGTACTACAACACCTCCGGCCAGCTGACTGTCCAGGCGCCCAACCGGGTGGATGGCCCGCAAACAGTGGAGTTCTACCTGGAAAACTGGGAGGTTTCCAGAGTTAAAGTTACCCGAGAGGACGGAACGGAACTTCCCACCCAGGTATCTCCCCATCCCAGAGGCCGTCGGATCACTTTCCTGGACACGTTCGGTCCCGGAGAAACCCGCCGCTACCAGTTTCAGACGGTTCCCCCTGTCTGGGAACAGGTCAACAGCCGCCGGGCCTACCGGGGTGCAGAACGGATCCGTGATATCGTCAACGACTTTGATCCTGTCACCTATCGGCTTCCCTATGAATTCGAAAACCGCTGGTTCCGGCTGACCTACCGACCCGGGGAAGGTGTCACCGGTTTTTACCGGAAATCCGATGGACGTTCCCTGCTGGGTCAGGGAGCGGCTCCCTTCTTTACTCCCCTGTATGAGCAAACAGAAATCCGGGTGGAGTATCCGGATCCCCCCTGCCGCCAGGAACAGGAGCGTCGGTTGATCGGGCGGAATATCCGGGGCAAACACGCCAAGCTCTACACCGGCCAATTGGAAGAGGTGATCTGCAAGGAGCGGGGCGATGTCTTTACCTTGCTGGAACTGCGGTACACTTTACCCGGAACCATCCATTGCAGCGTTTTGCTGAAATTCTTTGAGGACCAGCCTCGGGTAGATTTCCGTCTGGAACTGGGGAAAACCCTCTCCATGGATCTGGAAAGCGTCTTCCTCCCTCTGAGCCTCTCCTTGGATGACCATCAGGAACTGTATTTGAAAAAAGGCGGAGAAGCCTTCCGGCCTGGGGTGGACCAGCTTCCTGGAACCTGCATGGAATACTACATGTCGGACCACGGCTTGGCCTTTGTGGGCAAAGACCAGAGCGCCCTCATCGCTACCCGGGACACCCCTCTGGTATACCAGGGGGAAATGCGCCACCATCCCATTCTGCTGTGCAATAACCGCCCCGAAAACAACAGCCGGCCCATCTATTCCTGGGTTATGAACAACACCTGGGAAACCAACTTCAAAATGGATCTTTCCGGCTTCTGTGAATTCCAATATACTTTGTGGCTCACCGGGGAAACCGATCCCCAAAAGGCCATGGACGAACTGGAAGAACGCAGCTTTGATCCTTATCCCATGATTACAGGTTAACCCCCGAAAATAAGAGAAGAAACGCAGAAGCAACCATCGTTACAGCTTCTGCGTTTCTTCTTGTTATCTTGCTTCCTCTTGGAACAGGTTATTCTTCCCGGTAGGAAAGCCAATCAAATTTTGCGGTATTGGAACTGTCGATACCATTGCCGGTGGCATACACACCCAGCATGGTACCGCACATGCAGCCCACTTTCTCCGGATTGAGCAGGGCACCGTCCACCTGGCACAAAGGAACCATCTGATCTTCTTGGGGACCCCAAATAACCGTAAAACGTTCCCCTTCCATTTGGACGCCCAGTACAATCTCTTTTCCTTCCCATTCCTGCTGATGGATCACGGTGCGGTGGGTGGTACTGGTAAAGCCGGGAAAATAGGGAGGTTGGTTAAAGTCTGAGGTGATCAGCACCACGCGGACTACCTGCTTGCCCTCTTCCACCGCCCGTTCCACATGGAGCTGATGGTTCATCGCCTGCACAACAGCAATACCCGCGCTTTCCTTCCCCTGAGGGATAAATTCCATTTTTGCCTTTACTGTGGCGCAGATCCCCCTCTGCCTTCTGGAGACAAAGGCCACATAGGCGTCTTCCCGCCGGGGATCGTCCATAGTCATGGGACGCAGATCGTCATCCAGGCGCTGAGGAATGCACCGCAGCTCCAGATAAGAATCCCTTAACCGGTAACAATCCGGTCTCGGGGTACCCCAAAACACCAAGTGGTCCGGCAGAGTGGGGCTCTCAAAGTCGTCCCGCTCTGGCTCCGGATCCCACTTCTGTTCTTTCAAGCAGGCCGGTGCTTCGTACTCCCACTGGATTTTTCCCGTTTGGGGGCTGAACAACGGCCATCCCCGTTCCCACTGGACCGGACACAGGAAGGTCTCCCTTCCCAGGTTCTTGTATTTTCCGTCAATCAGTCGGGATGCTAGCATTACCGCATACCAGCTGCCGTCGGGGAGATCGATCAAATCCGCATGACCCACATTGATGATGGGACAGGTAAATCCCATGTGGCGATGGGTCATGACTGGATTGGCGGGATCCCCTTCAAAAAAGGAGAACAATTCCTTGCTCCTGGCGCACATCACCGCGTGATAGTGCTCCGTTCCTCCCTCTGCAATAATGAGGTAGTAATACTCCCCCACATGGTAGATGTGAGGCGCTTCCGGGGATGCGGCACACCGGAGGGCGCTGTTGAAAATGGTAAAGGGTTCCCCCTCCAGGCGGAATTCTTCCAGGTTGTACTTGGCAATCCAGATTCCGCGTTCCTTCACACCGGTGCCGTTGTCCCACACGTTCCCAATGCCGATCACATAGGCCTGTCCATCCTCATCGATAAACAGGGAAGCGTCAATTCCAGGCACATCTTCCATCCAGTGGGGCTCGGACCAAGGGCCAGCCGGGTCGGAAGCGGTGATAATGTAATTTCCCTTGTCAGCCAAATTGGTGTTGATGATGTAATAGGTACCCTGGTGGTACCGGATAGTGGGTGCCATCAACCCGCCCACGCCGCAATTGCGCTCCATGTGAAAACCATTTTCTCGAGTCATGGCATTGCCGATCTGATGCCAATGGGCCAAGTCCCTGCTGTGAAAAATGGGAAGTCCCGGGTCCATCTCAAAACTGGAACAAACCAAATAAAAATCTTCCCCGTTCCGGCAAATGGAAGGGTCAGGATAATATCCTGGCAGGATGGGATTTACCAAGCGTCGCGTCATACTCATTCTCCTCTTACTGCACAGGGATCCCCACCGCATTTGCGATGAGGATCCCTTTCCATGTCATTCTTTCTATTATATTATAAGTTTTGAGACGCCCTTTGTCAAACCACATCTACCAGGAAAATCCAGAAGAACTTCTATTACCCATTCAGGATCTGCATAAATTCGTCCCCTGTAATGGTTTCCTTTTCATACAGGAACTTGGCAATTTCATCCAGCTTTTTCCGGTTTTCCGCCAGGATCTTCCCGGCCTTCTCATGCTGCTGCTTCACCAGGGCAATCACCTGTTTGTCGATTTCTCTCTGGGTCTCCGCAGAACAGGCCAGACTGGTGTCTCCCCCTAAATACTGGTTGCTCACCGTTTCCAAGGCCACCATGTCAAAATCTGCGCTCATGCCATAGCGGGTGACCATGGACCGGGCCAGCTTCGTGGCCTGCTCGATATCGTTGGAGGCCCCAGTGGAGGAGGTGTGGAAGACCAATTCCTCTGCAGCCCGTCCACCGGTCAACGTGGCAATCTTGTTTTCCAACTCTTCCCGGCTCACCAGGTAGTGGTTGCCTTCCTCCACCTGCATGGTGTAACCCAGTGCTCCAGAAGTTCTGGGCACAATGGTGATCTTCTGCACCGGCGCCGAATTGCTCTGCTTGGCCGCCACCAAGGCGTGTCCCACTTCGTGATAGGCGACAATCATCTTTTCCCGGTCTGTCAGAATAGCATTCTTCTTCTGGTAACCGGCGATGACCACTTCGATGCTCTCCTCCAGGTCTTCCTGACTCACCGTTTGCCGTCCGCTCCGGACCGCCCGCAGCGCCGCTTCATTGACAATATTGGCAAGTTCGGCACCGGAAGCGCCGGAGGCCATTCGGGCCACCTTGCTGAAATCCACTTGGGAATCCAATTTGATCTTTTTGGCGTGGACTTTCAGGATCTCCTCACGGCCTTTCAGATCGGGCAACTCCACCGGCACCCGGCGGTCAAACCGACCGGGCCGGGTCAAGGCGGGATCCAGGGATTCCGGACGGTTGGTGGCTGCCAAAATAATCACGCCGGTGTTTTCCTCAAAACCGTCCATCTCCGTCAAAAGCTGGTTGAGAGTCTGCTCCCGTTCATCGTTGCCGCCGATTCTGCTTTCCCGCTTTTGACCAATGGCATCGATTTCATCGATAAACACAATACAGGGAGCCTTTTCTTTGGCTTGCTTGAACAAGTCCCGAACCTTGGAAGCACCCATGCCTACAAACATCTCCACAAATTCCGAACCGGACATGGAGAAGAAAGGCACTTGGGCTTCGCCAGCCACTGCCTTGGCCAACATGGTTTTACCGGTTCCGGGAGGGCCCACCAGCAAAATTCCCTTGGGCATGGAAGCGCCAATTTCTCTATACCGATTGGGGTTATGCAGATAGTTCACAATTTCCGAAAGGCTTTCTTTTGCTTCGTCCTCTCCGGCCACGTCAGAAAAACGGATACCTTTAGAAGACTTCACATACATCTTTGCGTTGGACTTTCCAAATGTCATGGCATTTGGCCCTCCTGCGCGCTCCATCAGCTTTTTGGACATGTACTGGCCAATGGCGATAAAGATCACGATGGGCAGCACCCAGCTCAACAGAAAACTCAGAATGGGGTTGGCCTGTTCCAAAATCTGACCGGAAAATTTCGCTCCGGAATCTTTCAGAACTTGGGTCAGATCCGGGTCAGGCATCATGCCCGTCTTGTAGATAGCGGTTTCATCTTGATTGGTGAATAGGATCTGATTTTCCTGTTCCTGGACCTCTACCTGTCCAAGTTCTTTATTTTCCGCCATCTCCAAAAATGTCCCGTAATCCACTTCCCGTACCTGCCGCTGGGCAATCCAGGGCATGGCCAGAAAATTGAACAACAACAGCACGACAACCACGATCCCATAGTAGAAGATCAGTGGTTTTTTGGGTTTTTTCACTTCTTGCATCTTCAGGACTCTCCTTTCCCTTGTTCCGTATTGGCCTGTAAATCCATGGCCGACAGCGCCGCAATCAACGCGTACTGCATGGTCTGCACGGCATAGTCCATGGCGTATTCTGCGTACAAAGTGGCAGCCTCTGCCTTATCCTCCTCTGGACTGGATTTCTCGCAGTGCAGATAAGCGGCAAGTTCCCCGGTCTTGAGCAGGGATTCCATCTTCTCGCAAAAATCCTCCTGGGTCTTAGCCAATTCCATCACCGCTGGAGAACGACACCCCTGGATGCTCTTTTGCAGCGCCAAAGTATGCTGGTGATATTCATCCTTGGCCTTCTCCAATTCCTTCCGGATTTTTCCTTGATCTTCCTGTTCGCAAATTTGGATCCTGCTTTGCAACAGACCATACTGGGTTTCCATCTCGTAAAGCTTGATGGCAAATATCTCTTGGCCCAACTTCATCAGATACCGTTTGCTCCTTCCCAGGATCATCCGGTTTCCCGGCCGGGCAAGGCGCCTTTCCCTCGCCCTTTTTTCTCCTTCCTCTCCGTTATACCAGGATTGGGTTCCGGTTTCCATTCTCAATTTCAGAAAGGTGTCCTTACAAAAAAAGGAAAGTGTCAATTTTTTTGACACTTTCCCGCTTTTATCAAGACAGATTCCCTTGTTTGACAACTCTATTTCCGGTAAGTTTTCCAGGCCGGCGTTTCTCCATTCAGGGTTGCTTCCACTCCAGCAGTTCCCCCGACAGAATCCGCTCCAACTGGGAGGCCAACCGTTCTTTATCCAAATCCGGCTTGCCTGCGTATTCCAGCAACACTCCCACCAACCCCCATGCGTTGTACCGAAGCAGGACCTTGCCGTCTGCAATGTTCACGGCGCAGTTCTGGTCTCCCAGTTTTGCCATGGCGGTCAAATAAGTCTCTATGGAGTCGATGAGAAACTTTTCCACTTCCCGCCGCCGTTGAGATTGCAGCAGCTTTTGCAGAACCTGGTATCCCTCTACGGTAAAGGAAATAAATATCAGCAATGCCGAATGTATGTCCCCGACCTTCAAACTTTTCTCTACCAGACGTTCCGTTTCCCGCTGGATCGACCACTCCATCACATCCAGTATGTCCTGAAAATGATAGTAAAATGTCTGACGGGAAACATGGCATTCCTCGATCAGGGACTTCACCGTTATTTTATCCACGTTCCCGTGACGGATCATCTCCAGGAAAGCTTCTGAAATGGCCAATTTCATATCCTTGGGCATGGGGGAATCTCACCTCTTCTGGCAGAATGTATCATATTGTATTAGTGTATCATGGACCTTTCCCAAGAGCAAGAGGCAACATGCCTCTGTTCTCCATTGTCTCCCTTTTCAAAGAGGAAAACCCAATGTATAATAGAGAAAATACGCTGTCACCCCATGCACGGGAGGAAATTATGGAACAAAAATTACTGCGCCTGGTGCCTGCGGATGTGGACTTGGCCCAACCGGTAACCGACTTCTATCGGAGGAACCGCGAGTTTCTCCAATCCTTTGAGCCCCCACGAGAGAATGACTTCTTCACGGTTTCCCACCAGCAGAATCTGTTGCAGCAGGAAATGGAGGCCCGGAAAGCCAAAACAGGATACCGCTTCTATCTCCAGGATCCCCGCTATCCCCAAATGATCCTGGGAACCATCGGGCTCAATCAGGTGATCTGGGGCGGATTTCGATCTGCTTTTCTAGGCTACAAAATGGACCGGCAATTTCTGAACCAAGGCTATATGACCACCGCTGTGGGCATGCTGGTGGACTTTGCGTTTCAGGAACTGGCGTTGCACCGGATTGAGGCAAACGTCATGCCCCGCAACAAAGCCTCCCTGCGTGTCCTGGAAAAAAATGAGTTTGTCATGGAAGGAATTTCTCCCTATTATCTCAACATCAACGGAGTCTGGGAGGACCATGTCCACATGGTAAAGCTCAATTTTGCTCTGCACTCTAACTCTTAAAAAAGTGCCGCTCCCTTGGGGAAGTAGCACTTTTTTCGTGGACGTCTTTTATTTTTTGTAGTCGAAATCCGGAATCTTATGCCAGCGCTCCCGGAAATAGTGAGCTGCCAGCTTGGGTTTCCGGTCTCTGGTAAACAATCCTTTCTTGTTGCCTTGCACCCGCAGCATGCTTTGGCTGGTGGCGAAATCCGCAAAGTTCCACACCTGTTCCCCCACCACAAAATCGTACTGGTCAAAGATCTGGTTGTTCATTTTATAATATTCCAGCTGATACTCTTCGGTATACATCACAGGAGTGGTATCGTGGAACCCAAGAACCGTATCGGCACCGTATTCCGTGAAGATCACCGGCTTGCCAATCTTCCTCCACTGATCCAACTCATTGCGCAACACTTCCCCGGACTCCTCCAGATCGGGGCCGCCGTAATACCAGCCGTAATACCGATTCAGGCAGATCACGTCGCTCAGGGCGGAGGAACAGTCGGTTTCCGGAGTGGTGGCAATCTGCACGCTCACCAACGTACAGGGACGCTTTTGAGGATCCAGGCTGCGAGCCAGCTGGTACAGGGGAGCGAAGTATTCATAGGCCCCTTCCGCCGCAGAATCCGGCTCATTGGCAATGCTCCACATCACCACACAGGCATGGTTCTTATCCCGGGCAATCAGGTCCCGGATTACATCCTTGTGGTGTTCCTGGGTCTGGACCCCATGCTCCTTGTCAAAGGTTCCCACCTTCTGGCCATTGAAGTTGGCACCGCCACCGAATTGGAAATTGAGCCCCACTGCGGGAGTCTCGTCGATGACCACAAACCCTTCTTCATCGCACAGGCGCATCATCTCCTCGCTGTAGGGGTAGTGACTGGTGCGGAAACTGTTGGCCCCCTGCCATTTCATCAGGGACATGTCCTTGGTGTTCATGGGCAGGTTGATCCCCCGGCCATTGGGGAACGTGTCTTCGTGACGGCCATATCCCTTGAAATAGAAAGGTTTGCCATTGATCAGGAATTTCGTTCCCTCCACTTTTACAGTCCGTACCCCATAGGGCAGGGTATACACATCTTCTCCAAAGGTGACCCGAATATCATAGAGATACGCCTGAAGCGGCTGCCACAAATGGACGGTGGGAATCTCCAAA
>UQQZ01000044.1 GCA_900543305.1 uncultured Oscillospiraceae bacterium
ATGAAGGACTTCAAGCCGCTGGACGAAACGGAGCTTGCTGCCATCGCGAAGGTGCAGGAAATCTTCCGCAGCAAGAACCTCATCCCGTGCACCGGCTGCCGCTACTGCACGGTGACATGCCCCAAGGATATCCCTATCCCGGATTACCTCTCTTTACTGCAGGAAGGTCACTCTACCACCCAGGTGGTTTACTATTTCAATTTGGCACAGAATCATGGCAGAGCGGGGGACTGCATCCAGTGCGGCCTATGCGAGAGCCATTGTCCTCAACACATCCAGATCCGCACCCATTTAAAAACCGTCTCCCAAAAATTTGACGGCTTCCAGGGCTGGCGGTAACTCCACAACTATTTTTCCCTAGGGAAAATGGGACGCATGAAACGCCCGTTGCATTTCAAGCCGGGCTGATGAAAAGCATCTCCACGTTTTTGGGGGCCTGAAAACGTGGAAACGTGAGATGGAGGCCTAGCACTTGTATTCTATTCATAGAAAGGGAGTATCATTGTGCAGAAAGTTATGCTGTTAATTGGCGCCGGACAAATTGGCATGGCCATTGCCCGTCGGATGGGAGCAGGTATGAAAATCCTCATTGGAGATAAAAACCGGGAGAATGCCCAGTCCATTGCCCAGATAATGAACAGCGCCGGATTCGATGCAGTCCCGGTGGAGATGGACCTCTCACATCGGGCGTCTATTCAAAAAACCATCGCTCTAGCCCAGAAATACGGCGCCATCACCATGCTGGTCAACGCCGCAGGCGTCTCCCCCAGTCAAGCGACTGTGGAGACCATCCTGCAGGTTGACTTGTACGGCACGGCTGTGTTGTTGGAGGAAGTGGGCAAAGTGATCGCTCCCGGTGGCGTGGGCGTGACTATTTCCAGTCAATCGGGACACCGAATGAAACAGCTGACCCCAGAGGAGGATGAACAGCTGGCCTGCACTCCAACGGAACAACTATTGAAGCTGCCTATGCTCCAGCCTGAAAAGATCCGGGATACTCTCCATGCTTATCAGTTGGCTAAAAGGTGCAACGAAAAACGCGTTATGGCAGAGTCGGTCAAGTGGGGCGAAAAGGGAGCCCGGATCAACTCCATCTCTCCCGGCATCATCGTCACGCCTCTGGCCATGGACGAGTTCAACGGTCCTCGGGGGGATTTTTACAAAAACATGTTTGCAAAGTGTCCTGCTGGGCGACCTGGCACAGCGGATGAGGTGGCCAATGTGGCGGAATTGCTGATGAGCGACAAAGGGGCCTTCATCACAGGTTCCGATTTTCTCATCGATGGTGGAGCCACCGCTTCCTACTTCTATGGGCCCCTAAGGCCGGAACCCGGCAAATAAATTCCTACACAGCCTTGGAGCTAGTGCTGAAAATAGAAAAAGCCTTTGTGCAATGGATTCTCTCCAGAACAGGAAAACCACCGGAATGCACCTGGGCTTTTTTCTATTCCACATGCAGCATGACGGTAAACCTGCATCCTCCCCCCGCTCTGTTCTCCGCAGCAATATCCCCTTTACTGATTGATAAAATACGCTTGACCAAGGCAAGTCCCAGCCCGTTCCCCTCCTGTTTATGAGAGCTGTCTTCCTGAAAAAATAAATCAAACAGGCGGTTTTTGGCTTCCTCGGAACTCAAAGACTACATGTAAGTTCCCATTTGAGTGCCCTGGCGAACACTATCGGCTGCGACTGCATGGTTGGTCTATGGCACGGGGAAACCAGGAAAACCGGCAGGAATCCCAGAGTTGGAGAGCCAGGGTGGGGACAGGGCTGCATCTTTTTGACGCTGCCAAAAGCTTGGATGCTCCACGGCCCCAGGTTCTATGGATTCTTTCAGTACCATTCATATAGGTGCTGGTATCGCCCGTGATAATGGGCGCAGCCGTTTCCTCAGTGGCAAACCATAGGAAACGCTGTCACCAGCTTCCGGCTTGCTTTTACTGCACCGAGTGAAAAAAGTGGCATCGGAACAGTTTTCCTTTGCCCGAATCCATCAGAGAAAGCCATCTCCAGTACCTAGAACGCACTCTGGTAAGCGCCTGAATGAGAACGCCAATGCCATGGAAACTTCATTTTCCCAGGAAAAACCGAACCAATCAGACGAATGGGACCTAGTCCTATATGGACCAGGTCCCATTTCCCATTTCCCGGCAGCTACCCATTTATTGGCTCCCGTTACGTCTGTTCCTCTTCGTAAAGCTCCCCCAGCCGCCCATCTTTTAGCGGGAGAAGTACATCTGCCTGGGCGGCGATTTCGTGGTCGTGGGTTATGAGGATGACGCACCTGCCCTCCTCATGGGCCAACTTGGTGAGGATTTCCATTATATTTTGGCTGTTTTCCGTATCCAGATTTCCCGTAGGCTCGTCCGCCAAAATTACCCTTGCCTGAGACGCCAGAGCCCGGGCTATCGCCACCCTCTGCTGTTCGCCGCCACTCATCATCTTGGGATACTGCTTTTCACTTCCGGCAGAAAGCCCCACCAGGCCCATCAACTCCTGGGCCTGTTTTCTGGCAGCAGGAGCTTTGATCCCTTGGAGCTCCATGGGATACATCACATTTTCCAGGGCGGTGAGGAGTGGGAACAAGTGAAACGCCTGATAAACAATGCTGACGTCCTTTTGACGGTAGTGATCTCGATTCAGTTGGGAGGTTGCCACTCCATCGTAGAGGACCTCACCTTCCTCGGGCAGATCCAATCCGGCCAAAAGGGAAAGAAAGGTGGTTTTGCCGCTGCCGGAGCGACCCACAATCGCGTACAACTTGCCCAATTCGAAAGAACAGGATACCTCCTTCAGCACCGGGACTGTCCGGTAACGGGTCCGGTAGGAATAGCTTACTCGATCGGCTTCTAAAATGCTCATGTGGATTCTCCTTTCAGCGCGTAGCGGTCAACACAATCAGCACATTGGAGCGGGCCGTCATCATGGCGGCCAATGCTCCACCCACCAAAACGCTCCCCAAACAGCTGATGCCCGTGATCACGATGGTGGACAGCTGCAGCCCGGAGCAGGCGAAAAAGAGAACGGACACTAACAGGATGCCAGTCAAGGCCATCAGTCCGCTTTCCACTAAAATTTTGAAAAACACCCGCAGCCTTCCAACACCCATGGAACGTTCCAGAGCAAATTCTTCCTGCCGGCTTTGAATCAACAGATAGGAGGATAACAGGGAGAGCAGCGCCACCGCCAGCAGCGCCAAGGGATAAAGAGTTTTTAGCAGCGCCAAGGTCCGCTGGATCGGTTCTGCAGTGTCGATATACAAACTGTCGTTGATCACTGCCGCGCTGCCTTTGGAACCATAAGTATACAAAGAACTGTCCACAGGAGAAATGCCCAATTCACTCAACAAAGCTTTCAGGGGATTGAGATTCTCCGGACCGGGAATCTCCAGATAAGCGGAGGAAGGCCACACATGAAGGTTAAATGCCGCAAGAGCTGTTCGCAAGCTCTCATAGGGACACACCAGGGAAATATCCGCCCCGGTGAAAATCTCTCCGGCATCTTCGAAGGTGCCCACTACACGAAATCCGCTTTCGCCTCCATAGAACGCTTCCTTTCCCATTTGGGAATCCTTAAAAGTCAACAGCGTCACGTTGTATTCCTGGCCTGGGCTCAAACCCAAACTCTGAAATTTTTCCCGGGACATCAGGCAGACCGGTTCGCTTTCTTGAAATACGGAAGCATCGTAGCCTTCAAAATAGGACACCCCTTCCAGAGGAGAATCATCCGTGTAGGCCGCCATCAGCTGAGTGAGCCATCTGGAATTGATCATAAAACTGCCATCATCTTCGGAGCCATCCTGGACTAGAGCCAACGCTCCATAGAACCCCCGGCGTACCAAACCGGATTTCTCCAATTCCTGAAGTTTATCGTCCCGAATAATCAGTCCGGTAGTCTGAGTGCCAGAGGCGTTCACAAAGGTCAGCCGCAATTGAAACTCCTGAGACAGTTGATCCAGCTGGGCCTGATTTGATGCTATACTTCCGGAAAAAAGAAGCAAAAAACAGGCAAGGGCTCCAGACACCAAACAGGCTATGACCGTTTTGCGGCTGTGACGGCGCAAATCCCGCCACATCTCTTTGGGAAAAAACATGGCCTCACCTCCTCATTTACGGTTGGGAAAGCAGTTCTAACGGCTCTTTCTGCAAGACAACCCAAGCGGTGCCCCCTGAAAGCAGCAACGTAGCGCCCAAAAGAGCAGCTCCTGCCCCCAAAGTGGGACCCAGGTCGCTCTGGCCGGAAAAATCAAATTTCCGCTCTCCGCTGGCCTCCAATTGATCGCTGTACTCCCGACTGAATCCGCTGGTTTTCGACTGTTCGTAAATCCGGGAGGAAACCGATCCTGTCAAACAGTGACCGGCCGCTGCTCCCAAACCGATCCCCGGCAAAGCCACCAGCAGCACACAACTGAGCATCATCCCCATACATTTGACTTTGCCCACTCCCAAGGAACGCCGGATGGCCGTTTCCCTTTTTTGCCGGGAAATTTGAAGGTACACGAAAAAGATCAAAAGACTCAGGCTGGAGATTCCACCGGAGATCAGCAAGATCAAAGCCACCAGGTATACAGCGTCCAATCCCTTTTTGATCACGGAATAGCCCTGATCCTGAATCTTCACAGAAAGAATTTCCCCATATCCCAGCCCATCCAGCGCCTCCACAAATTGCTCCGCCGTATCATTTTCCAGCTGGAAGGATACATTGGCGGGATCCAACGGTCCTCCCGACAGAATATTCAGAGAATCAAAATCAAAGGATTTACTGGGAACGATCACCTGGTTATAACCCAAGTTCAGCATTCCATTGGAACCGGCCCGCTGGGTGGTATAAATCCCCACAATTTCATACTGGCCCCCTGCCGTTTCCTGCAAGGGCTCCCCTGTGTAAAAGGGGAAAATGGGCATTTTCCGTCCCAGAAAAACATTTCCCGGCGCTGCTCCATAAGACGCTCCCAACCAGGTCAGGGAAATGGTGTCCCCCACCTGCAAGTAGTTATGATACATCTGGTCTCCACCCCCAGGAACAGGATCACTGGCAAGACTCTCCGGAATCAAACAGACCTTGGCGCCTGTGGCAAATTCTTCCTGGGTGATCTCCCTGCCGGATTTTATGGAAACATCCCATTGATAAAAGGGATCCAACAAACTGAGGCTGTTGGTGGGCACAGTGGGAAAGAGAAAGCTGCTACTGGAATCGTCTGACAGGAGACTTTTATTTTCCTCCAACGCCTGGAACATTGCCGCCTTCTCCGATGTGTCAAACTGCTCCGTAATCTCATATACCAGCTGGGGCGCGTATTCCATGGCAGAAGAAGTTTTGTTTCCACTGGAATGGAGGGGAATAGGCTGCACCTGAAACGCAAATTGGTCTGGGGAGGACTGAGGACCAGCGTAGGCAGCATACTTTTTCCCTTTCTCCAGGTGGGCCGGATAAGTTTCCAAATCCTCCGGCCAGTAGAGCAGTCCCGGAACCGCCTCCTCCAAGGACACACCCCACTGGATGGAGTACACCTCCACCTGCAAAACAAACCCTGTTCCCTCCTGAGCATGGGCCTCCAAAAAGGCGGAATCTGTGGAATCCCCATCCTCTAAAGGAGAAAACGTGACGCAATAGCTGGGATACATCAGCGTTCCTGTGATCAGGGATGTGCCGTCTTCCTTCACCCCGGTGGAATACACCAGCGGACGGTTTTCTACCGGCAACAGGGTGGGCAAATTTTCCAGTGCATCCTGGGGAATTACCGTGTGATATTCGGGAGTGTCCACAAAAGTTGATTCCCCAAAATAATCTATTATCTCTGTGTGGGTGCTGTCGGGCATTTGCTGCAGGGTGCCTACCGTTTGATAGCTTTGAGAAATATCCGCCAAAGCCTGGGTACTGCTGGCAAACAGATTGATCCCCATTACCAGCAGCCCTGCGCAAAGGCACAGCAACAGAAAAAACAACATCGACTTTACCGGTGTGCGAAACGTCTGTTTGACAGCAGCGCGAAAGGTCATGGGAGACCTCCTTCCCCAAGGGTTTCAATGGGCAATTTATTCTGATAATGTGTTAAACTATATCTATCATACTAATTTCACTCCCTCCCTGTCAAGTTTTTCCTTGGAGCCCATTTTTCTGGGTCCAGAGAAATTTTGCAAATCCTTCCATTTGCTGGAAGCGCATACGGTAAGTTCCTTTGTGGGATTTAGGGTCTCCCAGTTCACTTGAGAGGTGGTAAACGGAATCATTTCCCGGGAAAACATAGCCGATCTTCAGGGGACCACAGCCTGCCAGGAGATGTGATCCCCAGAAAAAAGCGCCTCCCTGCAAAACACACATTTTACAGGCAGACGCTTTATCTTTCAATCCACACAAGAAAAAATCTATCTTGTATGGACGGTTTTTCTATGTAGGATATCCGATCTCTCAAAGATCCGCTAAACTGTGAAAACCATTCCCGTATGCACCGAGAATCATACCCAGTCGTTATCCCTTTCCCAACGGGACCCCATGGAATCTTCCATGATTCACGGATAAAGTTCCCCTTCCGCTTGGATCAATCGCAAAAGACGTATTTCTTCAACCGCTGGAAGGCTTCCTGCACCCGAGACAGGGGCAGAGCCAGGTTCATGCGGATGTGGCAGGGACCATGGAAGGAACGGCCGTCCTGCCAGGCAACGCCCACATCCCAACCGGCCTTTTGAATCTGGTCAATGGTGACTCCATGGGCCTCGCACCACTGGGTGCAGTCCAAAAACAGCATGTAGGTACCCTGGGGCTTGGAGACCTTTACCCCGGGGAAATTGTTTGCAATAAAATCGCATGCATAGTCTACGTTGCCGGTAATGGTCTGGCGCAGCTCATCCACCCAGTCGCTGCCTTCTTGGGTGTAAGCGCCAATCAAGGCGTGCATGGACAATACGTTCATGGAGTTATAATGGCAGAGAGAAGACTCCTTGTCCATACGCTCCCGCAGAGTCTTGTTGTAGACAATATGATAGCTACCGATCAAGCCAGCCAGATTGAAGGTCTTGGAAGGAGCGTACAGGGCTACCGTGCGCATTTTCGCGTCCTCGGAAATAGACTGCATAGGAATATGTTTGTGGCCCTCCAGGATAATATCGGACCAAATTTCATCGCAAATGACCATGACATCGTGCTTCTTGAAGAGCTCCATGGCCTTTTCCAGTTCCCAGCGCTCCCAAACACGGCCGCAAGGATTGTGAGGAGAACAGAAGATGGTAGCGTGGATCTTATTTTCCACAATCTTTTTCTCCATATCCTCAAAGTCCATGCGATACACGCCGTTTTCATCCTGAACCAGAGGGCTGTGAACAATGTGGTACCCGTTATTGGTCAGGCAGCCGGTAAAACCGATATATGTGGGAGAGTGCAGCAGCACGTTGTCCCCTCTGGAACACAGCACATTCAGGGCAGAGATTACGCCTCCCAACACGCCGTTTTCGTAGCCAATACACTCTTTGGTCAGGCCGGTAACACCATTGCGTTTCTCCTGCCAATGGATAATGGCGTTGTAGTAGTCGTCACTAGCTGCAAAGTAACCGAAAAAGGGATGGTCCACCCGTTTTTTGATGGCCTCTCCAATGGTGGGCACTGTGGGGAAGTTCATATCCGCCACCCACATAGGGATCACATCAAAGCCCTCTTTGGGGGGCTGAGGACCATGGCCCCCTGCCACAAGGCCGTCTACCGCAATGGCATCTTTTCCGTGCCGGTCAATAATGCTTGTAAAATCATACTTCATGTTGTTTGGCGTAAAAGCCCTTCCTCCTTAAATGGTGTTTTTATAAATAACTCCGTCTTTCATTATAACACAAATATTATCCACATTGGCAAGTACAAATAAATTTTGTGTGGGATCTCCCTTTACCAACAAAATATCCGCATATGACCCTGGTTCCAGCACCCCAATCTTTCCATCGGGGTAAGGATTTTGATAGGTGGTCAGCTTGCTGATCTCGTAGAAATTCCCAGTGGCTGCCCGCAACGCGGCCATTGTGCCAAACCGCTTTTCATAGTAGGTCAAATCCACGCTGTCCTGGGGATCCATGGCGGGATCATGAATCATCAGGTCTGTGCCGAAGAGGATTTTTAAATTGTATTTGTTGATCAGCTCTGTGGCAGTCGCCTCCCGCTCCCGAACCATCATCCCTTTTTTGGAGATGCGAACGGGCACATTTTTATTCACCTTGTTAAACTGGGGCATCGGGGCAACAAAAATACCCTTCTCCTGAATGGCCCGGGCTGCTTCCTCATCCATCATGTGCGCATGCTCAAAACTCCTTACGCCTGCCTTGGCCGCACGCATCATTGCCGGTGCCGTGTACAGGTGGGCCATCACATAGGTACCATAATCTCTGGCGGTCTCCACCGCAGCCCGAAGCTCCGCCTCGCTGTACTGCACCGAAGGCAAGGGATCGTGCTCCGAGGAACATCCGCCCCCCGCCATCACCTTGATCTGGGAAGCGCCTTTATAAAACTGTTCGCGCACCGCCCGAATCACCTCATCCACACCGTCCGCCAACACACTGAACGACAAGGAACGAAACTGAATGTCCCGGCGGGCGTGGGCCAGATCATCGTCTCCGTGGCCGCAGGTCTGGGAAATACAGGAGTTGCTGGGAAAAATCCGAGGGCCCTCCATTAAATGACGGTCAAAAACAGTTTT
Source organism: uncultured Oscillospiraceae bacterium (assembly GCA_900543305.1). Lineage (GTDB taxonomy): Bacteria > Bacillota > Clostridia > Oscillospirales > Acutalibacteraceae > Acutalibacter. The sequence goes on from UQQZ01000044.1 coordinate 8,672, forward strand.
TAATCCCTGAACCACGCCTCCCGCGTCACGGACCGTGGTGATTCCCTGATACAGCAGCTTCTTGGCTACCGCCGCGGAACCTACCACCGCGTAATCCAGTTGATTGGTGGAGGGGAAGAAGCAGCCCAAATGCACATGGGAATCCACCAAACCAGGCATGGCAGTCCTTCCCTGACCGTCAATCACCGTGTCAAACCCTTCCTCAGAGACTTGGCTGGACGTTATTTCATGAACCAGGTTGTCTTCGATCACAAGATTCTGTTCCGGACTCAGCTGACTCCCCATTCCATCAAACACTCGCACATGCTTGATCAGCGTTTTCATTGCGGTATCCCCCTTTTAATCGGCATATTTTTTCCGAATCAAATCTGCCAGAAAATTGGCCGTTCCCTCGATGCCAAACATGGCGGAATTGATCATCAGGTCCATGTGGTTCATATCGTTGGGCAGGTACTTCACATAGCGCATGTGATAGGCATCCCGGGCCTTGTCCACGTCTGTAATCATTTTCTTGGCATGACGCGGGTCCATGCCCAACTCGTTGACACAGTTCACAATCCGGTCTTCATAGGGGGCGTAGACAAAGATGCTCAGATGGTTGTCAAAGTCCTCCAGAATGCTGTCCGAACACCGGCCCACAATCACACAGGACTCCCGCTCCGCAATTTCACGAATTATTTTCGACTCCACTTGGAACAGCTTGTCCTGAGTCTCAGTGGTCCCCAATCCCAGGGGAAATTTCATAAAGGCAAACTTGGAAGCGGATTCTTCAATCCTGCTTGCCTCATGCAGCGGGATGCCTTGCTTCTCCGCAGCCATTTCCACAATGTCACGGTCGTAGAAATTTACCTCCATTTTTTCTGCCAGCAGTTTCGCCACAGGACGTCCCAGGCTGCCAAACTGCCGGGAAATGGATACACAAAATTGTTTCATTGCCCGTCTCCCCTTATCACTCCAGCTCGTCTAATTGTTCCAATTCCTCCTGGGCCTCCATCAGCTCTTCCCGAGCTTCGTCCGCCTTGAGGATGCGCTTGAGGAATGCCTTGGTCCGCTCTTCCTTGGGATGATCAAAGATTTCCTCCGGCGTGCCCTGCTCCACAATGACACCGTCGGCCATAAAGATCACATGATTGGCCACCTCCCGGGCGAATCCCATCTCATGGGTGACCACGATCATAGTGGCCCCTTCCTGGGCAAACTGCTTCATAACGTTCAGCACATCCCCGATCAATTCGGGATCCAGAGCGGAGGTGGGCTCATCAAAGAGAATGACATCCGGATTGACAGCCATCGCCCGGGCAATGCCTACTCGCTGCTGCATACCGCCGGAAAGCTGAGAAGGATAATACCGTTCCTTCCCCTCCAGCCCCACCCGCTTCAGCAGGTTCCGGCCGATTTCCTCCGCTTCGTCCTTGTTCATCTTGCGGCCCAGGGTGAGTCCTAAGGTCACATTTTGCAGCACGTTTTTATTGGCGAACAAGTTGTAGTTCTGAAACACAAAGGAGGTGTTCCTGCGAATTTCCATTCGCTCTTTCTTGGTGGCTTTGGAAAGGTTATACTCCTTTCCGGCCAACGTCATATAGCCTTCATTGGGCTTTTCCAGAAGATTCAGGCACCGCAGAAAGGTAGTCTTGCCAGAACCCGAAGGGCCCAGAATGACAATCACATCTCCTTTTTCCACGGTTAAGTCAATGCCTCGCAGGATTACGTTTTCACCAAACACTTTTTTCACATGGGAAACTGTCATTACTGCCATGGATCATTCCTCCTTTCGCTTACGAAGCCAAAGCTTTTACGCTCTTCCCAAAATACCGCTCCACGGCTTTGCTCAGCCGCTCCAACAGCAGGCCAAGAACCCAGAACACCAACGCAGCGGCAATGTATGCCTCCAAATAACTGTAAGACTGGTTGGCCGCCACCAGGGCGCCGTTCATGATATCCATCACGCCAATCACACTGACCAAAGCAGTCGCCTTCAACAGAGACAAAATGGAGTTGGTCAGGGGAGGCACTACATAGCGCACCACCTGGGGAACAATGATGTGCAGGAAAGTCTGCATCCAGGTGAGACCCATGGCTTCCCCCGCCTCATACTGTCCCTTGTCCACCGCCATCAGGCCGCCGCGAATCACTTCGGAAATACCGGACAAGCAGCAGATCACCAAGGCCACAATGGCCACCGCGGTCATATTCAGGTCCTGAATGGAAATGTTCAGGTGCAAAAATCCCATAATCGCCGCAAAGTTATTGGTGACCAACAGATAGACAATCAACAGGACCAGGTTGGCGGGAAAGGCCTTGCACAGCGCCATGAGCACCTGAAACACCTGTTTTAACACCGGCACCTGGAAGACACGCGCCAGAGCAATCACCGTCCCCAGCACCACGCATATCAACAGAGTACACAGAGACATGAACAGGTTTTGGGGAATGTAGGAGATGGCAGCCTTTAAACACAACCAGAAATATCCCAAATCAATCATGCCATTTCCCTCCTGTCTGTTTCTTTCAGCTTCGGCTTCCTTCCAAAACCGATGAGCTTAAAAGGCTTGGGAAGGGGCGTGTGGGCGCTGTGGCCGAAGTCCAGTTTCCGGTTGATCAATGCAAATACCCGCTCCAGCACCAAACTGATAATGGCGAATACCGCTGCACAACAGAGATAGCCTTCCAATGTGTGCCCCGACATGGATCCCAAGGAACGGGCTTTGCCCACCATGTCCAGGACGCCCACCATGTAAGCCAACGCGGTAGCCTGGAACAAACTGATAAAGGTGTTGCCCAGCATGGGCAGCGCCACCCGTAAAGCCTGGGGTGCAATGATATGCACCATGGTCTGAGTGTTGGTCAGGCCCACAGTCCAACCTGCTTCGCTTTGAGCCGAGGGCACTGCCAAAATCGCCGCACGGATGGTCTCACCCATAAATCCCCCCATATTGATGCCATAGGCAATCAGCACATAGACAATATTGTCTATTCCAGCAGTATTTCCGCCGAAAGCGCTCACCAGGGCGGGAATGCCAAAGTAGATGACAAACATCTGGCAGATCACCGGCGTGCATCGCACATAGGAAATATAGACGGTTGCAATCTGACTGAGCACTGGGATTTTCTTAATCCGAATCATGGCCAAAGCCGTTCCCAGAATGATCCCTGCGGTAAAAGATATCAGGACAATTTCCAACGTGACGGGAAATTTCTCGAGAATCTGCGGAAAATATTCAAAGACCCGTTGCCAAGAGAACATAGTCATCCTCCTTTTACCAAGGGATGAGCCTTCTCCAACGGCTCATCCCTGTTTTTACGTCGATTTAAGAGGCACTGGATTCCGTATTGGGTTCCGTGTAGTCGGCGCCCAGGATAGACTCGCTGATCTCCTTCAACGTGCCATCCTCCCGAAGAGCAACAAGAGCCTCGTCAATGTCATCCCTCAGTTCCTCGGAACCCTTGCTGTACACAAAGAAGGTGCCGCCGCCAGTGGTGTCATTATTGGGAACCTCATAATCGCTGTACTCCATAAACCCGTCGTACTGGTTGGAGAACTGATCCAGGTCGTACTCCGAGGCGATAAACGCATCGTACAGTCCATTGGACAATCCGGAATACCGGACTTCTTCCGTATCTGCGTATTCCACCTTTACATCCAACTCAGGATGTTCCTCCAAATAGTTGAGGATCAAGGTCTCTGCCATAGAACCAGCGCCGGTCACAACGGTCTTCCCGTCTAAGGAATCAAAATCGGTAATGTCCGTTCTGCCCTTCAGATAGCCAATACGGAAAGGCCCGGTATAAAAGTCCGGTTCGTTGGCATAAAGATAGTTCTCTGCTCGTTCTTCCGTATAACCATAATGATGAATGGCAATGTCATACGCCCCTGTATCCAAGCCGACCAGCAGGTTGTTAAACGCATCGGGTGTGTACACAAAAGTGTACTTATCGGCGAGCTTCTCCCCCACTGCCTTCATCACCTCATAGTCGTAGCCGGCAATGTCTTCATTCTCGTCCAAATAGCAAAAGGGAAAGAAAGAGTTTCCAATTCCCACGGTTATGGTGGTGGTATCTGCCGATGTGCTAGTGGTCTCTGCCCCACTGGTTTCCGTTCCGGAAGAGCCGCCGCTGGAAGAATCAGCACTGTTTCCACAACCAGTCAACGCGACGCCTAAAACACATACGCATAGAGCCAACAAAATTGCCGTAAACTTTCTTTTCATGAGTTTTCACCCCCGCTGTTATTCCCCGAGCCAAAGAGAAAAGGCGCCTTGATCTCGTCTTTGAGACCAAAGCGCCTTTGCTTTAACGGCTTTCTTTTGGGTTGCCTTCATTGTAGCACACTTTAGGGGAATGTCAACCTAAAATGAAGGATCAATATTCGATTCTTGCATTTTATCGAAAAAGCATTCTCATATTTGAGTAGTGTTGGTTATTTTTGAATCTCATTGGCATCGAAGCTGCATTTTAAAGTGAGTAACACTCTGTTCAAAGAGAAGTGAAGATGCAAAAGTTTTACCCTGCATTTCCGGTTGAAACCATGTGCTTTGTTCTTTCATCCGCTCCCTTTTTCAGAGTTTTTTCCAAACCTGTCTCATCCGATGCCAAAGGCCGGGATCGCTCCCGGCCTTGTGTTTTTTCAGAGATTTTGGATTTCTCCGCCTGAAAAATCTAATAAATTTTTGAAAGAGAGGTAAAGTTTATGCTTGCTCATCCAGATAGGCATTCAAAAAATGGGAGGCAAAACTATTCTGCAAAATGTTGTTGCGGGCTTCCTCCTGTGTAAACCACTGGTAGTCGTCCACTTCCCCATTGACGGACAACTGACTGTCATCTTCCACGAAAGCGGTAAAATTGCACATCAAGGTATTAGAGGGTTCAAAAAACCTGGTCCGATTGAACCGGATATGGGATACCGTCATTCCCGTTTCTTCTTTGATTTCCCTTGCCACAGCATGTTCCAAGGACTCTGTCCGATTCACATAGCCGGCGACAAGAATGTAAAAAGGATGCCCATATTGTTTAATCAGCAAGATTTTATTTGTCTGCCGGTTGATCACAATCATGCTCACTGCCACATTGTACATGGGAAAACGATATTGATTGCACTGGGGACAAAAAGGAATGTTCCCTTCATTTTCCAACTCTTTCTCAACCAGCTCTGTACCACATTCCTGACAATATTTTGCACTCATAAACAAATCCCCCTGGTTAATGTATTCCTTACGTTTTTCTGCCAGTTCTAGCTTTCTGACTCCCTGACACGTCGTCCCGAGAGTGGGCCTGATGAAAACTGAGAGGGCTGGATTTCTCCACAGGTCCTTATGGAGATTCTCTCAGGACAGTGCACGATACATCAGCGCCGCGTGATCCATCACGCATCGATAGGCCGTTTCCGGATCCCCTGCACCAATGGCGTCCAAAATGTTTTGATGGCATTGACAGATGTCCTTTCGAGAGATTTTCCCCGTAAACTGTTGGAGCTCCGGGTGACTGTAAAATCCCATGGGAGAATCTTCCAAACTGCTGAAATACGGGTCGCCCAGGGACTCCAGAAGCTCCCGGTGGAACTGTTGGTCCAAAGAGAAGAATTCCCCAAACGCCTGGTCACTGTCCGCTAAAGTCCACATGGAGGTAAGCAGTTCCTGCATTTTTTGCAGATACGGACGTTTGTTGTCCTCCTGGTAAGCATTTGCCAGACTGGCTGCGCAGTACCCTTCTATGGCCGTACTGAAATGATAATGCTGAGTGATCTCCTCTACCGTCATCTGGTGCAACCGGATCCCTCTGCTGGGAAGCACATCGATCCTGTTTTCATCGGCCAGTTTTTGGATGGCGTCCCGCACCGGCGTCCGGGACATCTCCAGGTCCTGGGCCAGGGCGTTTAAGGAATAGGTCTCACCGTATTTCAATTTTCCCTCGTTGATCAATTGAATCAGTTTGTCGTACGCTTGGTCCTTCAATAAAAAAGACATGAAATACCTCCACCCCACATGGGTTCTCGTTGACCCTTTGATTATACTCCACACTTTCCCAGAACACAAGAAGACGGCAACTTTTCGCTGCCGTCTTCCCGTAAAAAGAGAATGTTTTGCTCACTTAATAACAGGCCAGAAATCAGTCGTATCCCCAGCTCTTTTTACCGGGCTCGTACCCCTCTTTCTTGAGAGCCTCCTTCAGCTTTCCAATACACTCCTCGTCCCACTCCGTGTAAAGATCGCACTTGTCAATGCTGGCGTTGATCTCCTTCATTTCCTCAGGAGTCAGCTGAATCTTGGCGATATCCAGATTCTCTCGGATCATGGGCTCGGTCATCATGCCGGGAATCGGAACAATATTGTCCCCCATGTGCATCAGCCAGGCAATGGCCATCTGGGCATAGCTGCAGTCCTTTTTCTTGGACATCTTATCCAGGATCTCCAACAGGGGCTGATTCTTTTTGATAGCCTCGTCGCTAAACCGTTTGGAAAAACGTTTGGCATCATCGTTGGTGTATACCTGGCCAGGCTTAATGGTTCCGGTCAGAAAACCTGCAGCCAAAGGCATGTAGGGCACCAAACCGATGCCCAGCTCCTTACAGGTATCCAGGACACCGTCCTTCTCGGGAGAGCGCTCCAGCATGGAGTATTCGTTCTGAATGGCGGAAACAGGCGTTACAGCGTTGGCAATTTTAATCTGCTCTGCAGTGACACGGGACATGCCCCAGGCCCGGATCTTTCCCTTCTTGATAAAGTCCCCCATGTATCCGGCCACCTCTTCCAGAGGCACATCATCGGTGACACGGTGCATGTAGTACAGATCCACATAATCGGTGCCCAGACGCTTGAGAGAGTCGTCCAAACGGCTTTCAATCTGCTCCTTTACGGTGCCTTTGGTGGGATCCGTCACAGGGTGCAGCTCCGGATTATATTTGGTGGAAAGGCATACCTCATGACGAATGGGCTTCAGGGCCTCCCCTACCAGAATCTCATTGTGGCCGTCGGCATAGGCGTCAGCAGTGTCGTACAGGGTCACACCCAACTCGTGAGCAAGACGCATCAAACGGATGCTTTCCTGCCGGGGAGGGGGATTTCCGTGACCATGAGAAAAAGGCATACATCCCATGCCGATTTCCGAAACAACCAGGGATCCCATTTTCCTTGTTTTCATGAAAGACATCTCCTCTGTCAAAATTCCAGCTTGATTTATATACCGGTATACCGGTATATATCTTGAAATGAGTATAGCACCCTCCCTAGCTGCTGTCAATATGCTTCTTCCATTTTGCTGGCAAAATCTTGGGGGCCCTGTTTTTCCAGGTACAAAAAAGAAACCGGAAAAGCCTTTTGACTCTTCCGGTTTCCTGCTTGATTTTGTTTCTATACGAAACGATTATTCCTGGATGAATTTGATGGATTCCTCGCTGGCTCCGATCTTCAGAGCTGCGATATAACCGGTTCTGGTGCACTGGTCCACCTTACCGGGATGGATGGCATCGCCGATTACGAATACCTGGGCATCGCCAGCCGCCTCTTTCAGAGCGCTGTAATCTACGGACTTCATGCCCAGTGCGTACAACACCGTGTCAGCTTCCAGCTCCTGAACGCCATCGGCATTTTCGATCTTCACGCTGTTGGGAGTGATCTCCAAGCACTTGGTCTTGGGCAGCATGGTCATGTGGTTCTTCTCCATCTCCCAAATCAGGGCCTCACGGTACATGCCGAAGGACTCATTGGCCACACGATCCAGCATTTCCACCACGGTCACTTCATGGCCAGTCTTCTGGAGGTACAGGCCGGTTTCGCAGCCTACCAGGCCGCCGCCAATCATCACGATCTTCTTGCCAGGCTGGCAGGTTCCATCATACACGGACATAGCCTGCTTGGCGTTTTCAATGCCCTTGATGGGAGGACATGCAGGCAAAGAACCGGTTGCAATCACCACAGCGTCAGGAGCAAACTCCTTGACAAATTCGGGAGTGGCCTCGGTGTTCATGCGGATTTCCACATTGTGCCGCTTCACTTCCCGAATCATCATATCCTTGAAGTTACGCAGGTCGGGCTTGTCGATATCCACATCCGTGAAGTAGAGCAGGCCGCCCAGCTTATCGGATTTCTCTACCAGGGTCACCTTGTGGCCGCGATCTGCTGCGGTGATGGCTGCCTGAAGGCCAGCAATACCGCCACCGATGATCAGCACCTTCTGAGGACCTTTCTCCGCCGGAGGAAGCTGGTCCACGTCGAAGGCCAGGTGAGCCATGGGGTTGATGGTGCAGTGTCCCACATATACGGCCAGTTCTTCGCTGGTGAAGGGCAGATCGTCGTAGCCCTCTTCGGGAGAGCCGGGGAAGCACTTATAGCAGCGCAGGCAACGGCGGATCTGAGCGGCATCGCCGTTCATGCACTTCTGTGCAAAGTTGGGATCGGCCAGCATCTGACGGCCGAACACAGCGAAGTCGATCTTGCCATCGGCAATGGCCTGCTCCACCTGCTCAGGAGAGTTGATGCCGCCAACAGCGCCTACGGGCAGAGAGGTGTACTTCTTCACAATGGCAGCCTGTTCGATGTTCAGGCCGTGGTCGTGGAACATGCTGGACTCCGTGCCGGACTTGACAGACTCCTCGTAGATGCCGCAGGTGATATGTACAGAGGTCAGGTACTGCTCCACCATCTGAATGAACCGGCCGGTCTCCTCGGGAGTGATGGCGCCGGGCTGGTGGTCGGTGCCGTCAATGCGGAGCTCAAACAGGAAGTCAGGGCCAACAGCTTCCCGGATGGCCTTGCAGATCTGGATGGGGAACTTGGCACGGTTCTCCAAAGAGCCGCCGTACTCGTCGGTACGGGTGTTGATCAAGGGAGAGAGGAACTGGGTAAAGATGAAGCCGTGGCCGCCGTGAACCAGGATTCCGTCAAAACCAGCCTTCTGCATGTAGGTAGCGGCCACCGCGAAATCGTTGGCGATGCGGTCCATGTCCTCCTTGGTCATGGCGCGCACGGGAACACCGGCAGAGTTCACACAGTCCACAGGGCCGATGGCCTCCTGCTGGTCGTTGAAGGGCACCTTCTCCTTGCCGGGGTGCACCAGCTCAGCCAGAGCGATGCAGTCATGCTTCTTGATGCGGTCCGCATAGGTCTTCACCGCGTTGAAGGTCTCCATATCCTCTTCGGGCTTGGCAAAGTCGAAGGGACGGAAACCGGGGATCCGAACGGCATCCCGGAAATTGATGTCCGTCTCGCCCAGGATCACACAGGCGTTGCCGCCCTTTGCAGGTCCTTCCAGTTTCCGGTAAGACACTTCCGCGGCAATGGGGTTCTGCGCAATCAGGCTGAATGCCATGGGAGCGCTCACAATACGGTTCTTGTAAACCCTATTTCCGACTTTCATCGGGCTCAGCAAATGTTTAAATTCCATACTGTTTTCCCTCTTTCTTTTATAGTTTGAATTTTGGGTTTCGTATTGATCAATCCAGTTCCGAGAACTTCAAATTCTTATATTTGGGCAGCTTTGCCGCAACCTCTTCCCGCTTCTTGGGATCCATAAAGAATCCCCCCTGGGTCTCGGCAATCTCATCGCAATGCACGCCGCGGCCTTCTTCGGTAGTGCGGTCACGCTCCAAACCGTTCTCCGCAATCACGAACTTCCATCTGCCGTCCTCGGTGCGCTCCAGGTCGCCGCCGGCACCGCAGACCACGCACTCCACCGGATACTGCAAACCCTTCCACTGGGGCTGTCCCAGGCACAGGGCGTTGCTGTGGCAGTTGGGGCACCATCCGTAATCGGGATCTCCCAGCCATTTCCGATCTTCCGGCTTGGTTTCCAGCGCCTTCATGACATTGACACCCATCTCATGGGCCCGGGCAATTTTCTCATCGTACAGCAGTACCTGGGCAGGAGCGGAAACCTGGGTTGCCATGTACATGTCCACCACTTTAAAGCTGTTGGTAAAGGTGGTAGCCTGCATGCACTCCAGGGCCATGGACTGCCAGGAACGGGTGGAACCGCCTACGGCAATCAGAGCGCCCACACGATCCCGAGGCTCAATGGCGCCAATCTTGGTCAGGAATGCGGATTCATAGGCCAGGTTTCTGTGCATGAACTTCAGGAATAGAGAAGAAGGCATCAGATCGTAGGTGGGAGCTGCAAAGATCACAGCGTCCTGGTCCAGCATCACGTCCATGATCCGCTTTTTGTCGTCCACTTTGTCCAGGGTGCATCCGGTGTGTTTTCCCATGGACATGCCCATGGTGCAGGCGGTGCATCCAGTGCAGTCAACAATGTTGTAATCCTTCAGGTTGATCATCCGCACTTCGGCGCCCATCTCCTGGCAAGCCAACAGGGCTTCCTTCAGCAGGATTTCACAGTTGCTGTTCTTTCTTCCGGCAGTTACGCCCATTACTTTAAATGCCATGTTTACCTCCTGATTTTTTCCATAGGGTTTATGGTCATAAGCCGTGATTTACACGCCTTTGTTTTTATGTTATAATTTTAACATAGTCCCATTTATTTTTGAAATACAAGTATTTTTGCGTGATTGATAAAAAGAATTTATATGTGGAAAAAACGGGGGTGACTGCCATGGACACAAAACAACTTGCCTACTTTGTAGCAGCGGCTAAATACCGAAATTTTTCACGGGCAGCCGAGGAATTTTATCTCTCCCAGCCTGCCATCAGCCATCAGATCAAAATGCTGGAAAGAGAGCTGGACACCGAGCTCTTCGTGCGCAACACCAAAAAGGTGGCCCTCACCGAAAGCGGTGCTCTGTTTCTGGAAGATGCGAAAGCGATTTTGGAATTGATCGACCAAGCAAAGCAAAAACTGGCTTTGGCCCGGCAGCAGCCTGCCATGCTGCGCATCTGCCATTTGGCAGCGGCAACCCATTATTTTCTGTCGGACATCGTCAATCAGTTCCATGTCCAATATCCTCATGTGAAAATCCGATTGATCCGCCAGGATGCCTACGTCATCTCTGAAAGCGTATCCCGCCGGGACGCGGACATCTATTTTTCCATCATGTCCGACCTGATGAAGTACCCTTCCCTGGAAATCAAAAAGATCCAGACGGATGTCCTGTGTCTTGTCACCCGAAAAGACCACCCTGCCTTGCAGCAGCCCTCTTTGGATTTTAATCAGTTGGCCAAAGAACCCTTTCTGGTTTTCTTTCCCAACCACGCCCGGTATCTTAACAAACGAATTGCAGAACTGTGCACCCAGCTGGGATTTCATCCGCAGGTTACAGAACAATATGATCTCTATGAAAATCTGCTGCAAGCCGTGGAGGCGGGAACCGGAATCTCCATTCTCCCCTACCGGAGCCGCCATTATATGCAGACCAATCAATTGGCGTTTACTTTGCTCAATGACAGCAGCCAGGATCTGGATCTTGCCATCGCCTGGGAACGGGAAATCACCAATCCCGCCGTTCCTCTGTTCCTGGAGGTGTTTCGAACCTACCTGGAAGAGCATCCGGAAATGTTCTAAAAATCAAAAGAGGAAGGGTCTGCCGGCAAAGGAAAACAGGATATTCCTGTTCCCAAAGCAGTATCCCCCCACTGGAGCGAATCCTGCATTCTTCTTGGGATTGCCCCCTGAAAAGAGAGATAACCCCCCGGTTGTCTCTCTTTTTTGCGGGTCTTCCCCCCCCCCTCAGTTCCTTTCCCTGGCCCACCCGGATAGCCCATCCCGAATCGTGGAATCTCCCCCATTTTCAAAAAACTTTGCGTTTTGAGGAGAAATGGAGTATAGTAAGTAGGTTGCTGCGGAATGATGAGAGGGGTAAAAGAATATGCTTTTTTTGCTTTTGGCCATGCTTTCCAGCTCGGTGTTGGCCATCGTCTTGAAGTATTTGAATTCCAACTACGCCTACGGTGTGTACTTTATCAACTATGTTACCTGTGCGCTGCTGGCGTTTCTCACCATGGAACCCAAGTCCCTGTATAACGGGGATCCCACACCCCTTTGGCTGGGCGCCATTGCGGGAATTTTCTACTTGGCTTCCCTGGCTGCCAACGGATACAGTATTCACAAAAATGGGGCCATACTCTCTTCGGTATTCACCCGATTGGGAGTCCTGGTGCCCATTTTCCTGTCCGTGGCCTTGTTTCACGAACGGCCCACTTTGGTTCAAGGCCTTGGAGTTGCCCTGGCAGTGGCAGCTGCCGTTGTGATGAACGGTCTGCCTCAAAAACACCAAAGGGGGCCTTCCGCCAAAGGGATTTATCTGATCCCCCTTGTGCTGACTTTACTGCTCAATGGCAGCAGTGACAGCATGTCGAAAATTTTTACCCAATTGGGCAGCAGGCAAGATGACGGGCTTTTTGTGTTCTACATTTTCCTCTTTGCCGGGTTGCTCACCCTGATCCTCCTGATACGGGAACGCAGGCCCATTAACCGCCGGGACTTGCTGTTTGGAGTGCTGGTGGGAGTGCCCAATTTTCTCTCCTCCCGGCTGCTTTTGGCCGCCCTTACGGAGCTCCCTGCCTTTTTGGTTTACCCCTCATTCAGTGTAGGGGTGATTTTGGTCATCAGTGTGGCAAGCTTTTTGCTGTTCCGGGAACGGTTAAACCGCCGGCAGCTGGGAGCCGTGGGAATGATTCTGGGGGCACTGGTGCTCCTCAACATTTGAGGGTTTCCTGAAAAAAAGAGTTCGCACCCAGTTCCACCACATTATAGAAAGAGATACATTCAACAGAGGTAAGCCTTGTGCTTACCTCTTCTTTTTTTACCTGTCTGAGCACGTACCACCCATGTTGGGGGTGGTTGCTCCCGGAAGAGCTTTTCTCTGGCTTGGGACTCTTCCGCAGAAAAAGAGGCTGCTTTCCTTCCTTGGTACAATGACACATTTTTCGTGACAAACCTTTCTTCAATTTAATGATCTTGTTCAAAACGCCTCAAAGAGTCTACTCTGCTTAATACACTTTTTACAACCCTATCCACAAGCTTTTATCAAACCAAGTCTCAATTCTTAACAAAAGGCCGATATAATTTGCCTCGGTTAAACGGAAAGTGAAAACTCAAAAGGAAAGTAGGAAATCTCATGAATAACGCCATTTCTATGACCCAGTTTGCAGCAACTATGGCTGCCAGCATGGGCGTCCCGGCACCCGAGAAAGCGGGCAAAGCTTTCCCTCTGCTGGAAGAAACCATGAAGCATCAGGGAATCACCACCGCCAAGCGGGTGCTCATCTACAACCCGGACGCAGTAGGCATGTG
>UQQZ01000045.1 GCA_900543305.1 uncultured Oscillospiraceae bacterium
CCATCATCATTTTCCCCTATTACTGCGTGATCGGCGGATGGGTGATGAAATACCTGGCGGTGTACGTCACAGGCCAGGGCATGGCCGCTGCCAATGACACTTATTTTTCCAATTACATTGCCCAGCCGGTGGAACCGCTGGTGTGGCCGGCAGTGTATGTGGGAATCACCGCGTTGATCGTGTTTTTCGGCGTGCAGAAGGGCGTGGAAAAAGCCAGCAAGGTGATGATGCCGGTACTGGCGGTGCTGTCCGTAGGCGTGGCAGTGTATTCCGTGACCAGGCCCGGCGCCTTGGAGGGCGTGGCCTATTATCTCACTCCTGATTTCAGCCGGTTTTCTCCCATGACCGTGCTGGCCGCTATGGGGCAGATGTTCTATTCCATGTCCCTGGCCATGGGCATCATGGTCACCTACGGATCCTACATGAAGCGGGAGGACGATCTGGAGAAGTCCGTCAAGCAGATTGAACTCTTCGATACGGGCATGGCCTTTGTGGCGGGCCTGATGATCATTCCGGCGGTGTTTGCCTTCTCCGGCGGGGACGAGGCGGCCTTGAACAAGGGAGCGGGACTGATGTTTGTCACTTTGCCCAAGGTGTTTGCAGACGCGGGCACCCTGGGGATGATCTTCGGCGGGGTATTCTTCCTGCTGGTGCTCTTCGCCGCCCTGACTTCCTCCGTGTCTTTGATGGAGACCGTGGTGTCCATCTTCCAGGATAAATTCCACTGGAGCCGGAGAAAGACCTGCACCTTGGTGATGGTGGGCTGCCTGGTGCTGGCTTTGCCTTCCTCTTTGGGATATGGAGTACTCAGCTGGATTGCTCCTCTGGGCATGTCTTTGCTGGACTTTTTCGACTTCATCAGCAACAGCGTGCTCATGCCCATTGTGGCCTTCTGCACCTGCGTGTTTGTAGGGTATGTGATCCACACCAAGACCATTACCGATGAGGTGAAACGTTCCTCCCCCTTCAAGCGGGAGAAACTGTTTGTGGTGGTGGTCAAGTACATCGCGCCGGTGTGCATTGTGCTGATCCTGGTTTCCTCCATTTTGGATACCTTGGGTGTGGTGAAAATTTAATTGACGGATCAGAAAGGGGATGTCCATGAAAACAGAACGGGCCTATCCCGCAGTGGTGATTCATGCCCGCGGGACGAAAAAAGCCCAGGGAGGCCATCCCTGGGTGTTTGACAACGAAATCACCGAAATGCGGGGAACCCCGGAGGACGGGGCTCTCTGTGACGTGCTCAGCCCCAAGGGACGATACCTGGGAACCGGGTACTACAATTCCCATTCCAAGATTCGGGTGCGGATGATTTCCCAAAACGCCAACGATACCTTTGGGGAAGCTTTTTTCCGCCGGCGGCTCCAGTATGCCTGGGATTACCGGAAAACGGTGATGGGAGAAGCCGGGGTGGAAAGCTGCCGGGTGATCTTCGGAGAAGCAGACGGTTTCCCGGGGCTGACCGTGGATAAGTTCGGGGACATCCTGGTGGCCCAGACCTTGTGCCTGGGCACCGAGCTGCGGAAGGACCTGCTGTTCCCGGCCCTCCGGGAAATCCTGGAAGCGGACGGGGAAACCGTCCGGGGAATTTTTGAGCGCAACGATGTGAAGATCCGGGAGCTGGAGGGCATGGAGCAGAACAAGGGCTGGTACCACCTGCCTGGAACGGAAACGCCCCAAAGCACCGTTACGGAGATTGTGGAAAACGGGATCCGGTATAAGGTGGACTTTGAAAACGGCCAGAAAACCGGATTTTTCCTGGATCAGAAGTTCAACCGGCAGGCGGCTGCCCGGCTGGCCCCCGGAAAGACGGTGCTGGACTGCTTTACCCACACAGGGTCCTTTGGCCTCAATTGTGCCAAGGCCGGGGCAAAGCGGGTCCACTCTGTGGACATCAGTGAAACCGCCATTGCTCAGGCCCGGGAAAACGCGGCCTTAAACGGCCTTACCTCCATCGAGTACGAGACCGCCAATGTCTTTGACTTGCTGCCCACCCTGACCCCCGGGGAGTATGACTACATTATCCTGGATCCCCCGGCCTTTACCAAGTCGGGGAAAACGGTCCGGGGGGCGGAACGGGGCTATAAGGAGATCAATTACCGGGCCATGAAAGCTCTCCCCCGTGGGGGCTACCTGGCCACCTGCTCCTGCTCTCACTTCATGACCGACGCCCTGTTCCGGAAAATGCTCCAAAGCGCTGCTTCCGATGCCCAGGTGGAACTGCGGCTGGTGGAAGCCAGAGCCCAGGGCCCGGACCACCCGGTGCTCTGGAACGTGCCGGAAACGGACTATTTGAAGTTCTACCTGTTCCAGGTAGTGTAAAAAGGACAAACGCAAAAGTTTCGCCGGCCTTTTCAAAGGCCGCAGAGCGCGAGACAGCGTCTCGCGGCCTTAAACCGGCGTAAGCCGAAAAAGAAAGCAGTGCGGACGGCGCATCAGAGCACAGCGCTGTAGCCGCCCAAACGTCCCATCCGCCCCAGGCCTGACGCCCGGCAGAGGGGAAGATCCTTTTTGAGCCTGAACAGGGGGAAATGAAGATGGATGAGATGTTTGCCGCTGCCATCGCTGTACTGGTGATGGTAGCGCTGGTGGCGCTGCTGTGGTCTAACCGGGTGCGGGAAAAAGAGAACTATATGACGGAAGGCATGTGCCTGGGGATTCTCCTGGGCGCGGGGCTGCGCAGCCTTTTGAACATGGACCTGGGGGTGGCCATTTCCGTGGGCATGCTGCTGGGGGCCTTGGTGGGCCGACAGATCGGGAAAGAGAAAAAAGATAGCAAAAACATAGAACAAAAAACAGCGGACAAGGAGGATTCATTATGAAAACCATTGACACGTATTCTTACAAACTGGGCGCCGCAGACTGTTTCTGCGAAATGGTTCAGGCGGGGGTGAAGAAGATTGCCCTGGCCCATCCCTGCGATACCCGGGAGGAGCGGGACAGCTTCCATGAGGGATATGAGAAGCTCTGCCAAGAGTACCATGTGAAGCAGTATGACGAGGATGAGGGATTCATCACTGACCTGTTTCCCGTGTCCATGAACAAGGACCGGTTCAACGTGATTTTCTACCAGGACGACGCGGTGCTCCAGGAATATCTGGACCTGAAAGAGGAAAAGCGGCAGGCCCAGGAAAACGGCACCTATACCCCCGAAAAGCGGCTGGACATTGCCTGGCGGTACGGGAAGCTGCTTTCCTACACCGACGAGGGAATTCAGCAGCTGCTGGATGAGAATCAGGAGAAGGAGCCGTAAACGATATGGCAATGCGGTACAATCGCCGGCTTCCGGAGCCGGAACAATTGAAGGGGGAGTATCCCCTTTCCGTGAAGCTGAAAGCCGTCAAGGAGGCTCGGGACCGGGAAATCCGGGCGGTGTTTACCGGGGAATCGGATAAATTCCTGGTGGTGGTGGGGCCCTGCTCCGCCGATAACGAGGAATCGGTGCTGGAGTATGTCCGACGGCTTTCCCGGCTCAACGAGCAGGTGAAGGACAAGCTGGTGCTGGTCCCCCGGGTGTATACCAACAAGCCCCGGACCACGGGAGAGGGCTATAAGGGCATGCTCCATCAGCCCTCTCCGGACAAGGCCCCCGACCTGCTGGGAGGCATCATTGCCATCCGGCGGATGCACCTGCGGGTGATGGAAGAGACGGGACTCACCGCCGCCGACGAAATGCTCTACCCGGAAAACCGCAGCTATCTGGACGACGTGCTTTCCTACGAGGCGGTAGGAGCCCGGTCCGTGGAAAATCAGCAGCACCGGCTCACGGCCAGCGGCATGGACATCCCCGTAGGCATGAAAAATCCCACCAGCGGTGACCTGTCGGTGATGCTCAATTCCATCCAGGCGGCCCAGGCTTCCCACACCTTCCTGTACCGGAGCTGGGACGTGACCACCGACGGCAATCCGCTGGCCCATGCCATCCTCCGGGGAGGCGTGGACAAATACGGAACCTGCGTGCCCAACTATCACTATGAAGACCTGATGCGCCTGTGGGAGCTGTATCAGAAACGGGATCTCCAGTTCCCGGCGGTGGTGGTGGATGCCAACCACTCCAACTCCAATAAGAAATTCCGGGAGCAGCCCCGGATTGTCAGCGAGGTCCTTCACAGCCGGCGGCACAGCGGGGACGTGAAGAGCCTGGTGAAGGGCGTGATGATCGAGAGTTACCTGGAAGAAGGGAACCAGCCCATCGAAGGGGAGCGGGTTTTTGGAAAATCCATCACCGATCCCTGCCTGGGATGGGCGGACACGGAACGGCTGCTTTTGGATATGGCGGACAAGCTGTAATACGGCGGAGAAAGGGGACTGCCCATGAAGGAACGGATTTACAACAAGCTGGTGCGGGACAATGTGCCGGACATCATCTGGGAACAGGGAGAGACCCCGGTGATCCGCACTCTGGACGACGAGGAATTTGGCCGGTGCCTGGAGGAGAAGCTCCGGGAAGAAGTGGGGGAATTCCTGGAGGAAAAGACTTTGGACGAGCTGGGAGATATTCTGGAAGTGCTGGAGGAGCTGGCCCATTTGCAGGGCTGGACCGACGGGGAAATCCGCCATGCTCGGGAGGAAAAAGCCCAGCGCAACGGGATCTTCCGGGAGCGGGTTTTTCTGGAAAAGGTGATTGAATGAAGGACCCTGTGTGGTACGACCCTCAGGACCACACTGCCCCTGTCATCGAGGCGAAGGCCCATGCCAGAAGTAAGTTCTCTTCGGGGGAAACGCCTATTTTGCCCTGCCGGGCCATGGTGTTTTGTCTGGGAAAAGGCCTGCCGGTGCTGGAGCGGGAGTTCCCCACGGAAATGCTGCTGGAGGAGCTGCCGGGATTTATCACCCACTCCCCGGTGCTGGGCGTGAAGGAAAATCCCGGAATCTGTTTTCTCAATGGGGGATACGGTTCGCCCCAAATCGCCTGTACTGTGGAGACTCTCCATGCCCTGGGGGTTGAGGAGATTTTTCTGGTGGGCTTGTGCGGAGGATTTTCCAAGGACTGTCAGGTGGGAGACGTGTTTGTTCCCGAAAAAATCTGGAGCGAAGAGGGCATCACGTTTCATTACCGGGAAACGGGGGGATTTGTGGCCCTGCCGGTCCATCCCCGAGAGGAGTGGGCATCCTGGTTGGGGGACTGTGGGTTTCCTCTGCGGCAGGAGGCCACCGTCACCACCGACGGGGTTTACCGGCAAACCCTCCACAAGGAAGTCCTTTGGCGGCAGTTGGGCTGCGGAGGGGTGGACATGGAAGCGTCTGCCCTGGTTTCCGTGTGCAGCTATTACCGGATGGGGTGTTCCGTGGCGTTGCTGGTGTCGGACCGGCATCCTGTGGAAGCAGGGGATGCCCCTTGGAAGTGGGGAAACCAGCAGTTTCCCCAGCTGCGTGATAAGTTCCTGACCTGCTGCATCCAGTGGGCTCTGAACCGGGAAGGCAGGAAATAAGGGCAAAAGGGGAGAAAATCATCCATGGACAGTCAAGGAGGCACCCGGCAGAAACTGGCCCAGGCCATCAAGGAGGAAATGGAGCAGACCTCTCTGGACAAGATCACCGTGACCCGGATTGTAGAACGGGCCGGGGTGACCCGCCAGACCTTTTACCGGAATTTCAAGGACAAGTACGACCTGGTCAACTGGCATTTCGAGCAGCTGGCCCAACGGTCCTTCAAGCAGATGGGAGTCAGCCTGACTTTGCGGGAGGGGCTGATCCGGAAATTTCAGTTTCTCAAAGGGGAGAAAACCTTTTTCACCCAAGCCTTTCGCTCCAACGACTGCAATTCGGTGGTGGCCTACGATTACCAGTGTATCTTGGAGTTTTACGGGGGAATTCTGAAAAAGAAGCTGAGATGCCGGGAATTGCCAGGAGACGTGGAATTTCTCCTGCAAATGTACTGCGCCGGGTCCATCCGGATGACGGTGGAGTGGGTCACCGGAGGGATGGCGCGGCCCATTCCAGAGCTGGTGGATCTTCTGATTGAGGCCATGCCCGAGCGGCTGTACGCCCTGTTGTCGGATTTGCAGGGGCCCGTGGAGTCCGGTTCTCTCAAAGGGACGGTGTAACCCGTCTCTTTTTTGATTTTTCGGGGGTTTTAGTGACACTTGCTGCCAAGTGTCACTTGTTTTTTCCCCGGGCCGTTGCTACAATTTGATCAGAGCGGGGACGCAGGGAGCGTCCCCAAAAGGGCCTGTTCCCTTGGGGGAACCGAAAGAAAGGATGTAATGCACTATGGCCAACCGTTTTGTCCTCAACGAGAGATCTTATCATGGCAAAGGCGCGATCCAGGAGATCGCCAATGAAGCCAAAGGCAGAGGCTTTGGGAAAGCCTTTATCTGCTCCGACCCGGACCTGTTAAAGTTCGGTGTCACCCAGAAGGTCACCGACGTGCTGGAAGCCGCCGGTCTCACCTATGAAATCTATTCCAACATCAAGGCAAACCCCACCATTGAAAACGTCCAGACCGGTGTGGCCGCCTTTGAGAAGTCCGGGGCCGATTACCTGATCGCCATCGGCGGCGGTTCCTCCATGGACACCGCCAAGGCCATCGGCATCATCGCCGCCAACCCGGAATTCGCCGACGTGCGCTCTCTGGAAGGCGTGGCCGACACCAAGCATCCCGCCAAGCCCATCATCGCCGTGCCCACCACTGCCGGTACCGCCGCCGAGGTCACCATCAACTATGTGATCACCGATGCGGAGAAAAACCGGAAGATGGTCTGTGTAGATCCCCACGACATTCCCGTGGTAGCCATTGTGGATCCGGACATGATGTCCACCATGCCCAAGGGCCTCACCGCCGCCACCGGCATGGACGCTCTCACCCACGCCATCGAGGGTTACATCACCAAGGGTGCCTGGGAGCTGTCTGACATGTTCCACCTGAAGGCCATTGAGATCATTTCCCGTTCTCTCCGGGGCGCCGTGGAAAACACTCCCGAAGGCCGGGAGGGCATGGCCCTGGGCCAGTATGTGGCCGGCATGGGCTTCTCCAACGTGGGCCTGGGCATTGTTCACTCAATGGCCCATCCTCTGGGCGCTCTCTATGACACCCCTCACGGGGTGGCCAACGCCATTATCCTGCCCACGGTGATGGAGTACAACGCTCCCGCCACCGGGGAAAAGTATCGGGAAATCGCCCGTGCTATGGGCGTGCAGGGCGTGGACAGCATGTCCCAGGAAGAGTACCGGAAGGCCGCCATCGACGCGGTGCGCCAGCTCTCCCAGGATGTGGGCATTCCCGCAAACCTGAAGGACATCGTCAAGCCTGAGGACATTCCCTTCTTGGCTCAGTCCGCCTATGACGACGCTTGCCGTCCCGGCAACCCCAGAGACACCAGCGTGGAAGAGATCGCTCAGCTGTATCAGAGCCTGCTGTAAGGTGTAAAAAACCGGAGCAAATCCATCCGGAAAATAGAGACCGCAGAAAAAACACCCCCTGCCCGGGAAGAAAAACCCGGACGGGGGGTATTTTCATAGGGAAAAACCAGGATCTTTCGGAGAGGGTGAAACCCTCCGGTCCAGAGTTTTTCCCCTGAGGGTCAGCCGAAGACCTTTTCCCGGTTGCCCACCTTCAAAAACAGGGTGAGCACCAGCCCCAGACCCGTGAGGCAGCAAAGGGCCAGGTACAGGGTGGGAATGCTGGAGTGGTCCACTAGAATGCCCCCGGCGTTTTGCAGCAGGATGGCAGTCAGGTTGGTGGCGGAGTTGATCACCGAAAGGCCGGTGGTGGTGTACCGGGGATCCAACAGGTTCCGGACGATCTTCAAGTTGATCATCACAAAGAGGGTGGAGGCAATGGCCTTCAGCAGGACCATGGCCAGAATCACCACCCCGGCGGACCGGGAGAACCCGTAAAACAGGAACTGGACGATGATGATGGTAAAGCTGGCAAGAATGAGGGTTTTTCCGGAAAACCGGTCCATGAATTTGTGGGAGAACAGGATCACCGGAGCTTCCACCAAGGTGCTGAAAAAGAGCACCGTGCCCACGGTAGAGGTGGGAACCCCCAGACTGTTCAGAAGCATGGGGGCGTAAGTCATATTCACGTTGGAGCTGCCGGTAAACAGACAGGCAATCAGCAAAAACAACAGAAAGCTGGGATTGGCCAGCACCTTGAGCAGAGGGGGACGTTTCTGGGAAACCGGGTTCTGGGGGGAATCGGGTTCCGTGGAGGGGGTGTTTTCCGTGCCCCAGAAGCCGATGGCAGACAGGATTCCGGCTATCAGCAGCATGACGAAGATAAAGGAGTGGGCAATGTAGTCCATGGCAAACCCGGCAGCCTGGGCCCCCACCGCGTAGCCGGCAGTGCCCCAGATCCGCAGGGTGCCGTAGCGGAACTTGCTGCGGCCCGCCATGCGCTCGCTGATGGGCGTGACGGAGTTGAGAAAAGAGAGAATCAACCCGTCCAGAAGGAACAGGGCCCACACGGACCGGCACAGGGCAAACACCAGGCCCATGAGGCCCGCAGCCAACAGCAAAATAGAGCTGATGGCCTTGGGGTTCTGGGTGCGGTCAGTGAAATAGCCGGCCAAAGGCACCACGAAGAAGGAAAAGATCCCCGAGGCGGAGACGATAAAGCTCATCTCCGAGGCGGACTTGCCGATGTCGGTCAGGTAGACGGACAGTACGGAGCTGAACACGGCAATGGCGAAATAGAGCCATACAAAGGCCATGACGCAGGCAAAGTAGCTGCCCTTGTACCGCTTGATGATGGAACTCATAGAAAAGCCTCCCCGGCAGGGCCCAATGCCCCGCAATCTTATTTAGTACCTTACAGCGAAGGGGCAGAGACGTCAAGTGGTTTTCCCAAAAAGATCCAAAAATTTTTTCTTGCGTTGCCGTTTTCTCGGGAATGTGGTACAATATTACCCTTAAAAATCGGAAGAAAGGGAGGCACAGCCTGATGAAAGGAACCATTCCCCAGGGGCTGAGAGAGTATGTGGAAGGGGAAATCCTGCCCCAATACCAGGACGCGGACCCGGCCCACGGGATCGGCCACATCCGGCAGGTGATGGAAAACAGCCGGGAACTGGCAGGTTCCCTGGAGGTGGAGGCGAAAATGGTGTATCTGATTGCCGCTTACCACGACCTGGGAGTTTGCCGGTTTGGCCGGAAGGATCACGAGAAGACCTCCGCCCAGCTGCTTCGGGAGGACCGGAACCTGGACCGGTGGTTTACTCCTGAGGAGATTCAGGGGATGGACCAGGCGGTGGAGGACCATCGGGCCTCCTCAGACCGGGAACCCAGGAACCTGTATGGAAAGATCGTCAGCGAGGCGGATCGGGATATCGACCCGGAACGGATTGTCCGCCGGTGCATGGAGTACGGGAAGTCCCACTGCCCGGAGCTTTCTCCGGAGGGTCAGGTGACGCGGGCGGTGGAGCACATCCGGGAAAAGTACGGGGAGGAAGGGTATTTAAAGCTGTGGCTGCCCTGCCCCAAAAATCAGCAGGGCCTTTCCACGCTGCGGGAATGGCTTCGCACAGGAGAAATTTGGGAGGTGTGCAGGCGTTTTGAATAAGACATTGTATGTTTCGGATTTGGACGGCACCTTGCTGGATTCCCAGGAACGGGTGTCGGACTTTACCGCCCGGGTGATCCGGGAACTGACCGGCCGGGGAATTCACTTTACCTACGCCACCGCCCGGTCCCAAAACTCGGCGGAAAAGGTCACGGGGGGATTGCTCCGGCACCTGCCGGTGATCATCTACAACGGAGTGTTTGTCCGAGAGGGGGACACCGGGGAGAACCTGGTTTCCCAAACCCTGCCGCCCCAACTGGTAAAGCGGATTCGCCGGGTACTGGAGGAGTATGACCTGTCCCCTCTGGTGTACACCTTGCTGCCGGAGGAGCGGGTGCTGTGGCGCCGGGACCGGGAGACACCGGGGGTGACCCATTATCTGGGGAAGCGCCAGGGGGACAAGCGGTTTCTGGCAGTAGAGGGGGAGGAGGCGCTCTACCGGGGGAACATTTTTTACTTTACCCTCATCGGGGACCGGGAAGCTTTGGCGCCTGCCTGGGAACAGCTTCGGCAGGAGCCGGAGCTCAACGTGCTGTTTCAGGAGGAAATCTACCGGCCGGGGGAATATTGGCTGGAGCTTCTGCCCAAGAAGGCCACCAAGGCCTCGGCGGCCAAGCTGCTGCGGGAACGGCTGGGATGTGAGCGAATGGTGGCCTTTGGGGACGGCGTCAACGACCTGCCCCTGTTTGAGGCTGCTCAGGAGCGGTGCGCCATGGAAAACGCCGTACCTCAGCTGAAGGCTGCGGCGGATTGGATTCTGCCCTCCAACGGGGAAGACGGGGTGGCCCGCTGGCTTTTGGCGGACACGGCCCCGGCATTGGCCTTGGGGGACCGGGCCGGGGAATTCCGGGTACGGCTGTACCGGCCGGAGGACCTGGAGGAGCTGATTCTCCTCTTTTATCAGACGGTGCAGTCGGTGGCCCTGAAGGATTACAGCCGGGAAGAGGTCCAGGCCTGGGCTCCGTCCCCGGAGGAGGTGGACCGAGTGGCCTGGGGAGAAAGCCTGAAGGCCCACTACACGGTGGTGGCTCAGCGGGGAGAAACCCTGGTGGGCTTTGGGGACATGGATGACCAGGGGTACCTGGACCGGCTGTACGTCCATGGAGAGTTCCAGGGCCGTGGGGTGGCCACCGCCCTGACGGAAGCTCTGGAAGGGTATGCCAGGGGACGGGGTGTGGAAACCCTGTCGGTCCACGCTTCCCGGACGGCTCGACCCTTTTTTGAAGGCCGGGGCTATCAGGTGGTCCACTCCCAGAAGGTGCTGCGCCGGGGGGTGTGGCTGGAAAATTTCCGGATGGAACGGAAGGCCGCCCGTCCCGGCTGAGGGATAAAAAAGGCGTCTTGGCAAAGGGGCGCCAAGACGCTTGTTGGAACATTGTGTCGGGGTCAGGCAGATTCCTCTCCCTGAAACAGGCCCCGGAAGCGGGCCTTGACCTCCCGGCTTCTGCCCCGGGAGACAGGAATGGAAATGCCCGTGTCCAGCAGCAGGCTGGAGCGGCGGACCTGGGTCACATGGAGAAGGTTGACTAAATACCCGGAGTGGGTGCGGACAAACCGACGGTCCTGAAGCAGTTGGGCGGCAGTTTCCCCAAAGGGCACCCGGGTGGTGGAGGTGACCAGGGTTTTTCCCTGATCGGTGTGGACCAGCATGCGATGGTTCCGATATTCCACATAGAGGATGCTCTTTCCCGGCAGGGCCTGAACCCCGCCCGGTGTCTTAAAGGAGAACTGATTTTCCTGGGGATGGAATTCCCGGGAAAAGTGCCGGAGCAGCAAAGAAGCGGCCCGAGCGCCGTCGAAGGGTTCCACCAGATAGGCCATCACGTCGGCGTCGTAGGCGGCCATGGCGTATTCGGGGCCGGAAGCCAGGACCATCACCTGTTGGGAGGCGTCCCGGGTCAGGTCCCGGACAAAGGCCATATCCCGTTCCGGGTCGTCCCGGATGTCCACGATACACAGATCCCGAGGGGCGTCTCCCCCCTCATAGAGGCTGGTTTGGAACAGGGGATATTTCCGGTAGCGGCAGATATCCTGGCCGAATCCCCGCAGATGGGTGGAAATCTGCCGGGGAACTTGATTGAGAAATTGGGAGTCGTTGCTGTAAAGGGAGATGTGCAGCATAGTGAAGTTCCTTCTTTATGAGAGTGTTACTCTGGGTGATTTTTCCCCACTAGTATAGCAGAAATGGGGGAGAAAATCCAGGGCAGGGATGGATTTCTTGGGGGATTTGCCGGAAAATCTGGGAAATCCCCCGGTAAAAGGCTGGAAACTTTCCCGGGAACGTGGTATGCTGGAGCAAAGAGAGGAGGCGCGGTCATGGGCGCGATCAAATTGGTGCGGGGAATTCTGGGCATCCTCTGGGTATGCCTGTTGGCTTTGAGCCTGTGGCTGGCCTGCCAGCGGCAGTTTTTTCAACAGGAGGAAGTTTCCCTGTGGAAAATCCGCCTGGCTCCCTTGGGGACGGCATCCCGGTCCCTGGGAGATGTGGCGGTGGTCCGGTCCGGGGATTCCTATGATCTGGGGGATCTGGTGCTGGCAGGAGAAGAAGGCTCCGGAACCCTGTTGCGCCTGGTGGGCTCCTCGGACGGCCAGTTTATCGGCCGGGATGAGGCAACGCCGGAAGGGGAGGAACAGCTGCTTCCCCCGGAGAACATCCGAGGCCAGGTGACCGCGGTCTTGGCAGGAGCCGGGGTGCTCTATGGGTTTCTTTCCTCCCTGTGGGGACCGCCGGTGGTATTTGTGGTGGGCTTGCTGCTTTTAGGATTGCCCACTCTCCTGGGGCTGGGGAAAGCCCCCAAGGCCAAAAGGGCCCGAGGCCGCCACAGCCGCCGGGAAGGATAGACAGATTTCATGGGAATAGGTGAAAAAACCGGCATCTTCGGGAGCGGTTCAGGCTCCGGAAAGTGCCGGTTTTCTGTAGCTTTTGGGGGATTACTGCTGAAAGGTCCCTCAACCTGAAATAGCTCAGGTGGTCAGGTCCACCGGACCTTCCGGCGGAAACCAGTTGAAGGTCTCCCGCCGGTGGGACAGCAGCCAGTTTTCGGGGCAGGTGTTGTTCTGCCAGTCCAGAGGCAGGGCCGTATCGGCGGGGGAAGCCTGGGAGGCCCGGGCGTAGGCCTGACGGACCTCTTCCTCCTGTTCCGGAGTCAGAACCCCGGGACGGATAGAGGTAAACAGGGGTGTGCCGCTTTCCGCCAGCAGGTGGAGCCACTGACGGTTCAGTTCCCAGGGAATCTCTCCGGTTACCCCCACGCAGTCCGCATCGATGGCGAAAAAGCTGCCATGCTGTGCCAGGGAGAAGGCCAGGGTGTTGACACCCAGTTTCCGGGTCCGTTCCCAGAGAAAGCCGCTGGTGTCGTCTCCGGTGCGGTTTAAGTGCATGAGCCCGGCTCCCAGGTGGCCAACGCAGTTGCATCCCAGAATCAGGGCTCCGCCGGAGGCCTCCCAGATGGCCCGGTAGAAGTTTGTCACCGCCTCGGCGCTGGTGATGGTTTCATCGGCGAAACGCCAGCCTCCGTCGGTGATGGTGTGGCCCATCTGGAAGCCCCAGCGGCCAAAGATGTCGAAGGTGGAAAAGTCGTGCTTGATGAGGGTGTAACCCCACTTGACCAAAGTGCGGATATCCTCCTGGACATAGTTCAGCACTTCCGGTACGGTGGGATCCAGGTATTCCGGATCCCGCTTGCTGCGCCAGCTCTGGGGGATCTGGGGATCCCGATTCCACAGCAGCCGGACCCAGATGCCAGGATGGGCGCCCCGGGCGGCGATTTGCCGGGCCAGGCCTCCCATATCCGGGAACTTCCCGTTGCCCTGGCGCCAGGGACCGCCGTTGTAGCCGGGTTCCTGTTCGTGGAGAATCTGCCACCCGTCGTCGATGACCATGTAGGGCCGGTTCTCCAGGCCCTGGGTCAGGGACAGCAGGTAATCCGTATCCTGGAGAATTTCCTCCTGAGAGCTTTTGCCGTAGGCGTAGTACCAGTTATTGGAGCCGTACACAGGCCGGGCAGGCATTAAGGGCGAGGGGGAAAGCTCCCGGCAGAACCGCTGCAGCGCCGGAAAGGCGGACAGGCCGCACCGGTGGAATACCACGCTGGCGGCAGGAAGTTTTCTGCCCTGGAGCCGGACTCCTTCCCCGCCGCAGCGCAGGTCCAGGTGCAGGGAGAAGCCCCGGGGATCCACGGTCCAGAAACAGAAGGCATGGGGCTGAACCTTCACCCCGAAGCAGAGAACCTCCTGGCCGTTGTCCGCCAGGAAGTACCAGGGCATCACCCGTTCAGGGACAAAGCCCCGCCATTCCTGATCGCCGTACCCCCGTTCCCAGGTGCCGCCTAAAAAGCGGCAATTCTGAGGAAAGGTCAGATCCCAGCGGAGCACCAGCTCCCGCAGGGGAGTATCCTCAGCGGTGACGGCGATGTCCAAGCCGTGAGGGGTGTCGGTCAGCTCCCAGGAAACGTCCCGGTAAGACTGAGACTCCAGTGAGTCACCGGAAAAGGGGACACATTCCTCCTGCGTGCGCAGGACCAGATGGTCGGGCAGATGGCGGAAAGGGGAAATCATGGCAAATCCTCCTGTGATAAAGTCGAATACAGTCATTCTGTGTCAAACATTGTACCCCGAAACCGGCCGGAACACCAGACTTTTTTTCTGGAAGGAAAAATTTATTTTCCCCGGCTTTCTGTTTCCGGGGGGATATGCTACAATGAAACAAACCCATTTACCGGATAAGGAGGCGTTTTGCAATGGCGTGGATGTGGATCCTGTTGGCGGTGGTGTTGGTGCTGCTGCTTCTGCTGGTGGGGGCGGGGATTTTTTTCTTTCGGTTCTCCATGGTCCGGGGAGGAAAAGATCCGAAAGAAACGGATTTTCTTCGGGAAGGGACCATCTGGTATCCCTTCCTCCAACGGATGGAGGAGGCCCAGGCCTGGATCCGGTCCCACACGGCGGAACATGTGAGGCTCCGTTCCTATGACGGCCTTACCCTGTCTGCCCTGTACCTGCCCGCCCAGGGGGAATCCAAAGGGGTGGTGGTGGCCTTCCACGGGTACCGGTCCCTGGCCACGGTAGATTTTGCCCTGGAGGCGGAGCTGTTCCATCGGCTGGGGTATGAGCTTTTGCTGCCCTACCAGCGGTCCCACGGTGAAAGCCAGGGAAAATACATCACCTACGGGGTTCGGGAACGGTTTGACTGCCGGGACTGGGCCCGGTACGCGGCCAAACGGTTTGGCCAGGAGAAGCCCCTGTTTCTGGCGGGAATCTCCATGGGGGCCGCCACGGTGCTGATGGCCTCGGACTTGGATCTGCCGGAAAACACCCGGGGAATTCTGGCGGATTGCGGATTTACCACTCCCTGGCAGATCATGGCCCATGTGGCCAAGCGGGATTACCACCTGCCGGCGTTTCCCCTGCTCTATGTGCTGGACATCATTGCCCGGTTCCGGGCCGGGGTAAACCTGAAGGAGGCGGATACTCGGACATCCCTGCAAAAGACCCGGCTGCCGGTGCTGTTCTTCCACGGGAAGGAGGACGATTTTGTCCCCGTGTCCATGACGGAAGAAAACTACCGGGCCTGTAAAGGGGAGAAGGAGCTGCACCTGGTTTCCGGAGCCGGCCATGCCCAGAGCTTCGGGGTGGATCCCCAGGGCTGCCAGGAGGCCATTGTCCGGTTTCTGGAGCGGTACTCCGGCGCATGAAGGGCCTTTTCCGGTGGGAAAAGAGGCGAGATGTGGAACTGGCTGAGAAGAATGGGGAAAAAACCTGTTTTTTTCGTCAGAAATTGTGATTGCAAACCGTTTGAGGACGTGATAAGATAGCCAGAGTGGCCTCCGGGAGAATCCCCGGGGGACGGGAGCGGCGTGAGCGAGAGGGCGCGGGAAATCCGTAACCGGTTGCCTTCGCCGTCCCTTTTTGCCCAGATTTGGGCGCAATCACAGGTGGAAAGGGGTCGTTTTATGGCACAGAGGATTCGCAGTATGACGGAAGGGTCTCCCACCCGCCTTCTGGTTTCCTTTGCCCTGCCGCTGATGGCAGGCAATGTTTTTCAGCAGTTGTACACCGTGGTGGACACCGCCGTGGTGGGTCAGGTGGTGGGCGTCAGTGCCCTGGCCTCCCTGGGCGCGGCGGACTGGATCAACTGGATGGTGCTGGGCATCATCCAGGGATTGACCCAGGGGTTTGCCATTTTGATGGCCCAGCATTTCGGGGCCAAGGATCACCGGGAGCTTTCCCGGTCCGTGGGGGCCTCGGTGTCCCTGTGCCTGATCTTCACGGTGTTCTTGATGGCGGCCAGCCAGTTGGCTGCCCAGCCGGTGCTCCGGGTGCTCAACACCCCGGACGGCATCCTGGAAGGGGCGCTGCTGTATTTGCGCATTGTGTTTGGGGGCATCCCCGCCATCATGGCCTACAACCTGCTGGCTTCCATTCTCCGAGCCCTGGGGGACAGTAAAACGCCCCTGTACGCGGTGGTGGTGGCGGCCCTCTTAAACGTGGGGCTGGACTTCCTGTTTGTCATGGGATTCCGTTGGGGAATCGCCGGAGCGGCGGTGGCCACGGTGGTTTCCCAGGCGGCGTCGGCGGTGTACTGCTTTGTCAACGTGCGGAAGATCACCATTTTAAAGGTTTCCCTCCAGGATCTGCGCCTGACCCGCCAGCTGACGGCCACCCTGTTGAAGCTGGGGTCCCCGGTGGCGCTGCAAAACGCCATTATCTCTGTGGGAGGCATGGTGGTTCAGTCGGTGATCAACCGGTTCGGCATGCTTTTCATCGCCGGCTTTACCGCCACCAACAAGCTCTACGGCATTCTGGAAATCGCCGCCACCTCCTACGGGTTCGCGGTGACCTCCTATGTGGGTCAGAACCTGGGGGCCCGGCAGGTGCGCCGGATCAAACGGGGCATGGTGTCCGCCACAGTGATTGCCCTGGCCACGTCGGTGGTGATCGCGGCGGCCATGCTGCTGTTCGGCAAGCTGTTTTTGGGCCTGTTCATTTCCGGCACCCCGGAGGAAGTGGCCGACTCCATGGCCATTGCCTACCATTACCTGGCGGTGATGAGTGTGTGCCTGCCCATTCTGTACATGCTCCACATTTACCGTTCCGCCCTGATGGGCCTGGGGGACACGGTGATCCCCATGTGTTCCGGCATTGTGGAGATGGTGGTGCGTATCGGCGTGGCCGTACTGCTGCCCCTGGTCATGGGTCAGGAGGGAATTTTCTACGCGGAAGTGGGCGCCTGGACCGGTGCGGCGATTTTGTTGGTGATTTCCTATTATATCCGGATCTACGGCATTTCCCACCGGAAGGGATTTGAACAGGACCCGGGCCAAAAGAGCCTGGAACAAAAGGGGGAGGGTTGAAACCATGGAGCAGACTATCAAAGAAAACAGCATCACCCAAGGGGTGATTTGGAAACAGCTTTTGATTTTCTTTTTCCCCATTTTGATTGGGACCTTTTTTCAGCAGCTTTACAACACGGTGGACACCATTGTGGTGGGCCAATATGTGGGCACCCAGGCCTTGGCGGCCGTGGGCACCACCAGCAACCTGATCAACCTGCTGGTTGGGTTTTTCGTGGGGGTGTCCTCAGGCGCCACGGTGATCATCTCCCAGTTTTTCGGGGCTGGGGATCCCAAAAACGTGTCCAAGGCCGTGCACACCTCCATTGCTCTGGCATTGGTAGGAGGCCTGATCATCATGGTGCTGGGCCTTCTCACCGCCCGGCCTTCCCTGGAATTGCTGGGAGTGCCCGATGAGATCATGGGGGATGCCCTGACCTATGTGAATGTGTACTACTGCGGCATTATCGCCTGCATGATCTACAACGTGGGCACCGGCGTTCTCCGGGCTATCGGGGATTCCCGGATGCCCCTGTATGTGCTCATTGTCTGCTGCCTGGTGAACATTGTGCTGGACTTGCTCTTTGTGCTGGTGTTCCGGTGGGGCGTGTTCGGGGTGGCCATTGCCACGGTGCTGTCCCAGGTGGTCAGCGCGGCGCTGATCATGCTCCGGCTTATGCTCACCCGGGAATCCTACCGGGTGGAGCTGAAAAAAATCCGCTTTGACCGGAGCATCCTGCGGAACGTGATCCGTATCGGCTTGCCGGCAGGCCTGCAGTCGGTGCTCTACTCCGTCTCCAACCTGGTGATTCAGGCGGGGATCAACTCTTTTGGCACCGACGCCATCGCTTCCTGGGCGGCCATCGGCAAGATCGACGGCTTCATCTGGATGGTGATGAACGCCTTCGGCATTTCCATCACCACCTTTGTGGGACAGAACTTCGGCGCCCAAAAATACGACCGGGTCAAGCGCAGCGTGCGGGTGTGCCTGCTGATGACCTTGGGAGTGACCATTGCCCTCAGCGGCTTGCTGCTGATCTTCATGGAGCCCTTGCTCCGGTTCTTTACCGGGGACGAGACGGTTATCGGCATCGGCCAGCGGTTCTTCTGGGTGCTGGGCCCCTCCTACTTTACTTATGTGTTCATTGAGATCTTTTCCGGGGCCATCCGGGGAGCGGGAGAAGCCCTGCAACCCATGCTCATTGTGTGCTTCGGCGTGTGCGGCCTGCGGATCCTCTGGATGGTCACCGCGGTGCCCCTGCTGAACACCATGGAATCGGTGGCCATGAATTACCCGGTGACCTGGGTGACTACGGCGCTGGTGTTCATCATTTACTATTATAGGATGAATTGGCTGCGAAGGTGCATCAAACGAAGCGGCCAACCCATGCCCGAAAAGTTGTAAAGCGCTTGCAATTTTCTCGGTTTTAAGCTACGATAAAGACACTACCATTTGCGTACAAATTTGCCGTTTTGGATTGGAGGAAGATAACATGATGAACAATATCCCTCAGGTGAAACTGGGCATTGTGGCAGTCTCCCGTGACTGCTTCCCCATTGGGCTTTCCCAGAATCGCCGGGCCGCCGTGGTGGCAGCCTGTGCCGGAAAGGGCCTGGAGGTCTACGAAGCCAAGACCACCGTGGAAAATGAGAAGGATATGCTCCAGGCAGTGGAAGAAGTCAAGGGAGCGGGCTGCAACGCCTTGACCGTATTCCTGGGCAACTTTGGTCCTGAGACCCCGGAGACCTTGATCGCCAAGTATTTTGACGGTCCCTGCATGTTTGTGGCCGCCGCCGAAGGGGACGGAGACCTGATCAACGGCCGGGGAGACGCCTACTGCGGCATGCTCAACTGTTCCTACAACCTGGGCCTGCGTGGCCTGAAGGGTTATATCCCCGAGTACCCTGTGGGAGACGCCCAGGAGATTGCCCAGAAGATGGTGGAATTCGTGCCCATCGCCCGGGCAGTGATCGGCCTCAAGGGTCTGAAGATCATCACCTTCGGTCCCCGGCCCCAGGATTTCTTCGCCTGCAATGCCCCCATTCAGGGTCTCTATGACCTGGGAGTGGAGATCGAGGAAAACAGCGAGCTGGACCTGTTGGTGTCCTACAAGGAGCATGCGGACGATCCCCGGATTCCGGAGGTCTGTGCGGATATGGCCCAGGAAATGGGCGAGGGCAGATATTATCCGGAGCTGTCCGCCCGGATGGCCCAGTTTGAGCTGACTTTGCTGGATTGGGCAGAAAACCACAAGGGCAGCCGGCAGTATGTGGCCTTCGCGGACAAGTGCTGGCCCGCGTTCCCCAGCCAGTTCGGTTTTGAGCCCTGCTACGTCAACTCCCGCCTGGCTACCCGGGGAATCCCCGTGGCCTGCGAGGTGGATATCTACGGCGCTTTGAGCGAGTACATCGGCATGTGCGTTTCCGGAGATACGGTCACCCTGCTGGACATCAACAACAGCGTGCCCGCTTCCCTGTATGAGGAGAAGATCCAGGGCAAGTTCGGCTATGACTACCAGCTCACCGACACCTTCATGGGCTTCCACTGCGGCAACACCCCCAGCTGCAAGCTGTGCGCCGACCGGGCCGTGAAGTACCAGCTGATTCAGCACCGGCTCCTGGAGCCCGCCGGCAGCGAGCCCGATTTTACCCGTGGCACCCTGGAAGGTGACATCGCCCCCGGAGACATCACCTTCTTCCGGCTGCAAAGCACCTCCGACGGTCAGCTCCGCTCCTATGTGGCCCAGGGTGAAGTGCTGCCCGTGCCCACCGGTTCCTTTGGCGGCATTGGCGTCTTCGCCATTCCCGAGATGGGCCGGTTCTACCGCCATGTGCTCATTGAGAAGCGGTATCCCCACCACGGAGCCGTGGCCTTCGGCCACCACGGCAAGGCCCTCTTTGAACTGTTCAAGCTCCTGGGAATCCAGGACATCGGCTTCAACCAGCCCAAGGGCATGCTCTACAAGACCGAGAACCCCTTCTGCTGAAGGTAAAAAAGCCGGAAAAAACGGCACGGCCTCCCTCGGAAAAAGGGGGCCGCACAAAGATGGATCTCAAAAACAGCCTTCGGGCACAAAAGGGAACTGCGGCAATTGCGGCAGTTCTCTTTTTTCGTCCCTTTTACCGGATCAGAGTGCGCACCAGTTCTTTGGTGGGCAGCCCATAAAACTGGGCCAGTCGGACCAGGGTGAACAGGTCCGGCAGATGGGTTCCCGTTTCGTAATAGGGATAGGGGGTCCGTTTTAGGAAAAGGAATGAGAAAGGCGGTTGAAAAAAACGCCGGGAGGGTTTATAGTATCTAAAGAGATGGGAAAGGGGTGCCGGTTTCGGGCCCGTGGGGAGAGACTCCCCGCCTTTCCCGAAAAAGTCCCTGAAGGGCCCGGCGGCTCTTGGCAGGGCGGCAAATCCGGTGGGAGGGAAACGATATGATCGCGGTGGTATGCGTATGTATTGTGGTGGTAGTGGGAATCCTATTTTGGCTGTGGGCCATTGCGCCTCAGCTGCCTCGGGCGGATTTCTCTTCTTTTTTAAAGTATGACTACGCCCACCGGGGCCTCCACGACCGGGACAAAGGAGTGCCGGAGAATTCCGAAAAGGCCTTTCGTCTGGCGGTGCTGGGCGGCTTTGGCATGGAGTTTGACCTGCAGCTGACCAAGGACGGCCAGGTGGTGGTCCATCATGACCACTCCATCAAGCGCACCTGCGGAGTGGACCGGAACATTTCCGAGATGACCTTGGAGGAGCTCCAGGGATATCGGCTCTTTGGCACCGAAGAAAAGGTGCCCCTGTTTACGGACGTGCTCCGGGCAGTGGAAGGCCGGACCCCTCTGATCATCGAGCTGAAAAGCTATACCCGTCAGGAGGAGCTGTGCCGGAAGACTGTGGAGCTTTTGAAAGACTATCCGGGACTTTACTGTGTGGAGTCCTTTGATCCCCGAATTGTCCGGTGGTTCCGGAAGCACCATCCGGAGATTGTCCGGGGCCAGCTGATGGAACGGCTGGAAGGGGGCAAAGACGGCATGAGCCGTTGGGAAGCCTTTTTCGGCCGGAACATGATGACCAACTTTTTAACCCGGCCCCATTTTGAGGCCTACGATTTCCACACTCGCCGGAACCTTTCCCTGCGGACGGCCCGCCGGGTGTTCGGCATGCAGGAAGTGAGCTGGACCCTGCGCACCCTGGAGGATTACCGGGTGGCCAAAAAGGACGGGAACCTGTGCATCTTTGAGAAGTTCCTGCCCTTGGAAACGGAGGCCCAGAAAAAGTTTACCTTTGGGGATCTTCTGGCGGCTTCCAAGACGGCGGTGT
>UQQZ01000046.1 GCA_900543305.1 uncultured Oscillospiraceae bacterium
GCAGGAGCAGCTGCGGGAGCAGCCACGGGGGCAGGAGCAGCGCCGCCCTTTACTTCTTCTACGGTAACTTCATAAGCAGTGCCGTTGACATTGACATTGTACTTTCTCATAATTTGATTCCCTCTCTGTTAAATTAGACTTCTGGGTTTCCTCAAAAAAATGGACAGACACGCCTCAGGGAAAACCCCTGAGGGCTAGCTACTTACAGGCGGCGGATGGACAGGATCTTGATGTGGTCCACGTCCTCGCCCATTTCCTCAGCAATGGCTGCAGAAATTGCTGCCACCAACTGCTGGTTGCCGGTGCGCGGAGCCTGAGCCGGAGCCGGAGCGGGTGCCGCCGGGGCCGGGACAGGTGCCGCCGCAGGAGCCTTATTCCCGGTGATCGAAGACACGATCGCGCCCATGATCTTGATGATGATGATCAGGCAGATCAGACCGATGAACACCGTGATGAGGCCCATCAGGACAACTTGGAGTATACTGGGTTCTGGCATTCGCTTGTACCTCCCTTCGCCATAACATTATGAGTAAGCCTACAACAAACGAATCTCTGGATTTTGAAAAAACACCATTCTACCGCATTTTATCAAAATCAAATAAATGATACCACGATCCCAGCCGTTTGACAATGCTTTGTTCACGGTTTTGTTAAAATTTTTTCAAAGTTCCTTCGCTTTTCTGAAAGTAAAAAAAGTGACCGGCCGCCCGAAGGCTTCCCGTCACTTTACCCCTTTTATAGTCCTTGAGTGTCCACCAAAGTGGCCGCGTGTTCCCGGGCCGCTTCGTAGTCATCCGCTTCCACCAGATAGGGCTTGGTGGGTTTGGGAGCATCTGGATTCCAGGGTTTCAACCGGTAAACCAGCCACACCAAATCCGGATCCTCCACGGGAGGCTTCTCCTCCAAGGGAACAAATCCCATGGCCTTGAAGAATTCCAGGGCCTCCCCGTTCTCCCTTTTGACCCGCACTACAACCCGGCGCCTGTTTCCCATTTCCAGCATGTCGCGCATCAGGCTCCACAGGGCGGTACCCACGCCCCGGCGCAGCAGCCCTTTCTTGACGTACAGCTGAAATTCCACCGAAAACAGATTCTCCGGATCCCAGGGGTCCTCACTTAAATGACAGAACCCCGCCGTCTGATAGTCGATTTCGCACAGAAGCCATCCCAGGCCATAGGTGTAGCGGTCAATGCGCTGCACATAGCTTTGCAGCTCCGGCGGCTCTCCCTCCGGGGCATTGGCGGTTCCCGTGTAGGGTCCGTAAATTTTTAACATGGACGGACCGTCCCACTCATTGACCCGCCTTACTGCCACTCTGGCCATGTTCTTTCGCTCCTTCTTTCCCTGGCCTTTCAGGGGACCGTCACAAAATAAAGGCATCCATGCACTTTCCGTCCCCGCCAAAGGCGTTGTTGTACTGTAAAATATTGTATTGGTTCAGCAAATCATCATAGGGGGTCTCCTCCCCGTTTTTATACAGGTTCCCATCCTTGTCCATCACGCCCATGGCCGTAATCACCGGCAAAGTCTGGCGCAGGTTTTCCAGGAAGTTGGTGTAATCGGTGCCTTCCAGCCCTGCCGCCCGCAACAGCAGACCCGACAGATAGTTGAGGCTCACCGCGTCAATTTCCTCCCCTTCCAGGGGGTAATTAGCCCAAATCACAAAGGGCACCTGGTATTCCTTCATCACGTTCTCGAAGGAAAGATTTCCGGCGTCCTCTCCCAGCAGCTGGCTAAGGAACCCTTCTTCCAGGTTGGGCCAGTGATCCCCGAAGAACAGGACCACCACAGGCTCGTCCACCTGGGAGAAGTAATCCAGCAAATACTCCAGCGCCTCGTCGGATTTTTTGGTCAGGCTCAGGTATTGCTCCGTCTGGGGATATTCCCCGGGAGCTTCCTCCACCTGCACGGTGGTGGGATAGTCCTCGTCCTCATATCCCCCATGATTCTGGATGGTCACGTTAAACAGGAACAGGGGTTTGTCCTGGTCCCTGTGCTCGTATTCGTAGATCACCTGATCGTAACTGGAAATGTCGCTGGTCAGGCCGTGTTCCAGTTCCCGGTCCACGTCAAATTCCGACACGTCCACAAACTCGTCAAATCCCAGATATTCGTAAGCCGTGTCCCGCTGCCAGGCGCTCCGTTGGCCCGGGTGGATGGCCACGCACTCGTAACCGTACCCGTCCTTGAGCAAGGAAACCAAAGAGGTCTGGTCGTGATCCACATATTGCTGGTAAGGCTTGCTTCCCACCGGCAGGAAAGCAGTGGTATTGCCCGTCAAGAATTCATACTCGCTGTTACAGGTATTGCCTCCATACACGGAGGAATAAGCCGTGCCCCAAACCACATCCCCGGATTTCTGCAAGGAGTGGAGGAAAGGCAGGTTGTCGGGCTCCAGGGTGATATTTCCCTCTCCCACGGCACCCATATCCGTAAAGGACTCGTTCATCACCGCAATGATGGTGGGCAGTTCCTCCGGGTCTCCCACAGGATCCGGATCCTCCAGCTGGGAGGCCTCTTCGGAAACCACCTCTGCCTCTGCGGTGGAGTATCCATCGGGCTTATCCACCATAAGAAATTGGATATTGGCACAAAAGCCCGCGGCAATTCCGGTGATCTCGGAACTGGTCTTCTGGTTCCAGGCCCACACGGAAATTCCCAGATCGGACAGGATGTTCATGGGGAACACCAGCAAAAACAGGGCGGCGGTCACCACCAAGGAGGCCACCCGTTCCACCAGACGCTGGGAACGGGACACCCTTTCCCGAGGCCCAAACTTGATGCAAAGGGCAAGCGCCAGACTGAATCCCATGGCAGCCACAGTCATGGCCCGGCTGGGGTCATAGGGGTATCCCCCCGCTACCGTGGCCGCCGTGCCAAAGCTTTGGATGTCCCAGGGCAGAATGGGCTGGCCTCGGAATTGGACCACAAAGTAATTGGCAATGCCGAAGCCCAGAGAGATGACGCTGCCAAAAATGCAAGAGGCCCACACCTTGCGGAACAGGGCGTACCCCAACAGGTACACCATCAAATAGCACAAGTAATTGGCCAGTCCCTTCCAAAAGGAAAAGGATAAAATCCGGGTGGAGTTGATCAGATCCACTCCGAAAAAGGCCCCCAGGGGCAGCAGAAGCAGAAACACCCAGCTGACCCCTTTGCGCCAGGGCTCCGGGAGCTTTACCTCCCACAGACACACAAAAGACGCCACCAGGGACAAAGCCCAGAATCCCACTGTGTATCCGGCAAAAGCGGCGACGCCTCCTTCCGGATCTTCCGCCTGACGGAACAGAAGCACCTCCCAGAGGTACAACAGCACCGCTACCAGAAGCACCGCAGCCGCCCCAATCTGATTCCAGCGGGTGCGGCGCAAAGAGATTTCAAATGTTCGACTGGCCGCCTCCCCGTTCTCAGAGGACGAGGAGCGCTTTTTCCAAAAATTCATTCCCATAGCCTATGTTCGCTTCCTTCTGTGGATAGTTCCTCCCCACAGAGTC
Source organism: uncultured Oscillospiraceae bacterium (assembly GCA_900543305.1). Lineage (GTDB taxonomy): Bacteria > Bacillota > Clostridia > Oscillospirales > Acutalibacteraceae > Acutalibacter. Next base: position 3,495 of record UQQZ01000046.1, read on the forward strand.
ACGGCACCCTTGGCGCCGAAGGTTCCTCAAAGCTTTCCCTGTTTCCAGGCAACAATGGCGTCCGCAATCCGCCCGCTGGCTTCCCCGTCTCCATAGGGGTTGCTGGCCTGGCTCATGCGGGTATATTCTCCCTCATCAGTGAGCAGCTCCCGCACCAAAGTGTAGATGGTTTCTTCCTCGGTGCCCGCCAGCTTTAGGGTGCCCGCGGCGATGCCCTCGGGCCGCTCGGTGGTGTCCCGCAATACAATCACCGGTTTTCCCAGAGAGGGAGCCTCCTCTTGGATGCCGCCGCTGTCGGTGAGAATCAAATAAGAACGGGCCAACAGGTTGTGGAACTCGATGACCTCCAGGGGGTCGATGAGCCGTACCCGGTCACAGCCACCCAATTCCTCCTCTGCCGCCTTTTGGACCAGCGGGTTCAGGTGAACCGGATAGACCACCTTCACATCGGGGAATTCCTCCACTACCCGGCGGATGGCCCGGAACATCCGGTGCATGGGCTCTCCCAGATTCTCCCGCCGGTGGGCGGTGAGCACGATCATCCGGGAGCCTTCTGCCCATTCCAAAATCTCATCGGAATAGTCTTTGCGCACGGTAGTCTTCAAGGCGTCAATGGCCGTGTTGCCGGTGACCACAATGGTTTCCGGCCGTTTTCCTTCCCGCAGAAGATTTGCCCGGGCGCCCTCTGTGGGGGCAAAATGCAGGTCCGCCACGCAACCTACAAACTGCCGGTTCATCTCCTCAGGGAAGGGAGAATACTTATTATATGTGCGGAGTCCCGCCTCCACATGGCCCACTGCCACCTGTCCGTAATAGGCCGCCAAGGCCCCCGCAAAGGTGGTGGTGGTATCCCCGTGGACCAGAACCATGTCCGGGTGCTCCTGCTGGATTACACCCTCCAGGCCCTTCAAGACCCGGGCGGTGATGTCCGAGAGGGTCTGGCCGGGCTTCATGATGTCCAGATCGTAGTCGGGGGTGATGGAAAAAGCTTCCAGCACCTGGTCCAGCATCTGCCGGTGCTGGGCGGTGACGCACACCAGGCTGTCAAATTCCTCCCGGCGTTCCAGCTCCTTGACCAGAGGCGCCATCTTGATGGTCTCCGGCCGGGTGCCGAACACGGACATGACCTTGATTTTTTTCATGGGTACCCATCCTTCCCGTACTATATTCGTCATTTCTCAAGTTCTTGTCAACAAAGTTCTTACAAATTCCTGACAAAGCCTTAACAGATTCCCGATTTTTTTAGAAGGCCCGGTCAATTTCCGGTTTCCTTCCGGACTTTTCCCAGAAACTTTACATTGCTCTCGTAAAAGCGCTTCAACCGGGAAGGTTCCCGCACAATCCGGTAAAGCCATTCCGTATTGGTGCGCACGAAAAAGGCCGGGGCCCGGCGTTTGCTGCCGGAAAGCACGTCAAAAGAACCGCCCACCCCAATGAACACGCCTTTTTGGAATTCATCCAGATGCTTGGCAATCAAGAGTTCCTGGGCGGGAACCCCCAGAGCCACCAGCACCAAATCCGGCTGGGCCTTGACGATTTCCTGGAAATCCGCGTCCTTGTCCTTGCCGTAACCGTTGCGGTACCGGACTTTCATGCCCGGGTACTGCCGCTTGAGCTTTTCCGCCAGGGCCCGGACCACTTCCTCTTTGGCACCCAGCAGGTACACGCTTTTTTTCTGTTCTCCCGCCAAAGCCAACAGCTTCTCCGCCAGGTCCACTCCGGTAATCCGTTCCGTCACGGGCAAGGAAAGCTGGCGCATGGCCCGAACTACGCTGATGCCGTCAGGCACCACCGCCGTCTTCTCGTCCAGCAGCAGCTTCCGGATGGCGGGATTGCCGTCGGCCCGCATGAGGATTTCCGGGTTGGCGGTAACCACAAACAGTTTCTCTTCCCGGAGCATGGCCTCTCCGGCCTTTTTACAAAACTCCTCTGCCGTGCCGGGAAATATCCGTTTTACATATTCCTTAATCGCCATGGGATCACCCTTTCTTCCCTTGTTGGGCCTTCCGCCGTTTCTCTGCGGCGGCTTTCCGGTTCCGTTCCCGGTCTTCATCAAAATCGTAAAGCTGCTCAGTGCCAAAGGCCTCCGTGCTTTCCGACGCCTTTAAGAAAACCGTCATGGTCTGGAAAATCAACTTGATGTCCTGCCAAATGCTGTAATTCTCAATATACATCAGGTCCATGACCAGCTTATCTTTGGGAGACGTGTTGTACTTGCCGCTGATCTGAGCCAGGCCGGTCAAACCTGCCTTCATCCGCAGCCGATAGGAAAACTCCGGAAGTTCCTTCGTGTACTTAGCCACGTTTTCCAGCATTTCCGGACGGGGCCCCACCACCGTCATATCCCCTTTGAGGATATTCAGCAGCTGAGGCAATTCATCCACGCGGAATTTCCGAAGGTACTTGCCCACCTTGGTAATCCGGTCATCGTTTTCCGTCACCGACTTGTGAATGGAGTTTTCCTCTTTCATGGTGCGGAACTTGTACACCTCAAAGATCCGGCCATATTTGGTCAGCCGCTTCTGCTTGTAGAACACATGGCCTCCGTCTTCCGCCTTGATGGCGATGGCACAGGCCAACATGATGGGGCTGGTGATCACGATCCCCACCAGGGAGATAAACAGGTCCATCAGGCGCTTGGCCACCCGCTGCTCCAGGGTCAGATCCTTGGCGGTGTACATGACCATGGACTTGTCGTCCAGGGTCGCATACTTGGCCCCCTGACTCACCACATCCACCATCTCAAAGTTATAGTAGATGTTTTTCTGCTTTTGATAGCAGAACTCAATCAGATGGACCCGTTCCTTGATGGGCACATCGTACAAAAACACCGTATCGTTCCGGGCGATCACGTCCAACACCTGGGGATCGTCATAGCGGATGATTTCATCCAACTCGTACTGCTTGCGGAACCGGTCAATTTTGGGGATGATGTGCCCCAGGCTCTGGCGAGAAGAGGAAATCACACAGCATTTTTCCGGCGGCGCCAGAGAGAAATAAATGTAATTTCCAAAATAGGCGAAAAACACAATGACCACCAGTTGCAGCACGATCACCAGCAGCAGCAAATGGGGAGTCTCATAGACAAAATGGGGGTTGTTCTTCTCACTGGTGTTCATGATGGAGAGCTGCAAGTGGGTCACCAGATCCGTGATGATGGTGGCCAGGGCCATGGAATGGACAATGGGCCTGCTCTTCTGGGTACCGATGGCGTAACCGCCGTACACGGACATCAGGGCGATTCCCAACACCACAAAGGTCACCATGGTGACGCCGGTGGTCCGGGACAAGTTGAACAACCAGGGATTGTTGATGCCAAAAATGCCAAAGAAAATGCCGAAAAGGGAGGCGAACAACGCCAGCTTCAAGATGAAGACGATGGTTCGCTTCAGCTTTTTTATGGTGTGCATAGCAATACCGTCCTTATCGCAAAACAGCAAGCAGTGATCTAATTTATTACCGTCCTGCGTTCATAGTTGTGGGTATTATAGCACAGAGCTTTCAAAAAAGCAAAGAGCACGGACATTTCTTGTCCGTGCTCCGAAAAAAAGGTGGAAAAAATCAAGTCCTATTTTTAGTGAAAAAGCTCGGCGGCCTTCTTCAAGGTCTCGATAATCTCAATGTGCTGGGGGCAATGGGCTTCGCAGTTGCCGCACTGGATGCAGTCCCCTGCCTTGCCGCCGTCCTTGGTGGCCTCCTCATAGGCCTTCTGGGAAGCGGGCAGGTTGTTGTACAGGGTCCGGTCGTTCATGGCCTTGAAGATGCCGGGAATGTTGATCTTCTGGGGACATCCGTCCACACAGTATTTGCAGGCGGTGCAGGGAATGGTGGGCAGGCTGTTGAGGATATCCACCACCTTCTGGACCGTGGCCCGTTCCCCTTCGTCCAAAGGCTTGAAATCTTCCATATAGGAAACGTTGTCGTTGAGCTGCTCTTCCGTGGACATGCCGGACAGCACCGTCAGGATTCCGTCCAGAGAGGCGCAGTACCGAATAGCCCAGGAGGCCACGGAACGGTCGGGAGCCGCCGCCTTGAACACTTCCTGCACCTGGGGAGGCATGATGGCCAAAGATCCGCCCCGCACCGGCTCCATGATGATCACGGGCTTGCCGTACTTCCGGGCCACTTCATAGCACTTCCGGGACTGGACGCTTTCGCTCTCCCAGTCCACATAGTTGATTTGCAGCTGGACAAACTCCATCTCCGGGTGAGCCTTCAAAATGTTTTCCAAAGCCTCGGCAGTGTCGTGGAAGGAGAAACCGATATGCTTGGCACGGCCTTCCGCCTTCAGCCGCTTCATAAAGTCCCAGGCGCCCAGCTCGTCCGCTTTCTGAACCCGCTCGGTGCTCATGGCGTGGAGCAGGTAGAAATCGTAGTACTCCAGGCCGGCCCGGTCCAGGGATTCCTGGAACACCTTCTCCATCTCGGAGGGATCCTTCAAATCCCACAGAGGCAGCTTGGTAGCGCACTGGAAGCTGTCACGGGGATAACGGTCCACCACAGCTTCTTTCAAAGCCACTTCGGACTTGCCGCCGATGTACACGTAAGCGGTGTCAAAATAGGTGAAGCCCTTTGCCATAAAGGTATCCACCATTTTCTTGGTCTGCTCCATATCAATTTCGTCGCCGTTCATGGGGAGACGCATCAAGCCAAAGCCCAGCTTTTTAATGCTCTCGCCCAGATATTTTTCTGCCATTTCTTTCATTCCTCCCAAACCCCGCAGGGTGTTTTCCGCGATTTCGCGTCATTGTGCTCTATTATAAAACTTCAAGGGGACTTCAAGTCAAGTGTTTTTTACCGGGGCCGAAGCATCTCAAACCCGGGAAGATTCCGCAGCAACGTGAAAATCAGCCCTACCGCCACCAGAACGCCCAGACCGACCTGGATCCACCGGCGCTTCCACAAGGGCCGTTTCTCCCAAACATAACAGATTCCCTCTCCCAAACAGTAGACCCCCACCAGGGGCAAGGCGATGAACAGGTACGGGTTCTGACGGAAAGCTCCCCACAAGTTTCCTCTCAGAAACTCTTCGATCATCCGGCTGCCTCCGCAGCCCCCGCAATACAGTCCTGTGGTCTGCAAAATCACACAGGGGGGGCGCACCAGCAGGAAGGCTACAAAGGCCCCCAACAGAATCCCCCAAACCAAAACCACCTGCAAAAGCCTTTTTTTCCTTTCCCGATTCACCGCGCACCTCCTGTTCCCCGGATCCGAGAAAAATGAAAGGAGCGCCGCAAAACACTTCTGCTGCGGCACTCCCCTGGCCCCCACGGTTCTCCCGTCAGGGCCAAACCCGCGGCCGTGTTCCGGCGGCCCCGGTTACTTTTTAATGTATGCCAGCCCCACAGCCCCGGGGCCCGTGTGGGTTCCCACAATGCTGCCAATGGAAGAAACATGGACTTCCCGCTTTTTCAGCAAGTCTCCCAAGAAATCTTGGAAAGCCTCACAGGTTTCCGGCACGTTGGCATTGCCCACCGTCACGCAGTAATCCCCGGAAATGGGCTCCTTTTCCACCAGTTTCCGGATGGCTCCGAAAGCCGCTTTCTTGCCGCGGGCTTTGCCCACCACCTCTACCAACCCGTCTTTCAGGGTGATGATGGGGCAGATGCCCAGGATGCTGGCCACCAGAGCGCTGGTGGCGGAAAGACGGCCCCCCATTTTCAGGTACTTCAAATCGTCGATCATGGCGAACAGCCGAATACGGGGAATGATCTCCTGAATCTTGTCCACGATCTCTTGACCGGAAAGACCTGCGTCCCGCATCTTCACTGCTTCTTCCACCAGAAGCCCCAGGGCAAAGGTCACGTTCTGGGTATCCGGCAGCAAAATGTTTTCGGCCCCCAGAATGTTCTTGGCCACCCGGGCAGATTGGAGGGTACCGCTCATCTTGGAGGAAATAAACAGGCAGACCACATCGTCGCCGCTTTCCTGATAGGGCTTGAAAATCTTCTCAAAAGAAGCCGGGGTGATCTGGGCCGTTTTGGGAAGCTCCTGGGCCGCCGCCAGCTTCTCGTAAAATTCCTCGTTGGAAATGTCCAGGTTGGCCCGGTAGCTCTCCTCCCCGAAATTCACAGTGATGGGAAGCATCTCCACACCCAGCTCCTGACACCGCTTGGGGCTGATATCGCAGGAACTGTCGGTTAAAATCTTTACCATGACTCTCTACCTTTCTCCTTGCATCTTGTGGGAGGCATCCCACCGGAAATTTTTTATCATTGTACCATAATCCCCCTTTTCACGCAAGAGTCTCCCCGGCTCCAGGGCAAACCCGAAATTTCCTCCAAGTTCCCCAAAAGCGCGCTTCCTCGTTTCCCCGGGGTTCAAAAGATCAGGGGCCGTTGCCCTGTGCAACAGCCCCTGTGGGAATTTCATGGGAATTACTTGTTTTCCTGATCCCCTACGTCCATGGGATATTTCCGCATGTAGGAGAGCAGTTCGTCCACGGTGGTGAAGGCCAAGCCCGTGACAGTGTCCGCGGCGCCGTAGTAGATGGTGATCCGGCCGGTCTCCGGGTCAGTGAGAGTGGCGCAGGGGAAGGTCACGTTGGGCACGTCGCCGGTGAGCTCATACTGCACCTCGGGTCCGAACACATAGAAGTTGCCCCGCTCTTTCACGATCCAGGGACGGTCCAGATCCAGCAGCGCCACGCCAAAGCGGTACACAAAACCGTTGCAGGAATTGAGCACTCCGTGATAGATCAGCAGCCAGCCTTCGTCGGTCTCAATGGGAGTGGGGCCAGGGCCCACTTTCTTGGACTGCCAGCCATCGGCGGTGCCGAACACAAACCGGTGCTTGCCCCAGTAGGTCAGGTCGGGGCTTTCGCTGAAGAAGATATCGCCGAAGGGAGTGTGGCCCGTGTCGCTGGGACGGCTGACCATGGCGAATTTGCCGTTGATCTTCCGGGGGAACAGCACGCCATTCCGGTTGTAGGGCAGGAACGCGTTCTCCAGCTGGTAGAACTTCTTGAAATCGTAAGTATAGCCGATGCCGATGGTGGGACCATGGTAGCCGTTGCACCAGGTGATGTAATACCGGTCCTCGATGAAGCACACCCGGGGATCATACCGGTATTCCTTGCGGATTACATCCTTCTCCCCTTCGAAGACAATGGGCTCGTGGTTGATCTCCCAATGAATGCCGTCCTGGGAGAAACCGGCGAAGATGTCCATCTCTACGCCCCGGTTGTCACAACGGAACACGCCGGCATAGGCATCGCCGAAGGTGACCACGGCAGAGTTGAAGACGCTGTTGGAGGTGGGGATGGCGTCCCGCTGAATGATGGGATTGCCGTCATAGCGCCACACAGGCTTCTGGTAGCCCTCGGGCTTGTCCTGCCAGGGCATGTTGGGCAGGGCGGGCCTGCCGATAATTTTAGCCATACTGCAAACTCCTTCCTTAACTGTTTAAATTCCGTTCCAAGGTGTCGGCGTCTCAGCGCCGTCCTTGCCCCTATTATAACAACCCCCGGGAAGAAAGGGAAGGGTTAAATCCCCTTTTTCCAAAATTCTCCCCCTTTTCGGCCCTGGCCCCATTCTCGCGAATCCTTCCTTTTTCTGGGTTTCCCAGGGAAATTTGCAAATTCTTCCCACAGCGTGTATAATAAGGAAACCATTGATCAAAGGTCACTTTGATCCCCATGAAAATCCGCCGGTGTTCCGGCTGGGAAAGAAGGTTTTTTCTATGCCAAAAGCCACGGTGGTGGTGCCTGTCTACAACGTGGAAGGGTACCTGAAAAAATGTGTGGATTCCGTACTGGCTCAGACAGAGCCGGACTTTGAACTGCTGCTGGTGGACGACGGCTCCACCGATTCCAGCGGAGCCCTGTGCGACCAGCTGGCGAAAACCGATGGACGTATCCGGGTGATCCATCAGCAGAACCAGGGACTGGGCGGCGCCCGGAACACCGGGATCAAGGCAGCCACAGGGGATTGGATCCTTTTGGTGGACAGCGATGACTGGATCGAACCGGAAACCCTGGAGAAAACCATAGAGGCAGGTCTGCGGGAAGAAGCAGACCTTGTCATGTTTGCCTTCCGCTGGGTGGACGAGGCAGGCCAGACCCTGCAGGTATTTCGGGAAGACGCCCCCAAGGACCGGGGACTAACCCTCCGGGATCACCCGGAACTGCTGCTCTGCGCCCCCTCCGCCTGCTGCCGGCTCTACCGGCGGGAACTGCTTGCTCGGACGGGAATCCTGTTTCCGCCCCGGGTCTGGTACGAGGATATGCGCACCATTCCCAAACTGATGGCCGCCGCCCGTTCCATGGTATTTTTGGACTTTGTGGGATACAATTACCTGAACCGGGAAGGTTCCATTACCAAAAACCAGAATGCGGACCGGAACCGTGAGATTCTCCTGGCCTTCGATGACCTGCTGGGCTACTTCCGGGAACAGGGAATGTTTGACCAATATCGCCAGGAGTTTTGCTATCTGACTCTGTTCCATGTGTACCTGACCGCCTCGGTGCGGGTATTGCTCATCGACAGGAAACATCCCCTGCTGGGACAATTCCGCCGGTATCTGGAGGAACAGTTTCCCGACTACCGCCAGTGCAGTTACCTGTCTCGGCTTGGGTCCATGCGCAAGCTGCTTCTGACCCTTTTGAACCTGCGCCAGTATGGGCTGATCGCACTGCTCTTTCATCTAAAAGGCCGCCTGAACTGAAAGGAGACGCTATGGACCTGAAACAGAAATGGAAGTCCCGCCGCCGGGGAAGCCTTTTGGAAAACACGGTAATGCTCTACATTCTCCAGTTCTCCAACATGGCTCTGGGGCTTTTGACCCAGGGATATCAGATGCGGGTGCTGGGTCTGGACCGAATCGGCGTGTTGGGCGCCGCCCAATATGCCACTAACTTTTTCCAGATTCTCATCGACTTTGGCTTTATCTATTCCGCTACCGCCAAGATTTCCCGATTCCGGGAGGACAAGTCCTATCTTTCCAAAATCCTCACCTGTGTCATTCTCTCGAAAGCCTTGTTTATGGCCCTTTCTTTCCTGATCCTCTTCCTGTTTATCAGTCCCTCTCTGGCAGACCGGAGTCAGGTGCTGGTGTATTTCTTCTATCTGGTCTCCGTGTGCACCTACGCCTTGCTCCCCGACTTCATGTACCGGGGGCTGGAACAGATGTCCACCATCACCATCCGTGCGGTGGCCATCAAGTTCTTCGCCACTTTGATGATCTTCGTCTTTGTCCATCAGCCCGATGACTATTATCTGGTACCCCTTTTCACCGCCGTGGGCAATATCGGCGCCATTCTCTTTGTGTACTGGCATCTGTTCACCAAGGTGGGGGTCAAGTTCACCCGGGTCTCTCCCAAGGAAGTTTGGGTGGAGCTGAAAGATTCTTCCCAGTTCTTTCTTTCCAAAGTGGCCGCTTCCATCAACTCCAACTTAAACGGCATTCTCTTAAACGCCATGGCGGGAGCCACCGCCACCGGCCTGTACACCAACGCGGACAAAATTATCGGTGCTGCCCGAAGCGGCATGTCCCCCATTGCCGACAGTCTCTATCCCCACATGATGAAACACCGGAACTTTGGCCTCATCAAGAAAGCCATGCTGCTGGTTTACCCCATCATTCTGGTGGGCTGCGCCATTGTGTTTATCTTTGCCGAACCCCTGCTGGTGCTCTGGCTGGGAGCGGAAGGCTCCAAAGTGGTGCTTCCCCTGCGGCTGCTGATCCCCGTGGCCGTGTTCTGCTTCCCCAACTATGTGCTGGGATATCCCACCTTGGGAGCCATGGGCTTGGCCAAATACGCCAATATCTCCGTGGTCTTCGGCACGGTGGTTTACCTGGCAGGGGCCGGCCTGATCTGGGCTCTGTGGGGAATCAATCTGGTGAACCTGTGCATTCTGACCTCTGTCACCGAGGGTTCCATCCTGCTGTTCCGTTTGGTGGTCATCCTCAAAAACCGCCACTTGATGCAGTCCCCTCCCCATTCCTGAATGATTTTTCGCCCGTCTCTGTGGGCACCCTGTTTTCAGGGACCACAGAGCGGGCGGATTTTTTTCGCTGCGCTCTTGCTAGGTTGCCTAAAAAACAGTATAATAAATCTAGTTCTTATGGCAGGTTTTCCTGGTTGGAAAGGAGCTATTTCTCTATGAATCGAGACGCCTTTACCGCCGGTGTGGAGCCAGGCGGTCTTTGGCATAAAAATGATATTCGCATTTTGCTTTGCTATATTTTGGCCAGCGTGGGAACACCTTTGTCCCGGCAGGACCTTACCCGTATTGTCCAGAAAAAAGGCCTGGCCAATTACTTTGAGGTGGAGGATGCTCTGGCCACCTTGGTCACCCAGGGCAATGTAACCCTGGACGAAGAGGGCATCTGTTCCATCACCCCCACCGGTCTGGAAATTGCCAACAGTTTGGACGCCACTTTGCCCCTGTCCGTTCGGGACAAGGCACTGGAGGCCGCGGTTTCCATGTTGGCGGACGCCCGGTCCCAACGGGAAAACCGGGTAGATATTTTGGAAACGGATCGGGGATTTCAGGTGGAATGCCACATCTCCGGGGGGAAAATGGACTTGATGTCCATCACCCTGTATGTACCCGATCGGGCCCAGGCAGAACTGGTAAAATCCCGGTTTCACCAGGACCCCGCCGGGGTGTACCGGATATTGCTGGCAGCCTTGACCGGGGACCGGTCTTTGGCCCGGGATTTATTTGAAGAGAAGGAGTCGGACTCGTAAGCTTGGCTATGCCGGGGGAACCATTCGCCGGCAGGGGAAATGGGGAATCGATATGATGGGTCAGTTGCGGTGGCGTGGCACTTGGGGAAAGTTTTGGCGCTTTTTGGGCCTGACGGCTTCCATGGCCGTTTTGCTTTTCCTGTTTGCCTTTTTAGGAGCGGAATCCTCTTCCCCGGTTCAGGTGGGACCGGCGGAAGGAGACATTCTCCTGCTGGAAGACAGAGAAGATGTCTGCTGCCTGGTCTTCCAAACTGCCACGGGCACTCGCTTGCAGGTATTGGATGCCGCCGGCAGCGGAATCTTGTATCAGGAGAATCTGGACTGCTCCTTGCAGTGGGCTGCCCTACGGGACGGGACACTTTACCTGTTGGAGCAGCAGGATACCGGTCCCACTCTGTCCCAATGGAACCTTCAGCTGGAACGGACTGACGTTTGGCCTTTGCCTGTAGCCTCGGATGGGGTTTCTCTATCCGTGTGCGACAGCATGGGCCGTTTTTACTATGTGGACCCCTCCCATCCCTCGGCTCTCTGGTCTGTGGGACCCCACGAGACCCAAGGGGTTCAGGTGGAGTATCCGGGATCGGGAAGCATTCAGTTTCTAGCGGGGACCAGCCAGGGAACCCTCTATCTGATGGCAGGAGGTAAACTCTGGAGAACCTCCGACCCGAGCCTCGGTTCCTGGACCTCCGCTTCCGCCACCTTCGCTCCCCTGTACCTGTTGGGAGAGCAGTGTTATGTGGATCTGCTGGGCAGACTGTACCGGTGGGAAGAAGGGGCCTCTCCCCAGCTGGAAACTTCCGGCCTGGGAAAAGACCGGCTTCTGGCGGCCCTGGATCGGGAAGAACACCTGCTGGTTCCCGGCTCTGACGGAACCCTGCAATGCTGTTCCCTGTCCGGCGGAGTACTGGAAAGCGTTTCGGTCTTCGGGGAGCCTCAGGCCCTCTGCGGCAGCGGCATCCTCTCCCAAGAAGGGGGATACTATTGGTTTACGTCGGCCCGGTTTTACCAGACGCCTCCTACCTTATCCCCTTCTCCTTCGGTTTCTGCAGACCACACTCCCAGCCCTACTCCCTCCTTGGGTCCTTCCCTGAGCCCTTCCTTTTCTCCCAGCGTGGCTCCTTCTCCCGGTTTGTCTCCCCAACCCACCGATCTTTTCTCTGAAGAGGGAGATCTTCTGGTGACGAATGCAGGGACCACCGTAGACGATTTAATCCAGTGGCTGATTCCGGAATCAGTGTTGATTCAACGCCCCGATGGGGAAACGGTCACCTCCGGCTCTCTGGCCACCGGGATGACTGCGGGAGAATACACGCTTGTGGTGCTGGGAGATTGTGACGGCACCGGTTCGGTGACGAAATCGGATCTGCGCCAAGGGCAGCTTTTCCTGCTGGATGAGGAAACGGGAACCCACCCGCAACGGCGGGCTGCCGATCTGGATGGAGACGGATCCCTCACCACGGTGGACCTGGTCCTTCTATCCCAACTCATTTCCTGACTGCAAATGGAATCCTCCGTCCCGCCGGACGGGGGATTTTTTCTCTGTAACCGGAGGGAAAAATTTCGGGGAAAAGGGCGTTGCGTGGGATCGTGTTCTGTGCTAAGATGAGGAAAAAGATTCCCTATGGAAAGGGGCAAATACCATGCCGATTCTTTTCGATGAAAAAAACCGCGTCTTTAAACTGGACGCCAAAGGCTTTACCTATGCCTTCATGGTCTATCAGGAAAATTACCTGGTTCACCTGTACGCTGGGGCTCCCATCCCCGACACAGACCTTTCCTATTTGATGTACCGGGGCCGGTTCGACTCTTTGAGCCCCTATAACACCAAGGTGGACGACCCCCACTTCTCCGTGGACATCAATCCTATGGAGTACCCTACCAGCGGCGCCGGTGATTTCCGGATCTCTGCCTTGTCCGTCCGAGGAGAGTATGGGGATGCGGTCACCGATATCCGTTATGTGTCCCACAAAATCTACCCTGGCAAGCCCGCTCTTCCCGGCCTGCCTGCCACCTTCGACACCCAGGGCACCGCTCAGACCCTGGAAGTGGAAGCTCTGGACGGAGTCACCGGCGTGAAGGTCACTCTGCTCTACACGGTCTTCGAGGACTATCCTGTTCTGGCCCGGAGCGTCCGAGTGGAAAACACCGGTCATGCTCCCGTTGATCTGGAGCGTGTCTACAGCGCTTGTCTGGAGCTGCCCACCATGGATCTGGACTTGATTCACCTGTATGGCAAGTGGGCCAAGGAAAACACCACGGTGCGGGATCCCCTCCACCACGGAATTCAGGCCATCCATTCCAAACGGGGCATGACCGGCCCCAACCACAACCCCTTTGCCGCTTTGGCACGTCACACCGCCACGGAGGAGTCCGGGGAAGTGTGGGGCATGAATTTGATCTACAGCGGCAACTTCGCCATCGACATCGAAGTGGATACCCGGGGCTGTCCTCGGGTGCTTCTGGGCATCAATCCCGAAGAGTTCCGTTGGCATCTGGAGCCCGGCGAAACCTTCCAGACCCCGGAAGCCGTCCTGGTGTACTCTTCCCAGGGCGTGGGCGCTATGAGCCGCACTTTCCACCATTTCTACCTGGACCATCTCTGCCGGAGCCAGTGGACCAAAAAGAAGCGTCCCCTGCTCATCAACAGCTGGGAAGCTGCCTTCTTCGACTTTGACGACGACAAGCTGGTGGAGTTCGCCAAGGAGGCCAAGGAACTGGGCATCGAAATGCTGGTGATGGATGACGGCTGGTTCGGCGACCGCCATGACGACCACCGAGCTTTGGGCGACTGGTACGTCAACGAAAACAAGCTTAAGGGCGGCTTGTCCCACCTTATCGAACGGGTCAATGCTATGGGCGTGAAGTTCGGCATCTGGTACGAGCCGGAAATGATCAATCCCGACAGCGACCTCTATCGGGCCCATCCCGATTGGGCCATCCGGGCCAAGGGAAGGGAACATTCCATTTCCCGGTATCAGTGCGTGCTGGATATGACCCGTCAGGACGTGCGGGACAACATCTTCCAGCAAATGTTTGACGTGATTTCCCAAAACAACATCGAATACATCAAATGGGACTGCAACCGGCACATCACCGAAGCCGCCAGCGCCTTGCTGCCTCCCCAGCGCCAAGGGGAATTCTTCCACCGCTATGTGCTGGGCGTCTACGATCTGATGGACCGAATTACCTCCACCTTCCCCCAGATCCTTCTGGAGAACTGCTCCTCCGGCGGCGGACGGTTTGATGCGGGTATGCTCTACTACTCTCCCCAGATCTGGGCCAGCGACAACACCGATCCCATTGAGCGGCTGAGCATTCAGTTCGGCGCCTCCCTGTGCTACCCCATTGCCTCTTTGGGCGCCCATGTGTCCGCCAGCCCTCGGGCCGGCTTGGTGACCAAGGGCAATGTGGCCATGTGCGGCACCTTCGGCTACGAGTTGGATCCCCGGACCTTGACGGAAGAGGAACGGGAAATTGTCAAAAAGCAGGTGGCCGATTACCACAAGTACTATGACTTGATCCACTACGGAGATTTCTACCGGATCACTTCCCCCACGGAAAATCCATTCCTCTGCGACTGGGCCTTTGTAAGCCCCGACAAAAAGGAAGTGCTGTTCACCCGCGTGGTGATGCGGCGGCAGGACAACTTGTATCTGCCTCTGTATCTTCCCGGACTGGATCCGGAGAAGAGATACACCGACGAGGACACCGGCAAAACCTACTCCGGTGCTTTGCTGATGCACGGAGGCCTGGACCTTTCTGTCTACGATCTCAGCGAGAACGCCGACGGGGATAGCCTGGTCAAACACTTTATTGCCGAATAAATCCCCATTTTCCAGTTGACATCTGGCCATTTCCTTGCTATAATAAATAAGCTGTCCAGGTGGACAGCTTAGATGACTCATTAGCTCAGTCGGTAGAGCACTTGACTTTTAATCAAGGTGTCCGGGGTTCGAATCCCCGATGGGTCACCAAAAAAGCCTAGCATTTACGCCATTTTTAAGCGTTTTTGCTAGGCTTTTTTATTTTTGAAAATACCGGTTTTTGCGTGTTTTGACGGCAGCTAGGTAGTCAAAAGGTAGTCTTTTTCACTAAATACGCACAAACAAGTTTTTAAAAAAAAATGCTGGACCTTAAAATCATGTAGAACGACCAGTCAAAGCAGGAACAAAGGGGTGACACCTCACAAAACCGTCTATATTCTTCTATTGGTCCATGATTCTTATGGATTTTATTCCAATTTACACTTACCTTAATTTTTAAACCAAAAACGCAAATGATAGTGCTTACAGGTAATAGTTCCTCTCAAAATAGCTGCTTAAAGAAAAAGCTTTTCAGTTATAGAAAAGTCAATTATCATACGGCATTATTAAATTGATAGGTGACAAAATTGCAGAAGCCAAATCAAGCCAAATGAAATCGAATTAAGTTAAAAAAGGCTTTGAAAATCTTGATTTTTTCATAGCATTATGATACAGTTTAGTTGCGTAGATAGGTCAACCCTGTGTTGCATAGAATATACTTATGGTAAAGAGAAGAATGGAGGTGGCCGGATATGACTGCTAATACTGGCAAGGATAATAATATTTATGTTCTTGGACGGAAAAAGAATGAAAAGGTTGACATTCCTGCCGTTTCCAGAGAAATTTTAGAAACGGCCAAACGAGTTGCCGAAAAGTATGGATTTGGGACGGGAAAAAGTGAAAAACAATAATGGGAAAATAATAACACTGTTTTCCAAAGAACATTTTGGGTTGGCTTCGAAATTCGAAGTCGACCCATCTTCTTGTGGAAATCCGGGATATTATAAAGACTACTTGATGTATAGTGCTTTATCTGATAACATGTCAGGTAAATCTACAACTCATATTCTTCTTGATACTAACACTTCTTCCATAGCAGGTTTTATAACTCTAAAAGCTACAGCTCTTCTTACGGAGTTGGATCATAATTTATTTTCTGGAGAGCCTGCTCTTGAAATATACAATCTTGCTGTTTCTAAAGATTATCAGCGACAAGGTATTGGAAGAGACCTGGTTTACTTAGCGATTTTTATAACCAAATCATTAAATGAATCTTTTGTCGGAATAAGGAATATTGTGCTAACTGCAGATCCGAAAGCGGTTGGATTTTATGAGAAACTAGAATTTCAGAAACTTTCTGACTATTATTTACTTCCCAAGGATAGTCAAAACAAATCATGTGTCCCTATGATCATGAAAATCTATACATAAGCAAAAAAAAGCCCGCAGGCGCCGGTTGATGGCCGGTACTCTGCGGGCTTTCTTGTGGGGCGGGAATTTACCCTTTCTGGAGCTGGGGAGGCCTGGGCCGCCGTTTATCGGGCCGCGTTTTCGTGGTAGTTTTTGAGCATCTGCTCGGCTTCCTCCCGGGTGATGTGGCTCCGGGGACGCAGGTTGCCGTCCGGGTCTCCCTGGATCACTCCCTGTTCCACCGCCCAGGCCTGGGCCTTTTCTCCCCAGCCATCCGACGCGGGCTTTTTGGCCAGCTCGTTCTGGTAGGCCTGGAGCTCTTCTCTTGCGATCTTCCGTACCTGTGCTTCTGTCAATTCCGGTTCCTCCTTTGTGTCCTCCCCGCCGGTCATCCCTCGGATGATGCTGGGATAATCCTTATAGGCCCAGTTGCCGTCAAATGTCTGGCCAGCAATGACCATTTTGTTGGTGTACTGCCAGATTCCATACTCTCCCTGGTACTGGCACTCTGTGTGATACTGAGCCACCCACTTGTCCCACTGGGCAAAGGCAGGATCCGTCAGGTAGTCCTGCCACCAGCTGGTGGAGGCGTACACCCCCACATAGAGTCCTGCGGCTTCCATGGTGTCGCAGAAACCCTGGGCCGCTCCGGCCAGGTCGCCTCCCAAAGTGGAGTTGGCCTCCATGTCGAACCAGACGCCGTACAGGGGCTTCCGGCCCCCCAGCATCCGCAGGCAGTGCTTGGCCTCCGCCACGCCCCCGGCCCGGTCCCGGGCATAGCTGAAATGGTACACCCCATAGGGCATGCCGCCCGCTTCCAGCAGCCGGAGATTCTGCTCGATGCCGCTGTCCTGCTGGCCGGGGTAATCACTGCCAAAGCCGGTTTTACAGATCACGAACTGGATCCCCGCCGCCCGCAGCTGGGCCACGCTGACCCGGATGGGGCCGGAGATATCCACGCCTTTTACTGCCATGTTCATTCCTCCTTTCTGGGCTGAGTGTAAGTAAGGGCCTGGGCGCTGTCGCTGATGCCGGCAGTGGTTGGGTCGTTGACCACCCCCAGGATTACCAGCAGGGCAAAGACTGCGTTGACCACAGCCAGCAGCTTGTTGCCCAGATCTCCCAGATCCAGGCGCAAGTTGAATACCGCCGCCACCAC
>UQQZ01000047.1 GCA_900543305.1 uncultured Oscillospiraceae bacterium
CCGGCCAATTTCCGCAGGGCCTGGCTCATGAGCCGGGCCTGCAGGCCCACATGGGAATCTCCCATTTCCCCCTCAATTTCCGCCCGGGGCACCAGGGCCGCCACCGAGTCCACCACGATCACGTCGATGGCGTTGGAACGCACCAGGGCCTCGGTGATCTCCAGGGCCTGCTCGCCGGTATCCGGCTGGCTCACCAGCAGGCTGTCCACATCCACCCCCAGGTTTCCCGCATACACGGGATCCAGGGCGTGTTCCACGTCGATAAAGGCGGCGTTGCCTCCCCGTTTCTGCCCCTCTGCGATGCAGTGGAGAGCCAGGGTGGTTTTACCGGAGGACTCGGGCCCGTAAATCTCCACGATCCGGCCCCGGGGCAGTCCGCCGATGCCCAAGGCCATGTCCAGGGAGAGGCTCCCGGTGGGAATGGCCTCCACATTCAGGGCGGAATCCTGTCCCAGCCGCATGACGGCCCCTTCCCCAAACTGCTTTTTAATCTGGGCCAGGGCCGTTTCCAGGGCCTTGGCTTTTTCCTCGGCTCCGCCGCTGGCCTTGGCGCTCACCGGCGTCCGTTTGCTTTCCGCCATATCGATAACCTCCTGTGAAGTTTCATTTCTGCCCTTTATTATAAAAGAATCCCCGGGGAAAAGCAATGGGTTTCAGGGAAATTTTCGAACAAATGTTTATATCAACGGTACTCTCCCCGGAGTTCCGCCTGGTCCGGCTCCTGAAACAGGGCAGCCCATTCCTCCAGGTCCTCCCGGGTGATGGTCTGGAACACGTCGTTCCGATCCTCCCGGTTCCGGGCCTCCAACCGCCGCCAAAGCTCCTCCACCGGCGCGTGGACATACCGGATGGCGAACCCTGCTCCCAAGGCCACGGCCTCCCGGTATTTTTCCTCCCGCTGGCTTTTGGCCCAAAAACCGTAATCCAAAATCACGCTGACACCCCGGGACAGCAGCTGCTTTCCCAGGCTCCACATGAGCTCCTCCACCCGGTCGTGGCGGCTGTCGTGGAGGGCGTGCTGGGCCGGGTCGTGAAAATCGTTGCCAAAGAGGAACAGGTGCCACTCATCCGGAGTGAACCGGATGGCCCCTGTCTCCTCCTCCAACTGCCGGGCCGCGGTGGTTTTCCCGGCCCCGGGCAGGCCCACCATCAAGGTGAGAATGGGTTTTTCCTGCATGTCAAGATTCCTCCTTCCAAAGGTTTTCCTGGGGCACAAGGCCTTGGGGGGTCAGCTGGTACAGGGTGGAGCACACCTCCCCCATGTATTTCCGGTCGTGGGACACACTGACAATGCAGCCCGGAAAGTCCCGGAGAATCTCCCGGATCACCGGGCCGGACAGGGGACTGAAGTTCCGGGTGGGCTCGTCCAGAATCAGCACGTTGTTGCCGTCCAAGATCATCTTCAGGAAAAACAGCTTTGCCTTTTGTCCCCCCGACAATTCCCGGATGGTGTGACCCTGTTCCTCCGGGGTGTACTTCATACTGCCCAGATACGTCTTCACCCGGGTCAATTCCTCTTTTTCCCCGGTCTTGGCCAGAAATTCCACCGGGGTCAGGGACTGGTCCACGGTTTCCCCATAATCCTGGGGCATATAGGCCGCCCGCAGATCCCGCCGGGGCAGCAATGCTGCCGCCACCTGCCGCAGCAGGGTGGTTTTCCCCGCTCCGTTTCGCCCGATGATACACACATGCTCCGGTCCCCGGACATACAGCCGAAGATTCTCCGCCAAGAGCCCTTCCTCCGTTTCCAGCCGAGGCAAAGTCAAATCCAGCACAGTCTTTCCGCCGGGCACCTGGGTGTCCTCCCCAAATCCCACCAGAATGGCCTCTTCGCTGTCCGGAAATTCGGTCATGTCCTCCCGCTCCCGGTCAAACCGGTGCTCCATGGACTTGACCGCCTTCATCTTCTTTTTCAGCATCTTGCCCACATGGTCCCGCTGGGAATAGGCAATGTTGTCCAGGCTGTGCTGAACCTTCTGCTCGATGCGCCGCAGCCGTTCCTGCTGCTTTTTGTCCTCCTCCCGTTCCTTCCGGGCCATCTGCTCCTGATGGGCAAACTTTTGCAGCCGCTCCTCCACATACTGCCGGTACCCCATCCGAGCCACGGTCCACCGGGGCAGCGTCTTTCGCCGGAGCTGCTCCAGGTGAATGATCACGTTGGCCGTCCGCTCCAGAAGCACCTCATCGTGGGAAATAAACAACACCGGCTCCTGACAGGAACGGATCCACTCCTCCAGCCAGCTGAGAGTCTCCAGATCCAGGTCGTTGGAGGGTTCGTCCAGCAGGTAACAGTCGGGCTGGCGGAGGGTGAGCAGGGCCATCCGCAGTTTCACCTTTTCTCCGCCGGAAAAGGTCTTCAGGAGCCGGTCCGAGTAAAACCACTCCATGGGCATCCGCAGCTTTTTGGCCACTGCCGCCAACTCCCCGGGAGAGTGCTCCCAAAAGGTAGGTTCCTCACAGCAGAATTCGTACACCGTCTTTTCTCCCTCCTGGGGGGACAGTTCCTGGGACAGGTAGCCCAGAATCAACCCTTCCCGCTGGATGGTTCCGGTGTACTCCGCATAGTCCTCCACCAGGGCCGGATCGTACAGCAGCTTCAACAGGGTGGATTTGCCGTTGCCTTCCTCCCCAATGATGGCCGCCTTGTCCCCCGGATTCAGGGAAAAGGTGAAGTCCTTCAAAAGCTGGCGCAGGTCTTTCTTCATGGACAGATTCAGTCCGTGTATTTGTAGCATAGTCTCCTCCTTGACAGCAAAAGGGCCTGCTCCGTCGCCGGAACAGGCCCTTCATCCCCAAGGAAGTGCGTCGGGACGCATGTCGCCCCGTAAAAGGCCGCAGGTATCCCCCGCCGCCTTGTCAGGATGGGAATAAGCCATGGAACCGGCAGCACGGAACTGCCCCCGGGCTCTTGCCCGAAAGCTCTTTTCCGTCTTTCCGTCTTTCCAAAGCTTATACTAACATCCTTTCACTCCTTCACTGTCACTTCGCATCCTAGCATACCACGGCCACCACCCTTTGTCAACCAGCTTTCCAAAAAGGTGGAATCTGCCTGGAGTGCAACTCCCACAACTGCCCAGAGCGGGACTTCTCCCGGCAAAAGGGACAAAGCACCCGCCCCCGCGACTTGCCTGGAGTGCAGCCTTCTCGCGTCACGCTTGGATTGCAACCCCCGCGACCGCCCAGGACAGGGCTCCTCCCGGCAAAGGGGGCGAAGCACCCGCCCCGCGACTTGCCTGGAGTGCAACTCCCGCGCGGGTTTAGGATTCTTCGGCGGCTTCGGAGAGTTCTTTCTTGTACAGGTACTTTTCCACATCCTCCGCGATGTTCTGGGGAATCTTCCGATCCACCGGAAGCACCTTGGCGTTGGCCATTTCCTTGCTGAAGGCCAGGACGATTTCCGTGGTCTTTTGCAGCATCTCAGCGGAAAGGAAGGACAAGGTGTCGAACCGGTTGTGGATGTAGGCTGCGCCAGGAGCGCCGTCACGGCTGAAGTTCACCCCGGGAATTCCGCTGTCCGCAAAGGGAATGGAGTCGCTGGAATAGATGCCCTGCTTCACCTCGGCGGAGAACCCGTTGATCTTGGTGAAGTATTCCAGATAGGTGGAAAGCTTGTCCTCGGCAGTGGCGGTGATCCGGTCCACGCCCAGTACAGGACCCCCTACGTCCACGTTGATCATCAGCAGGTGGTCCTTCAGCTCGTCCTTGTGAGCCTTCACATAGGCCCAGCTGCCTTCCAGACCGATCTCCTCAGAGCCGTACCACATGAACTTCAGGGTCCGCTTGGGAGGATTCTCCTGGAAGTACCGGAGGATTTCCATGTTGATCACAGAACCGGCTCCGTTGTCGTAAACGCCCTTGGAGAAGGCCACAGAATCGTAATGGGCGCCGAAGGAGACAATCTGCTCCGGATGCTCCGTGCCCAGCACCGTGGCCACCACGTTGTGAGAGGTCCGCTCCTCGGTGTGACCCTTCAGGACAATCCGGGCCTTGCAGGCGCCCTTGCGGACCATGTCAATGGCATCCAGCACCCGGGTGTGGACCATGGGCACGTTGCCGAAAGCCCGCAGAGTCCGGCGCAGCTTCCGGGTGGCCAGGTCCGTTTCCTGCCGGTCGTCCCGGAGCTGGCCTTCCATGGTGACAATGCCTGCCACGCCCGCTTTGATCAGTTTCCGGAACAGGGGCACCCGCATAAAGCCGTTGACCAGGACAATCTTGCCCTTGGCGTCACTGAGATTTACATCGGTGGCGTTCTCCACATAGAGGAAGTCCGCGGTCAGGCCCTCTTCCGGGGTGTTCTCCGCGCACTGATACCCGGTGACAGGGTACTCCTGATGGAAGGGCTCCAGAATCTCCAGCTTGGCCTCCTCCACAATGCCCTGCTCGATTTCAAAGGGCTCAATGATGGCCGGCACACCCAAGGCGTCACACTCCGCCTTCAGAATTTGAGCCGCTTTCTCCTCCTCGGCAGATCCGGCAATCCGGGTAAATCCGATCTTTTCCAGCAGGTCCATTTCCCGCTTCCCACAAATTTCCATAATGGAATCCTCCTTTTGTACGTTTGATAAACGAAAGCCCAACGGCACTCCCACCGTTGGGCTGATCCTTTCTCCAGTATCTTACTCCTTTAGCCAGGTGAAGTCAAGGGCATGCCGGCAAGCATTTCTGTCAGCCATCCACATGCCACTCCACGCCGTTTGCGGTATCCTTCATCACCACATGGCGGGCAGCCAGTTCGTCCCGAATGGCATCGGCGGTGGCCCAGTCCTTGTTCTTCCGGGCTTCCGCTCGCTTTGCAATCAGGGCTTCAATCTCCTGGGTCTCCTGGGCAGAAAGCTCCTTCCCCTTGGGAGCCGCAGCCTTCTCTGCCGCTTCCAGCAGCCCCAAGGACAGCACTTGATCCAGATCCCCCACCAGATACCGCTTGGTGGCGTCGGAAAGATCCGCTTTCAGCAGATCGTACAGCACCGTCAAGCCCAGGGAAGTGTTCAGGTCATTGCCCAGGGCCTCCTTGAACTTCTCCTGGTAGGGCCGGGCAGCTTCCAGATCCGGCTCACCCTCCTTTTTCAGCCCGGCGATCCGAGTCACCAGCTTCTGATAAGCCTGGGCAGCGTTGTCCAGACTTTCAAAGGAGAAGGTCAAAGGCTTGCGGTAGTGGGACTGGAGGCAGAACAGACGGTACACCAGGGGATTATACCCCTTCTCCTCCAGGAGGGACACGGTGAGAAAGCCCCCTTTGGACTTGCTCATCTTGCCCCGGGCGTCGTTTAAGTGAAGCACATGGAACCAGTGCTTGCACCAGGGATGGCCCAGGTAGGCTTCACTCTGGGCGATCTCGTTGGTGTGATGGGGGAAGGCGTTGTCGATGCCGCCGCAGTGGAGATCCAGATACTCTCCCAAAAAGTGAACGCTGATAGCGGAGCACTCGATGTGCCAGCCGGGATACCCCAATCCCCAGGGGGACTCCCATTTCAGCTCCTGGTCATCGAACTTGGACTTGGTAAACCACAGCACAAAGTCGGTTTTATTCCGCTTGTTCTGGTCCTCCTCCACGCTGTCCCGCACGCCCACCGCCAGGTCTTCCCCGGTCTGGTTGCCGAAGACGTAGTAATTCTGGAGCTTGGAGGTGTCAAAGTACACATTGCCTCCCGCCTCGTAGGCGTAGCCCTTCTGGAGCAGCACTTCCACCATGTGGATAAAGTCATCCACCCGGCTGGTGGCGGGCACCACCGTATCGGGCTTGCGGATATTCAGCTTCTCGCAGTCCTGGAAAAAGGCGTCGGTGTAGAATTTAGCAATCTCCAGCACCGTCTTGTGCTCCCGGCGGGCGCCGGCCAGCATTTTATCCTCTCCGGTATCGGCGTCGCTGGACAGGTGTCCCACATCGGTGATGTTCATCACCCGGTCCACCTGATACCCTTCGTACCGGAGAAATTTCTCCAGCACGTCTTCCATCAGATAGCTGCGCAGGTTGCCGATGTGGGCATAGTGATACACCGTGGGACCGCAGGTGTACATTTTCACCTGTCCCGGGGTATGGGTGACAAAGGGTTCTTTCTTTTGGGTCAGCGTATTGTAAAGTTCCATTCTATTTCATCCTTTCTTCCGGGCCAGGCCCGGCATTCCCTGTTTCACTGCTGTGCGGAAGGGGTTTGCTGTCCTTCCAGGGCTTCCAGCCGCTGCTGGAGACGTTCCATCTCTCCCCGCATACGGCACAATTCCATAGACACCGGGTCCGCCACATGGATCTGATCCAGCTGGTCGCTGGCATGGCTGACCTTTTGTCCTCCGATGCGCACCACTCGGGCGGGCACTCCCACGGCAGTGGCGTTGGGGGGCACAGCGTCCAGCACCACAGCTCCCGCGGCAACCCGGGCGTTATCCCCTACGGTGAAGGGACCCAGCACCTTGGCTCCCGCTCCCACCAACACATTGTCCCCCAAGGTGGGATGGCGTTTCCCGTGGTCCTTACCGGTACCTCCCAGGGTCACGTTCTGGTACAAAGTGCAGTTGTCGCCGATCTGGGTGGTTTCCCCGATCACCACTCCCATGCCGTGGTCGATAAACAAGCCCCGGCCAATGGTGGCACCCGGGTGAATCTCGATGCCCGTTTTTTTCCGGGACCGCTGGGAAATCCATCGGGCCAGGAATTTCAGGTTGTGACGGTAACACCAGTTGGCTTTCCGGTGAGACCGGACCGCTTTAAATCCGGAATACAGGAAGAACACCTCCAACCGGGAACGGGCCGCAGGATCCCGCTCCATAACGGCGTCCAGGTCCTCCTTGAGTTTTCGAAACATGGCAGCCACTCCTTTCTCCCGGGACCCATGAAAAAACGCCCTCGCAGACGTGTGCACACATCTGCGAAGGCGATATAATTCTCTCGCGGTCCCACTTCGCTTTGGACTCTTGGGGATGATAACGGCTCCCGCCGGGCGGGTATTTCCCTCCGCCTGCTCCGGAACGCATTTCCCCGCCCTCAAACGGCAAGGGCTTGCAGCCGGTGACCCCTGCTCTCTGACGTCCGGGCGGACGGGTACTTCTTTCCTTCCGGCCAGGACCAGGCCTGGCCAGCGCCTTGTTCTCATTCGGTTTACGCCTATTATATGCGCTTTCCCTCCATTTGTAAACCCCCCCTACTTTCTTGAAAGAAAGTAGGCAAAGAACTTTTCCTTCGCGGGGACTTTTTCGTGCCAGGTCTTCCCTGAGTGGCCGCGATTGGTTATTTCATCTTTTGGGTTTTCCTTTATTCTACGCTTTTCCCGAGAGAATCCAGGCAAAGAACTTTTCCTTCGCGGGGTTTTTCTAGTGCCAAGGTTTCCCCGAGTGGCCGCGATTGGTTATTTCTTCTTTTGGAAAGAAAAAGGGGAGACACCTGTGTGCCTCCCCTGGATAGGTTGGATTCTATTTTTTAGAAGGTCAGCTGGGCCCCTGCTTCCTTGGAACGCTCCTTGCGGCGACGCTCCAACAGTGCCTCGATCTTCTCGTGGGGTTCGATCATGGCGGAAACGGACATATCGTGATTCAGGGCGGAGATAAAGTAGGCAATATACTTGGACACGTCCACCTCATAGAACCAAGGCCGATTCTTCAGCTCTTCCGTACGGTAGGTCAGGTTGGAGCCGAACACGCCGTCAATGAGCCCATCCTGATAGGCCTTGTCGAAGCTTGCCAGGCCGTTGGTGAAGATGGCGTAGGTGGCGTAGGCAAAAATCCGCTTGGCTTTCCGGGCCTTCAGGTTGTAGGCGATATCCAGCATGGATTCCCCGGAGGAAATGATGTCGTCGGAAACGAACACATCCTTGCCCTCCACGTCGGAACCCAGATACTCGTGAGCCACAATGGGGTTGCGGCCGTCCACCATCCGGGAATAATCCCGGCGCTTGTAGAACATGCCCAGCTCGCACCCCAGCACGGAGGCGTAGTACATGTTCCGGTTCAGGGCGCCTTCGTCGGGGCTGACCACCATGAAGGCATCCCGGTCGGTGGAGATGTCCGGGAAAGCCCGGAACATGGTCTTGAGCACCTGATAGGAAGGCATCAAGTTGTCAAAGCTCATCAGGGGCACGGCGTTTTGCACCCGGGGATCGTGGGCGTCGAAGGTGACCACGTTGGAAACTCCCATGTTCTGGAGCTCCTGCAGGGCAAAAGCGCAGTCCAGGGACTCCCGATAGCTTCTGCGATGCTGCCGGCCGCCGTACAGCAGGGGCATCACCACGTTGATTCGATGGGCCTTCCCCATGGCGGCCTGGATCAGCCGCTTGAGATCCTGGAAATGGTCGTCGGGAGACATGTGGTTTTCCTTGCCGAAGTACTTGTAGGTACAGCTGTAATTGCCCACGTCCACAATGATGTACAGGTCATAGCCCCGAACGGTGCTGTTGAGGATGCCCTTGCCGTCACCGGAAGAGAACCGGGGGCAGCTGCACCCGATCCGGAAGCTATCCACATTCATGCCCGCCTGATTGGCCCACCGCACCAGGTGAGACTCGATCTTCTGGGACAGTTCCTCCGCGCCCTCCATGGCCACAATGCCCAGAGGGGCTACGCGGTTTTCAGGGCTGAAAAAATACTGAGCCGATTGTTCCATAATCCAGCATTTCCTTTCTTTTCCCGATTTTGCTTTCGAAATCCATGCCGTCGGCGCGAGATTCGCGCCACCTTTCTTAATAAAATCTTAACATACAAATCGATGCGATTCTACAAAATTTTCTCGCTTTTTTTATTTTTGCCGTACCTGACAATTTTTTACCCCTTTTTTTGCCCACTTTTGTATTTCCCAGCGGGAAAAAAGGCCATCTTTCCCCCGATTACCGGTCTGTTTTCTTCTGCCGCACCAGCACCAGGCTGTCGTAAGGGGCCAGTTGGATCTCCTGCACCGGATTCTCTTCTCCCCAGAGAGTATACCCTTCCGGCAGGGAAATCTTCCGGGCTTCCTCGGAAAAATTCTGCAAAAATACATAGTCCCGGCTGTCGTCTTCCCGGAGACAGGCTTCCACCCCGTGGGGCAGATCCACCGGCAAAGCCCGACGAAGTTCCAGTTCTTTTTCCAGATTCCGGTAAAAATCCCTGTAAAAACCTTCCTCAGCCGGCGCAGCCAGGTAATAGGCCTTGCCTTTTCCAAACCGGTTCACCGTCAGGGCAGGTTCCCCCTGATAGAAATCCTCCCCATAAGTGCCCAGCACTTGGGCCCCTCTGGGATGGATCAAGGCGCACAGGTCCCGGAGAACATAGGACTTGCCTCCTTCCAGCACCAGGCTGTTCTGTTCCCCGTCCCACAGGGCATCCGTGTCCTCATGCCACAGGCCAAACACCTCCATGAGTCCATCCCCGGGCCAACCGCCCAGGAAGCACAGGTCATTTTCGTCCACCAGTCCCGTGTGGTAAGTGCCCACCAAGGTGCCTCCCTGCTCCACAAAGTCCCGGAGTTTTTTCCCAAACCCTGCCCGGAGCAGGTACAGCATGGGAGCGATCACCAGCCGGTACCCCTCCAGAGAGCACTCTTGGTCCACAATGTCCACCGGGATGCCCCACTCCCACAGAGCCTTATAATGGGACTTTACCTGCTCCCAGTAGTGAATGCCGCAATTCCGAGGGCCTGCGGCGTTTTCCAGAGCCCAGCGGTTTTCCGTATCCAATACCAGGGCCACCTGGGGATGGACTTGGCTTTCGTAGAGTCCGTCCAGCTCTTCCAAGCGTCTGCCCACCTGTGCCACATCCCGGAACACCCGGGTATCGCTTTTGCCGTAATGGTCCACCACCGCTCCGTGGAATTTCTCAAAGGAACCCCGGCTCTTGCGGAACTGGAAATACTGTACCGAGTTGGAGCCGTGGGCCACTGCCTGCATGCTGGAGGCCAGGTGAAGCCCCGGTTTCTTCATCTTAGAGACGGGCGTCCAGTTGGTGTAGCTGGGGGTGGACTCCATGAGCAGGAAGGGCTGACGCTTTAGGGAACGCATTCTGTCGTGCTCTAAAGCGAAGTCCATGGCCACCTGGGTATTGTCCCCGTTTCTCCATTGGGGATAGCTGTCCCAGGAAATTACGTCCAGAAGATCCTTGAACTTGAAGTAGTTGTAGTCCGGAAAATCGTACATGAAATTTGTGGTGACAGGAATGTCCGGATTTCCGGACTTTACCGCATCCCGTTCCAGTTTCATAAAATCACACACTTGATCTGTCACAAAACGCTTCCAGTCCAGGTTCAGCCCGTGGATGCTCATTTCTCCCCGGGGAACAGGAGCGTGGATTTGATCCCAGTCCGTGTAAGTGTGGCTCCAGAAGCCGGTCCACCAGCTGTGATTGAGCCGGTCCAAGGTGCCGTATTTTTCCCGAAGCCACCGTCGGAAGGCGGCCTGACACTGGGGACAATAGCACATGCCCCCGTATTCGTTGGACAGGTGCCACAAAATCACCCCGGGATGGCGGCCGAACCGCTGAGCCAGGGCCCGGTCTATGGCCTGGACCTTTTCCCGGTACAGGGGCGAAGTATAGCAGTGATTGTGGCGCTGGCCCGTCTCATCCCGGTGCAGGTCCGGCCCCACCCGGCGGATTTCCGGATACTTCTCGCTCATCCACACCGGCTTGGCACCGGAAGGGGTTGCCAGCACCGCAGTGATCCCCTGGGCAAAAAGCCGGTCCAGGATCTCCTCCAGCCAGTCAAATTCGTACCGGCCTTCCTCCGGTTCCAGTTTGGACCAGGCGAAAATCCCCACAGACACACAGTTGATGTGGGCTTCTTTCATCAGCCGGAGATCCTCTTTCAAAATGTCGGGGCGGTCCAGCCACTGGTCCGGATTGTAGTCTCCCCCGTGCAGTAAATGGGGATATTTAGGTGTCAAAATCACGGTCTATTCCTCCCTGAATTCCGGCACAGGCCGGAGCTTTGCCTTTATTGTACACGTTCCCCGGGAAATTGGAAAGGAAAAAAGAAAAAGGCTGCCGCGCAAACGGCAACCTTTTGGGAATCCCTTACATCTGGGGCTCTACCAGGTGGCAGGCCACATAATGGCCGGGAACGATTTCTTTCAGCTGAGGCTTGGACTCTTTGCACTTGTCGCAAGCCTGAGGGCAACGGCCGGCAAAGTTGCAGCCCTTGGGGGTATTGATGGGACTGGGCACGTCGCCGGAAATGATGATCCGCTTCTTCTGGGCTTCCTTGCTGGGATCCGGGATGGGCACCGCGGACAGCAGAGCCTTGGAATAGGGATGGAGGGTGTTCTGGTACAGCTCGTCGGAGCTTGCCAGCTCTACCACATTGCCCAGGTACATCACGGCAATCCGGTCGGAAATGTACTTGACGATGTTCAGGTCATGGGCGATGAACAGGTAGGTCAGGCCCAGACGCTCCTGAAGGTCCGCCAGCAGGTTGATCACCTGGGACTGGATGGACACGTCCAGAGCGGAAATGGGTTCGTCGCAGACGATGAACTCGGGCTCAATGGCCAGAGCTCGGGCAATGCCGATTCTCTGACGCTGACCGCCGGAAAATTCGTGGGGGAACCGGTTGGCGTGCTCCCGGTTCAGGCCTACCATCTCCAGCAATTCGTACACCCGCTCTTTGCGGCGCTTGTCGTCGTACATCTTGTGGATGACCATGCCCTCCTCAATGATGGAGGAAACGGTCATACGGGGATCCAGAGAGGCGTAGGGGTCCTGGAAGATGATCTGGGCCCGCTTGGAATAGTTGAAACGGTCTCCCGCGTGCTTCAGGTTGACTTCCTTGCCCTTGTAGGTCAGTTTGCCGGAGGTGGGGGTGTAAATGCCCATGGCCACCCGGCCCAGGGTGGACTTGCCGCAGCCGGACTCGCCCACCAGGCCCACGGTCTCGCCCTTGTGGATATCGAAGGTCACATGGTCCACGGCCTTCAGGGTGCCGCCGGATACCTTAAAGTATTTGCAGATGTCCTCCAGAGAAAGGAGCACTTCGTTGTTGTTAGTCGGCATTTTTCTCTCCCCTTTCTTCCGCGCTGGGACAGTCGGGATGGAGCAGCCAGCAGGAGGCCACATGGCCTTCGCCCACGGTGAATTCCGGAGGCTGTTCCTCCTGGCAGATCTTCATGCAATGGGTGCAGCGGGCGCCAAAGGCACAGCCCTTGGGCGGCGCCAGCAGATCGGGCGGGGTACCGGCAATGGATACCAGCCGCTCCTTCTTGTCCGCGTCCACGGAGGGCAGGCTCTTCAACAGAGCCTGGGTGTAGGGATGCTTGTTCCGGTAGAAGATGTCTTCCACAGAACCGGTCTCCACGATCTTACCAGCGTACATAACCGCCACACGGTCGGCCATGCCGGCCACAACGCCCAGGTCATGGGTGATCAGGATGATGGCCGTGTTGGTCTCTTCCTTGATCTCCGCCAGCAGGTCCATAATCTGGGCCTGAATGGTCACGTCCAGAGCGGTGGTGGGCTCGTCGGCAATCAGCACCTTGGGGTTGCAGGACAGAGCCATGGCGATCATGGCACGCTGCCGCATGCCGCCGGAAAATTCATGGGGATACTGCCGGGCGCGCTCCTCGGGATTGGGGATGTTCACCAGGCTCAAATATTTGATGGCTTCCTTCTTGGCTTCGGCAGCGGTGAGCTTCCGGTGATGCCGGATGGCTTCCACAATCTGCTTGCCCACAGTTTTGGTGGGGTTCAGGCAGGTCATGGGATCCTGGAAGATCATGGCCACTTCCTTGCCGCGCAGGGACTGCATTTCTTTTTCACTGGCCTTGACGATGTCGTGCTCGCCCAAATGGACCTCGCCCTGGGGGATACGGGCAGGAGGCATGGGGTTGAGCTTCATAATCGTCTGGGCCGACACGCTTTTACCGCAGCCGGATTCGCCCACAATGGCCAGCACTTCGCCCTCATGGAGGTTAAAAGTGACGCCACGGACGGCTTTGACTTCGCCGGCATAGGTATCGAAGGACACATGCAGATCCTTCACATCGAGAACGACTTTCTTCATATCCTTTTCCATGGTTGTCACCTCCTCAAACGCGGGTCAAAGGCATCCCGCAAACCGTCGCCCAACAGGTTGAACGAAAGCATGGTCAAGCTGATGGCGATGGCGGGAATCCACAGCTGAGAGGGATAGAGCTGGAACACGGCGGCGCCTTCCTGGGCCAGCATGCCCCAAGAGGGCTGAGGCACAGGCACGCCCATGCCGATGTAGGACAAAAACGCCTCGGTGAAGATGGCGCTGGGCACAGCCAGAGTCACGTTGATGATGATGACGGACAGGGTGTTGGGCAGCAGGTGCTTCCCGATAATCCGGGAGGCCTTGGCGCCCATGGCCTCTGCAGCCACCACAAATTCCTGGTTCTTCAAGGCCAGACACTGACCACGGACCAATCGGGCCATGCCGGTCCAGCCTACGGTGGCGTAGGCAACCACCATGGTGAAGATGCCCTTGGGCAGCACCATCATCAGCAGCACCACCACGATCAAGTAGGGGATGCCGTTGACCACTTCCACAATACGCATCATGATGTTGTCCACCATGCCGCCGAAGTAACCGGAAATGCCGCCGTAGATCATGCCGATGATCAGGTTGACGAACACGGCGGAGAAGGCGATCATCAGGGACACACGGCCGCCTTCGAAGGCACGGACCAACAGGTCACGGCCCAGGCTGTCGGTGCCGAACACGTGCACCAAATTCTGGCCCTCGTAGCGGGAGTCGGTACAGGGGGCGAAGAAGCCCAGATAGGTTTCAGCCAAATGTTGTTCGCGGCTCTCGAAGGGTACCAGGAAAGGAACGATCACACAGGACAGAATCAGCAGCACAATAATGGCCAGGCAAACCACAGCCACCTTGTTTTTCAACAGCCGGTTCATGGCGTCTTTCCAATAGGTCACACTGGGACGGGCGATGCCTTCCCGACGTTCCGGGTCGGCGCCCACCCAGGCAAACCTGCTCTTGTCAATCTTTTCCATGCGCTTATGCCTCCTCCAGCTTGACTCTCGGGTCGATAATACCATAGACCAGGTCTACCACCAGGTTGGCCAGAATCAGGAAGGCCCCGTAGAAAATGGTGGTACCGGAGATCATGGTGTAGTCGTAAACCTGGATGCTCTGCACGAAGTAACGGCCCAAGCCGGGGATGGAGAAGATGTTCTCCACCACGAAGGCGCCTGTTAAAACGCCGGCGGTGATGGGTCCCAAAACGGTAACCACAGGCATGATGGAGTTGCGCAGGGCATGCTTCCAGATAATGGCGGGCTGGGAAAGGCCCTTGGCCTTAGCGGTCTTGATGTAATCCTGGCCCAGCACGTCCAGCATGGAGGTACGGGTCAGACGGGAAATCTGCGCCAGAGAGCCGAAGCCCAGAGCAAACACCGGCAGGATCTTGGAGTTCAAAGCGCTCCATCCGGTGGTGGCGAAGATGGCGGTTCCCGCTGCCCGGGTCAATTGCAGGCCCAGATAATATTGGAGGATCGAACCCACAATGAAACTTGGCACGGACACGCCGATCAAGGCGATGAGCATGCAGACGGTGTCCAGGGCGCGGCCATGCTTGATGGCGGCAATGGTGCCCAGAATGACACCCAACACAAAGGCAAAGATAATGGCCCGGATGCCCACGTCAAAGGAGACCACGAAGGATTCTCCGATGATGGTGGTGACGGGACGGTTGTTTTGCAGGGAAAGACCCAGATCGCCGTGCAGGCAATTGCCGAGATACATAAGGTACTGCACCCAAACAGGCTTGTCCAAGCCGTACTTGGCGTAAAGTGCGTCCATAGTGGCCTGGGGCAGCTGTTTGTCACCGATAAAGGGGTCGCCGGGCAGCAGACGCTGCATGAAGAAGGTCAGGGTGACCAGCACAAACAAGGTGACAATGGCATAGCCGATTCGCTTGAGAAAATACTTTAACATGCGGCAATTTCCTCCTTTCCAATATTTTTTAATGTAAATCAAGACTGAAAGGCGCTCCAAAGGCCACCCACGGGCCTTTTGCGCCAGGAAAGGAGTGCCTCTCCCACAGATGCAATCACCATGGAACCAGGTTCACCTTCCCCATTCCCCCGGATCTCCCGGGAAAGGACCTTAAAAACACCGCGGGGCGAGGACGCCGAAACGCCCTCGCCTGTGTACAACAGATCGTTATAGCGCGGTGATTAAAGTCGTGCTGCTTGCTGCTTTGGTTTTACTTAGGCAGCCAGCTCCACATAGGTATACCGAGTCTGGAAGTTGGTCAGACGCAGGCCGCCCAAAATCTTATCGGCATTGTAAGTGTAAGCATCGCTTCTCCAATAGCAGGGAATGATGGGATACTCGTCGAAGATGATCTTCTCGCAGTCATAGAAGGCCTGCTGACGAGCTTCCAGATCTTCGTGGCCGTCACCAGCCTGAGCAATCAGAGAGTCATACTCCTCGCTGCTCCAGCCGCTGTCGTTGTTACCGCCATCGGTAACCCACAGATCCAGGAAGGTCATAGGATCGTTGTAGTCGGGGGACCAACCGGTGATGGACAGGCAATAGTTGCCGTTCTGACGGTTGGTAGCGCCCTGCTTGGTGATCATGGGATTGATGGTGACCTCGATGCCCAGATTCTGTCTCCACTGCTCCTGATAGAAAGCAGCCTGAGTCTGAGAAGTCTTGTCATCGCCGCAGTCGATGGTGATGTGAGCGGACAGGTCTTCCACAGTGCAGCCCAGCTCGGACAGAGCGGTCTCCAGGTAGCCCTTAGCAGCTTCCACATCGCCGGTGCCAGGAGCCAGATCGCCGTACTCGGCATTCAGAGCCTCCTGGAAGGAGGAGTTGTTGTTGCCGAACACCGAAGGAGGCGTAAAGCTGGTCATGGGCTGGTTGTCGTTCTGATACACGGCATCGATCATGGCCTGCTTGTCGAAGCCCAGAGCCAGAGCACGACGCAGGTTCACGTTGGACAGGTACTGATCCTTGCAGTTGACCATCATGTAGAAGGAAGAACCGGGAGTCATGCTGGTGACTTCGTAGCCGGCATCCTTAGCCTGCTGCATCAGCTGGCCGCTGGTCAGATCGGTGTAATCCAGTTCGCCGGACATGTAGGAGGTCAGAGCCGCCTGAGCGTCGGTGATGATCCGATAGGTGATCTGCTCAACCTGGATGTCGCCAGCGCCGTGCCAAGCGTCGTTCTTCTGGATGACCATCTGGCTGTCATGAGACCACTCCACCATGGCGAAGGGGCCATTGGTGCAGAAGTATTCAGCCTCGGTGTTGTAGCTGTCAGCGCCAACGGCCTCGTAGAACTTCTGGTTTACAGGAGCCAGAGTGCCGAAGGTGAACAGATAAGTAGCATAGGGGATAGCCTTCTCCAGGGTGACTTCCAGAGTGGAGTCGTCAACCACCTTGACGCCAACGTCTTCCCACTCGCATTCGCCGTTCAGGTAAGCTTCGGCGTTCTTGATGAAGTAGAGCATGTAGGCGTAGTCAGCCGCCACATCGGGAGTCAGAACCTGCTGCCAAGCAAAAGCAAAGTCGTTGGCAGTGACAGGATCGCCGTTGGTCCACACGCCGTCGTCACGGAGATGGAAAGTGTAAACAGTGCCATCGTCGGAGACATCCACACTCTCGGCAGCGCCGGGCTGGGGCACGTCGTTCTCGTCCAGAACGTACAGAGTCTCATACAGGTGGCCAATCAAGTTGAACTCAATGGCGTAGGTGGAGAGCATGGTGTTCAAGCCGGTGGGCTCCATGCCAGCACGAACGTTCAAGTTCTTGGAAGGATCCACATCCTTGCGGGTGAACAGAGTCACTTCGCCGGTGGCAGCGCTGCCGCCGTCGTCAGTGGTGCTGCTGGTATCGTCCCCAGCGCCGCTGCTGGTCTCTGTGCTGGTGGTTCCGCTGCTGGTAGTGGTGCTGCTGGTAGAATCGTCACCGCAAGCGGTGAAGGTCATGCACACCATAGCCAGGGCGAGAACAACAGCCAGAATTTTTCTGAGCTTCATTCGAATTCCCCCTGATATTCTAGGAAAAATTTTATGAGCCTGTGGGGTCACCATCGGCTCACAATGGTGTTATGATACACCAAATTGCAAAATTTTGCAACTGTTATAAATGAAAAATTCATATTTGAGAAAGGGGCCTTTTTGGGTAAATTAACTACTTTTCTCATTTTTTCGCCTGGAAACTCCGAATTTATCTCAGTTTTGTAACCTTTCCCATGGGTTTCCAGTGGGTTTTGTCCCCTTTTTCCCGTGCGTTTTTCACAAATCCTCTCTAGAAGGACACCCGTCTTCCCCTCCTGGTTTTTGCAATTTTCCCTTTTTTCTTTTGCGAAAAGATGTTCCTTTTTTGTGCCGACCTTCAAAACTCCCCTGGATTTTCTGGTAAATAGCCCTGTTTTGTGGTAAGATAAAAGGAAAACAGACTGCTAAACTGCCGCCAACTTACCCACTGCGATTTAGGAAAGGAGGATGCCCTGTGAAGCTGCTGAAAAAGCATGTCAGCTGGTTCATGGAGCGGGTGGACCGAGACCGTCTGGATTCCAGCGCCGCCCACGGGGCATTTTTTCTCATCATCTCCTTTTTGCCATTTGTGGCCTTTTTGCTGACCCTCATGCAGCAGATTCACTTTGGTGACGGGGTCACCTTGATCGAGGCGGCTCTGCAGGTGTTCCCCGAAAGCGTGGCCCTGTATCTGGAGTCCCTGCTGCCCGACCCCTTACAGTCCTCCGGTGTGATTCCTGTGGCAGTGATCGCCGCCATCTGGTCCTCCTCCATGGGCATGTTGGCCATCATCAAGGGGCTGGATCAGATTTTCCAGGCCAAGGAAACCCGGGGATATTTTCATCTGCGGGCAGTGGCCGTGGTGTATGTGATCATCTTCGCCGCGGTGCTGATTGTGGCGGCGGCTCTGCTGGTATTCGGTTCCACCATCTACCGGAACCTATTGGAACATTCCCCGCCTTTTTTCGCCACTTTGCTCATCAATTTTAAATCTCTGGCAGGCTTTATTCTGCTGTTTCTCTTTTTCACGCTACTCTACTGTGGCGTGCCCCGAAGCCGGCCCAAGTTTCTGCACAATGTGGCGGGAGCCGCGTTCAGCGCGGCTGGCTGGGTGTTGTTCTCCTACTTTTTCTCTCTGTTTGTGGAAAATTTCTCCGACTTCTCCATTTACGGCAGCCTTGCCACCTTGGTGATCCTGATGTTCTGGCTGTTCTTCTGCATGTACATCATGTTCCTGGGGGCGGAGGTCAGCATGTGGCTGGAACACAGCGGCATCGGCATGGACCTGAAAAACCTGCGGAAGAAACACCGGAAAAAACACCAGCGGAAACAGCGGGAACGCCAGGAGCGACGCTTGTCCGCCCCATCTTCAACCAAAAAGGAGTGAGCTCTTTTGCCAACCTTTCACGCCGACCTCTCCCAATTGAAATCTTTTTTTGACGCCTGGGGGCAGGACCTGTTTGCCCTGTGTTATTTGGAAACCGGACACGCCAGCCGGGCTCTGGACTTGATGGTGGTCTCTCTGTGCGATATGGTTTCCGGGCCCAAGACCTGGAATCAGGTTCTCCAGGGCCGGGAAGGCTTTCTGGGAGTGGCCTACCGCAACTGTGTGGACGATTCTCTCCGCCGGCCCAAGCGGCCGAAAAAGCGGAAACGGGACGGAGAAGTCCAGGAAACACCCCGGTTTTCCTTCCCCTTTTCCATCACCGACCCCCTCCGTGGTGTGATGCGCCTGCGCCTGCCCCACAAGGGGGCCCTGTTCTGCCGGGACAGGCTGGAACTTTCTGGCCAGGAAGCCGCCCGAGTCCTGGGGATTTCCCCGGCCCGGTGGCAGCGGCTGGCTCAGGCCGCCCAGAAAAAAGCCAAAATCACCCTGATCCAATCCCAGGCCGCCCTTCGGTCCCTGGCCCCCGGGGAAGGGGTGCTGGACTTCGTCTGGGAGGAATTTGTGTTCCAGCAAGGGAAGCCGGGATTTGCCAGCCGCCAACGGTACCGGAAGATGCGTCGGGTCATGGATACGGTGATGCCTCTGCTGGCCGTGTTGGTGGTGGCTCTGGGGGTATTCGCCTTTTTCGGGGTGGAATACGGCTGGTTTGGAGGCACCCCATACACCCAGACCAAGCCCTTGGACGGGGTGGTGGCCTCGGACATCTACGGGGGAACCTCCCAGGAAGACGTTGCCCAATGGGTGGGAGACGTGTCGGTCTTTGTGCCTGATGGGGAGAGCTTCGTGGAATATGTGGTCCACGACACCCCCGGAGATCTGGAGGACATTCTCCGGCAGATGGTATACCTGGGAGGGGCTCCGGAAGGGGTGAGCCTCCTTTCCGCCAACCTGGATGACGGAGGCACTGAAAGCCGGGAAGGCAGCACCGTCACTTACAGCCAGGGGGACACCTTGTCCCTGACGGTGGAACTGTCGGAGCAGGCAGCCTCCCTGTCCGGGGAGGAAGGTGTCCGGATGCTCCAGGCCATGACAGCCACTTTCTCCTCCTACACCCAGAACCTGACCAACATTTCCATCCGGTGCGGGGGAGAAGAGCTCACCGTGGAAGGCCATACCGCCCAGGAATTTTTGGGCGGTGAGCTCACTGTGTCCCGCACCGTGGACACGGATTACCGGACATAAAGTTTGAGTACATAGTATTGTTTTATAGAAAGGCGGACCTATCATGAAACATAAACGCATTTTGGTCATCGACGGCCAAGGGGGCAGAATGGGGGCCACTTTGGTGGCCCAGTGCAAGGCAGCGGCCCTGCCTGCGGAGATCATCGCCATCGGGGCCAATTCTGCGGCCACCGCCGACATGCTCAAAGCCGGCGCCGATGCCGCCGCCACCGGAGAAAATCCCGTGGTGGTCAACGCCGCCACAGCGGATATCATTGCGGGCCCCATGGGGATCCTCACCGCCAACGCCCTTTTGGGGGAAATCACCCCCGCCATGGCGGCCGCGGTCTCCGAAAGCCCTGCCCAAAAGCTGCTGATCCCCGTCAACCGGTGCTCCGTCACCGTGGTGGGAGTGGAGCAGCTCTCCCTGGGAGAGTATGTAAAATTGGCCGTCCAGGCGGCGGGAGAACTGCTTGCCGATCTCAGCCAGTGA
>UQQZ01000048.1 GCA_900543305.1 uncultured Oscillospiraceae bacterium
TCGGCGATTCCGCTGTGCTGAAAAAAGGGCTTTGGGTGACGCTCGTGATTGCGCTGGTGCTGGCGCTGTATGGTGCTTTGTTCACCCCGACGTGGCAGACGCGGGCGTTTACCATCGACGCGGCGGCGCAGACGCATCTGCATCCGCTGACGGACGGCGAGACGTTCTCGCTCCCCCTGCCGGATGGCGGCATCCGCGAAATCAGCCTGCCCGTTACGGCGCTGAGCAGTGAATCCGGCGGCACAGCGACGCTGATCCTGACACGGCAGGGGTTACCGATTTTCACGCAGACTGTCCTGCTGACCGACAGTATCATCCGCGAAAATTTGACCTTCTCGTTTGAACCCGTGGATGCGGACAAACTTGTGCTTACCTTTTCCGGCAACACGCTCCCTGCTTTGGGCATGAGCGGCGGCAATCAGCTGTGCATCCGCCTGTCCGGCACGCGCCCCTCCTGCGCGATGCTGTACTACGGGATTTTCGCGGCGGTTCTGGTGCTGTTCTGCGTCTGGGTCTGCAACGGCCTCTGGCACGGCGCTGGATGGCAGTACCTGTTCTTTGGGCTGTATCACTTCGCCCTCATTGCCGGAGGCAACGCTCTGGATCCCTTGGCCGCCGCCCTGGCCTCCAAACTCCGCATCTCCCGGCAAAGCCGTCCCTATCGCTGGTTTCAAATCCTGCGCACCTTTTTGCTGGTGTGTCTGGGCGAGTTGTTTTTCCGGGCCGACGGACTCCGAGCGGGACTGGCCATGGCCCGGCGGATCTTCACGGATTTTTCCCTGGATTCCCTGTGGAAGGGCACCCTGTTCACCTATGGAATGGACCTTCCGGATTACGGGATTGTAGGGGTCACCTTGCTGTTGGTGCTCCTGGTGGGCCTTCTCCAGGAAAAGGGGATCCCCCTCCGCCAACGGCTGAGAGAACGCCATGTGGTCATCCGCTTTGCCGCCGCTTACGGATTGATCCTGTTTTTGGTGATCTTCGGGGCCTACGGCATCGGCTATCTCCCGGTAGATCCCATTTACGCTGCCTTTTAAGGAGGGAACGCCTATGGTCATTGTCAAACGTATTTTCACCTGGATCCTCTTCGCCGCGGGGCTTATCCTTCTCCTGGCAGGGGCTTCCCTCCTCTTTGCCCCCAAGGACAACACCAAGGAGTCCGGCATGGAAGAGGTGAAGGCCAACGGGATTCTGGGAGAACAGGAAAATTCCATCGACGTGCTGGTACTGGGGGACAGCGAAGCCTATTCCTCTATCTCTCCCCTGCAGATCTGGCGGGAAACAGGGTATCCCTCCTACCTCTGCGCCACCAGCAACCAGACTCTGGATTACACCTACGCTCTCCTCCAGCGGGCCTTGCAGGATCAATCCCCCAAAGTGGTCCTCCTGGAGACAAACGCCATCTATCGGAAAATCCAGCCCCAAACCGCCGTGATGACCTGGGTCAAACAGCAATTTTCCATTTTCCGGTACCACAACCGGTGGAAAAATCTCACCTGGCGGGATGTGACGGGAGGGGCTTCCTATACCTGGACCGACGAAAACAAGGGGTACCGCTTCAGCAACGCGGTCAACCCCAGCACGGCTCAAAACCACATGGCGCCCACGGAACGCCTGGAGGAAATTCCTGCCCTTAACCGGCACTATGTGGAAAAAATCCAGGCGCTGTGCGAAAGCCATGGAGCCAAATTCCTGTTGATGAGCATGCCCAGCACCGTCAATTGGAACACCGCCAAACACAACGGTATTCACCAGCTTTCCCGGGAGCTGGGGTGTGAGTACGTGGATCTGAATCTGGAAAACGACCGGCTCCACATCGATTGGAATCGGGATACCCGGGACAAAGGCGACCATCTCAACTATTTCGGCGCGGTGAAGGTCACAAGGTTTTTGTCCTCTTACCTCCGGGACACGGGCCTGCTCACCGACCGCAGGAACAACCCCTACTTCTCCTCCTGGAACCGTTCCCTGGAAAAATATGAGACCTTGGTCAGCGCGGTGTAGCCTGCCGCAACCAGAAGCCTGCTCTCAAGAGCGGGCTTTTCCTTTTTGCCCCTTCACGGTTTCGTAACATAATGGTGGGAAAATATGGTATAATAACCGGTATGGAATTTTACGGCAGGTGCCTAGGGGCTGCGCCGTTTTTCAAAGAGAGGAAGGATCCTGTACCCTATGCTGGAATTAAAGCACATCACCAAGGAATACCCTGCCGGAGGACAGCCGGTGGAAGCCCTCAAGGGCATCGATCTGGAGTTTCGGGAAAGCGAATTCGTCTCCATCCTGGGCCCCTCCGGCTGCGGCAAAACCACCCTGCTGAACCTGATCGGCGGGCTGGACCAGTACACCTCCGGGGATTTAATCATCAACGGCCGGTCCACCAAGGACTTTAAGGACCGGGATTGGGATACCTATCGGAACCATTCTGTGGGATTCGTCTTCCAGAGCTACAACCTGATCCCCCACCAGACCGTCCTCCAAAACGTGGAGCTGGCCTTGACCCTTTCCGGCGTTTCCAAGTCGGAGCGCCGCCGGCGGGCCAAGGAAGCCTTGGAGCAAGTGGGCTTGGGCAACCAGCTTCGGAAACGTCCCAGTGAAATGTCCGGCGGACAAATGCAGCGGGTGGCCATCGCCCGGGCCATCGTCAACGATCCGGACATCGTTCTGGCCGATGAACCCACCGGCGCCCTGGATACGGAAACCAGCATCCAGGTCATGGAGATCCTCAAGGAGATCTCCAAGGACCGGCTCATTATCATGGTCACCCACAACCCGGATCTGGCCCAGCAGTATTCCACCCGGATTGTCCAAATGCTGGACGGCACCATCACCGGGGACACTGCCCCTCTCTCTCCCCAGGAACAGCAGGCGGAACGAGAAAAGGACCGGGCCCGGACGGAAGTGGCCCGCCGGGAGAAAAAGCCCTCCATGTCCTTTTTCACCTCTTTTGGCCTGTCCCTGAAAAACTTGTTTACCAAGAAAAGCCGCACAGCCCTCACCTCCTTTGCGGGAAGCATCGGCATCATCGGCATCGCCTTGATCTACGCCGTTTCCCAAGGCACCACCACCTACATTGACGCCCTACAGGAGGAAACCCTTTCCTCCTATCCCCTGACCCTGGAGGCCCAAACTATGGACCTGGGGTCCCTCATGGAGGAATTTATCGCCGCCGCCCACTCCGACAGCGATCACGACCAGAACGCCGTTTACCAAAAGCCCATGGTCTACAACCTGGTCAATGCCCTGAGCGCCACGGAAACCATCCAGAATGACCTGAAATCCTTCAAATCCTACCTGGAGGAGCGCCGGGCGGACCCGGAAGATCCTCTGTCTCAGGCGGTCAGCGGCGTCCAGTACACTTATGACACCCAGCTGCTGGTGTATACGGAATCCGTGGACGGTACCATTCTCCGCTCCGATTCCCAAGAGCTGATGGAAGACCTGCTGCGGGAATACTTCGACATCGATATGTCTTCCATGAACGATTTTCAAAACAGTTACGGGGGCATGGAAGCTTTTTCCTCCCTGTCTCCTGGCGGCAATTCCATGGTCCTATGGCAGGAAATGGTCCCCGGGGACAACGGAGCTCTGATCAGTCCCATGCTGGAAAACCAATACGACGTGGTGTACGGTTCCTGGCCCAACGACTACGATGAAATTGTCCTGGTGCTGGACGAAAACAACGAACTGGACGACATGGCCCTCTACGCATTGGGCCTCAAGCCTCAGGAAGAAATGGACGCCATCATGGAGGCAGCGGTCAACCAGACCGAAGTGGAGTCCGACTCCGGAAAGGAAAGCTGGTCCTATGAGGATATTTGCAGCCGGGAATATAAGACCATCCTCAATTCCGACTGCTACTCCCTGGACCAGGCCACCGGCCTCTATGTGGACCTCCGCCAGACCGACACTGGCCTCCGGTACCTGTACGACAACGGCCTGACCTTAAAGGTCTCGGGGATCATCCGGCCTAAGGAGGACGCTTCCTCCACCATGCTATCCGGCTCTATCGGCTACACCAGCAAATTGACCCAGTACCTTATCCAGCAGGCGGAAGATTCCCCGGCAGTCCAGGCCCAGCTGGAGGACCCCTCCAAGGACATCTTCACCGGACTTCCCTTCCAGGAAACCACCGGCGACATGACGGATTCGGAAAAACAGACGGCCTTTGAAGACTATGTGTCCTCCCTGGATCAGTCGGGCAAGGCGGACACCTATCTGGCCATTCAGAGCATCCCCTCCCAAGAGCAGGTGGATCAGGCTCTGGAACAGTCCGTGGGGTCCATGGACCGGCAGCAGAAAGAGGAAACCCTCCTGAACGCCATGACCGAACAGGCAGGGCTTAGCGCGGCGGACGCCCAGGAGTATCTGGACTCCATGAGCGATCAGGAACTGGAAGACCTGTTCTCCCAGATGGCGGAACAGCAATACCGGGCCCAATACGCCGCTCAGGTCCAGCAGCAGCTTTCCGGTCAGGATCCCGCCGCTCTGGCCGCAGCCCTGGATCAGGCCATGGGCAGCTACACCCCGGAGCAGTGCGCCACCTATTATGATCAGGTGCTCACCTTCTCCGACTCCACCTATGAGGACAATCTGAAGGAGCTGGGATATGTGGATCTGGAGGATCCGGCGTCCATCAACCTGTACGCCTCCTCTTTCGAAAACAAGGACGTGATCGAGCAGGCCATCGCCGATTACAACGCCGGACGGGACGACCTGGAGCAGATTCAGTACACCGATTATATCGGCTTGATCCTCTCCTCGGTGACCTCCATTATCAACGCCATCACCTATGTGCTCATTGCCTTTGTGGCCGTGTCCCTGATCGTCTCCTCCATCATGATTGGGGTGATCACTTTGATCTCCGTTCAGGAGCGCACCAAGGAAATCGGCATTCTCCGGGCCATCGGCGCTTCCAAGGGAAATGTGTCCCGGATGTTCAACGCCGAAACCCTCATCATTGGCTTTACCTCCGGTGCTTTGGGGGTGCTGATCACCTACTTGCTGTGCATCCCCATCAATCAGATTCTCCACCACTTCACCGGCATTGAAACCCTCAACGCCACTCTGCCTCCCCAGGTAGCTCTGGTGCTGATCCTCATCAGCATGGCCCTCACCTTGTTCTCGGGGATCATCCCCTCCCGGAGCGCTGCCAAGAAGGATCCCGTGGTGGCACTGCGCACCGAATAAAAGGCGATTGTCCTGTCAGGATCCGCCAGGAAAAGCCCTTGCCATTTTCCCGGGGACTGTGGTATAATGAATTTCCGAAACGCCGGGGGATTCCCTGGCCACTGAGAGGAGGAGGAAATCGTGGCGGGCAAAGCAAATACCAAGACCATCGCCCAAAACAAAAAAGCCTTCCACGATTACTTCGTGGAGGAAAGCTTCGAAGCCGGAATCGAGCTCAAGGGCACGGAAGTCAAGTCCCTGCGCATGGGCCGGGCCAACTTGAAGGACGCCTGGTGTTCCGTGGTGGGCGGGGAAATGCTGTTAAACGGCTGCCACATCAGCCCTTACGATTTCGGCAACATCTTCAACCCCGATCCCATGCGGGTACGGCGGCTGCTAATGCACAAACGGGAGATCCTGCGGCTCTACGGCATTGTGAAGCAGCAGGGGTACTCCCTGATTCCCCTCTCCCTCTATTTCAAAGATTCCCGGGTCAAGGTCCAGGTGGGCCTGTGCCGGGGCAAAAAACTCTATGACAAGCGGGCCGACATGGCAGAAAAAGCCGCAAAGCGGGATATTGAACGGGCCATGAAGGAACGCAACCGGTGACCGGAAGGTCACCTATCATGGGGATGTAAAGGTTTCGACGGGGAAGGAGAGCCCTGGTAAGCGAGCAGCGGCGCGGAACCGCTTTAAAAGCCGCAAACTTTAAAATTAAACGACAACAATTCTGTTGCTGTTGCTGCTTAATTAAGCAGCCGTTCTGCCCTGGAGTACCGCGGCCGGGAGCGGAGCGTCGATGAGCGGTGAACGTGAACGGGGTGACGCCCTTATCCCCGTCATGACCTAAGGGCTACCGGATCCCCCAGCCTGCTTTTGGGCGTGGGGACGAGGGAATCTTAAAACAAAAGCTACGCTCGTAGAAAGCCCCGGTAATCCTTTTTCGGACGCGGGTTCGATTCCCGCCATCTCCACCACCAGCGTGACGCTGGACCCAAGACGCGCACTTCACTTTTGTGGGGTGCGTTTCTTTTTTGCCCGCGTTCTCAGCCCGGCTTCATTTTTCTTCAGTACCGGCACCAGCGTGACGCTGGACCCAAGACACACACTTCACTTTTGCGAGGCGCATTTCTTTTTTGCCCCGGCCACATTTTCAAGGGAAGTGACGGCGTATTGTCACCGCAAAATGGGTTCTTTTTCCCCGCCGGTTGTGAATTTGCAGGGAGAGAGCTGGGAGTTTTTAAGCTTCCAATCTTGACTTTACCCGCCTGCCGTGCTATATTGATCGGGAAATTTCGTGTAGCAAGAGCAAAGCGTATAATGCCCTTTTGGGGTGTTGTACGCTTTTTTCTTTCTCCGCAGGTTTCATATTTTCTGGAATAGGAGTGTTTTCAAAATGAAAACCGCAAAATTGCAACAAATCGGGTTTGGCTTGATCATGTCCTACGCCATGGCCTTCGGGATGGAAG
Organism: uncultured Oscillospiraceae bacterium; assembly: GCA_900543305.1. Lineage (GTDB taxonomy): Bacteria > Bacillota > Clostridia > Oscillospirales > Acutalibacteraceae > Acutalibacter. The sequence goes on from UQQZ01000048.1 coordinate 6,636, forward strand.
TCTACAATGTGGCCATCCAACAAAACGTCCATGTGGCAGCAGGTGGATTTAGCTCCTTGACGTACGGGGTTTTGAGGGATGCCCTGCTGGAGGGCCTGTACATGGGGCTGATTGTTTTCGTGATCTCCAACCTGTGGGGCAACCGGCTGGGCGCCCGCTTTGCCGCCCGTCACTGCGACCCTACCTGCGACAACGCCTATCTGTGCCGTCTGTTCCGGCAAGGGGGTACTGTGGCTGTTATGTGCCCTTCCATGAGTCTGATAGCCTCCCTGCTGTTCAGCGTGTGGATGGGCGGCGCCCCCTGGACCCATTTGCCCGTAATCTGGGTGGGAACAGTCCTAAAAAATTTCCCCATGGCATTCTTCTGGAACTTTTTTGCCGCCGCCCCCTTTACCCATTGGATCTGCAGCCATCTGTTTTCCCATGGGGAATCTTCCTAAAAAATTTAAGAGAAATTCGCAAATTCTATTTGTAAAATGGTCTCCCATGTGGTATGATGATGCTGTTCCCCTTTTCGGGGAGGTTCTTTGGCGCTGCCTGACCATTTCGGCCCATTTTAAGTTCCGAATGCAAGGAGCCCCAGAACCCTTCAACTGAAATTCTGACGCCAAAACCAAGAGTTGCGGCGGAAGGCAGGTAGAGAACAGCATTTTTCCGGGGCGGTCCCCGGCCATTCTGCCGTGCCTAAAAGGCGCGGCATTTTGATTCTTCACAGAGAAAATTGGTTCACTACCCGCCTCACCAGGATTTTCTCTCCGTTGGTACACCGGGATCCACAGGCGTTCTCCGGGAAAAGATCCCGAGTCTGGGCTTCGTGCCCAAAGGTCAACCACATAAAATTTCAGACAACAGCTGGAAAACTTTACGCTTTTTTACTTGGTTTAGTCAGGGCACTGCCCTTACTGAATAGATATCACTGACGGGAAAGAATTTCTGACCCACAAGAAAGGATTGATTTTCAATGTACGACCCCAAATCTCTCAAGGCTGAAGAATTTATCGATCACCAGGAAATTCTGGACACCCTGGAGTATGCGGAGCAAAACAAAAACAATGTGGAGGTCATCGACCAGATTCTGGAAAAAGCCAAGCTGCGCAAGGGCCTTTCCCACCGGGAAGCCTCTGTGCTTCTGGCCTGCGACATTCCTGAGAAAATTCAGGAACTCTACAGCCTGGCCGAGCAGATCAAGAAGGACTTTTACGGCAACCGGATTGTGATCTTCGCCCCCCTGTACCTGTCCAACTACTGCGTCAACGGCTGTCTGTACTGTCCCTATCACCAGAAAAACAAACACATTCCCCGGAAAAAGCTGACCCAGGAGGAAGTCAAGCAGGAAGTCATCGCCCTGCAGGATATGGGCCACAAGCGTCTGGCTATCGAGGCGGGGGAAGATCCGGTCAACAACCCCATCGAGTACATTCTGGAATGTATCAACACCATCTACTCCATCAAGCATAAAAACGGCGCTATCCGCCGGGTCAACGTGAACATCGCCGCCACCACCGTGGAAAATTACCGGAAACTGAAAGAGGCCGGCATCGGCACCTATATTCTCTTCCAGGAAACCTACCACAAGGAAAGCTATGAGCATCTCCATCCCACCGGCCCCAAGCACAATTACTGCTACCACACCGAGGCCATGGACCGGGCCATGGAGGGTGGCATCGACGACGTGGGTCTGGGCGTGCTCTTCGGCCTGGAAATGTACAAGTATGAATTTGCCGGTCTGCTCATGCATGCGGAGCATCTGGAAGCCGTTCACGGCGTGGGTCCCCACACCATCAGCGTGCCCCGTGTAAAACACGCCGACGACATCGATCCCGATGAGTTCGACAACGGCATCGACGACGACACCTTCGCCAAGATCTGCGCCTGCATTCGGGTGGCCGTGCCCTATACCGGCATGATCATCTCCACCCGGGAAAATCAGAAGGTTCGGGAAAAAGTGCTGCACCTGGGCGTGTCCCAGATTTCCGGCGGCTCCCGTACCAGCGTAGGCGGCTACACCGAGGCGGACCGTCCTCACGACACCGAACAGTTCGACGTATCCGACAACCGCACCCTGGACGAGGTGGTCCGTTGGCTTATGGAAATGGGCTACATCCCCTCCTTCTGCACCGCCTGCTACCGGGAAGGCCGTACCGGCGACCGGTTTATGGGCCTGTGCAAGAGCGGCCAGATTCAGAACTGCTGCCATCCCAACGCCCTGATGACCCTCAAGGAGTACCTCATGGACTACGCCGCTCCCGAAACCAAGGCCATCGGCGAAAAGCTCATTCAGGCAGAATTGGAAAACATCCCCAAGGAGAAGGTCAAGGAAATCTGCAAAGATCACCTGGAAAAGATCGAACAGGGCATCCGGGACTTCAGATTTTAAAAAAAGTCCCTGCCGGGCGTCCGCTTTCGGCCATATTTCCGGAAAAGAAACTAAAAAATCCCTTGACAAACGAAAAATACAGTGCTATAGTTACAACAATCAATCATTCATGAAACCGGTGACCGGGACGAGTACTTTCCCACACCCCGTTTCCAAAGCGAGCCATGGGCGGTGAAAGCATGGCGGGACGGCGGGAAAGGAATGGACCTGGGAGGGCAAACCGAGCGCAGGGTTTTACCCGGCGTTAGGCGCGACGGAGGCTGACCGTTACAGCAGCTAGCGTATCCTGTGTACGCGATAAGGCGCGTCCCTTTGGGGGACGAATTTAGGTGGCACCGCAGATGCGAAGTTTCACGCACCTGTCCTAATCGATTAGGACAGGTGCGTTTTTCGTTTTCATGAAGGTTGAAATACACTCTCCTCAAGGAAAGGATGGTAACCATGACCGCAATCCCTTACAAAATCTATCTGGACGAATCCGAGCTGCCCAAGGCATGGTACAACCTGCGGGCCGACATGAAAAATAAACCCGCCCCTCTGCTCAATCCCGCTACCCACAAGCCCATGACCTTCGACGAACTGCGCCCGGTTTTCTGCGACGAGCTGATCCGCCAGGAGCTGGACGACACCACCCCCTATTTTGAGATTCCCAAGGAGATTCTGGATTTCTACAAGATGTACCGGCCCTCTCCCCTGGTGCGGGCCTACTTCCTGGAAAAAGCCCTGGACACTCCTGCCAAAATCTATTATAAGTTTGAGGGCAACAACACCTCCGGCTCCCACAAGCTCAACTCCGCCATCGCTCAGGCCTATTATGCCAAACAGCAGGGCCTCCAGGGCGTCACCACCGAAACCGGCGCCGGCCAGTGGGGCACCGCCCTTTCCATGGCCTGTTCCTTCTTCGGCCTGGACTGCAAGGTGTTCATGGTAAAGGTCTCTTACGAGCAGAAGCCCTTCCGGAGAGAGGTCATGCGCACCTACGGCGCTTCCGTGACCCCTTCTCCCTCGGAAACCACCGAAATCGGCAAAAAGATTCTGGAAGCCCACCCCGGCACCTCCGGCTCCCTGGGCTGCGCCATTTCGGAGGCCGTGGAAGTGGCCACCGGCCTGGAAGGTTACCGATATGTGCTGGGCTCGGTCCTCAACCAGGTGCTGCTCCATCAGTCCATTATCGGCCTGGAAACCAAGGCCGCTTTAGACAAATACCAGATTAAGCCCGACATCATCATCGGCTGCGCCGGCGGCGGCTCCAATCTGGGCGGCCTGATCTCCCCCTTCATGGGTGAAAAGATCCGTGGGGAAGCCGATTACCGGTTTATCGCCGTAGAGCCCGCCTCCTGTCCCTCTTTCACCCGGGGCAAGTACGCCTACGACTTCTGCGACACGGGCATGGTCTGTCCCCTCCAGAAAATGTACACCTTGGGCTCCAACTTCATCCCCTCTGCCAACCATGCCGGCGGCCTGCGGTATCACGGCATGAGCAGCGTGCTGTCCCAGCTCTACGCCGACGGCCTCATGGAAGCCCGTGCGGTGGAGCAGACCTCCGTCTTTGCGGCGGCAGAACTGTTTGCCCGGGTAGAAGGCACTCTGCCCGCCCCCGAATCCAGCCACGCCATCCGAGTGGCCATTGACGAGGCCCTCAAGTGCAAGGAAACCGGCGAAGAGAAGACCATCGTCTTCGGTCTCACCGGCACCGGCTATTTCGACATGACCGCCTACCAAAAGTACAACGACGGCCTCATGTCCGACTACATTCCCACCGATGAAGAACTGGAAGCCAGCTTCCAGCAGCTTCCCAAAATCGACCTGTAACTTTTTTCGCCGGTTCATCCTCCCTCAGCGGGCCTCCCCCTGCTGATCTGTTCACCGGCTTTCTTTCAAACAAACGGGTGTCCGCTCCCGTAAGCGGCCCTGCATATAGAAACGCAAGCATCCAGAAAAAATGCGGATGCCTGCGTTTCTTTTTTGGGGAACCTATGGATCCCCTATTGGTCTTTCCTGGCTTGGGAATACAGAGGCGGTTTCAGTCCATCACCGAGTACACCAGGTTCTCCCAGTGGAGCTTGGTGCCTACGTCCACCCCATCAGGCAGCAGCGCCATAGCGATCATCATGGGCTCTCCGCTGTCGTAGATGTCCGTGCGCCTCAGATAGGCGTAATCCCCCTCAATGCTCTCCACCACATATTCATAAGGTCCCATGGAAAAAGGCCCCCTTTCCGCTTTTTCTCTATCCTACCGGTTCCCCGGAAAAATTGCAAGCCCTGCCGCCCCTTGACAAGGAGATTTTTCCTGGGATAATAAAAGAAAACCGCCTATTTCGCGCAGAAGGGAAGCTAACCTTATGGAAATCGTTCAATTTCAACCTATTCCCCACACCGCTGGCCAGGTGACAGGCTACCTGCACACCCCCATCTGGGAAATGGAAGTCCGCCGGGAAACGTTCCCCGCCGTGGTAGTCTGCCCCGGCGGCGCCTACGCTATGTGCTCCCAGCGGGAGGCAGATCCGGTAGCCCTGGCCTTCTTCGCCCGGGGATATCAGGTGTTTATCCTGACCTACTCTGTGGGGGAACAGGCCAAAGAGTTTCTTCCCCTCCGGGAGCTCTCCGAAACCTTCCGGCTGATTCGGGAACAGGCCGAGAAATACCGGGTGGACCCGGACCGGATTGCCGTGTGCGGCTTTTCCGCGGGAGGTCATTTGGCCGCTTCCCTGGGCACCCTCTGGAACGATCCGGAATTTCTCCGGCACTATGACAACCAGGGCGGGAAAAACCGTCCCAACGCCATGATCCTCTGTTACCCGGTGATCCTGGCCAACCAGTTTGCCCATGAGCAGTCCCTGCGGAACGTGAGCGGTTGTGAGCCCGGTACCCCGGGATACGCCTATTTTTCCCTGGACCAACACGTCTCCCGGGACACCTGCCCCGCCTTCCTGTGGCACACCATGGAAGACGACGCTGTCCCCGTGGAAAACAGTCTGGCCATGGCTGCCGCTCTGCGCCGGGCGAAAGTCCCCTGCGAAGCCCATTTCCTCCCCTTCGGCGGCCACGGCATGTCCGTTTGCACTCAGGAAACCGGTTGTCCGGACGACTACAACGCCCGGTGGATGGATTGGTGCCTGACCTGGCTGGACAAGACCTTCTCCTATCACCTGTAACACCCGGGGGTGTCCCCGCCTTTTTGGGGAATCCCCGCAGCCTTTTCAAGAGGTATTCCATGAACTACGCGCCTGAAGCAGCCGCCGTGCTGGACCTGCTGACCCAATCCCTTCCCGGCCTCCGTCCCTTGGGGGAGGAAGATTTTCCCCAGCTTCTCTCCCTCTATGAGGGAAACAGCTTTTACAACGCCATTGCCCTGGACGGACCTCCCACCTTGGAACAGTGCCGGGAAGATCTTTTCGGCCTGCCCCCAGGCCGCACCCTTGCCCACAAGCTGTTTTTGGGCCTGTTCCGGCAGGAAACCCTTGCCGCCTGTCTGGATCTGGTGGTGGGATACCCAGATAGAGAAACCCTTTATCTGGGGCTTTTGGAACTGGACCAAACCCTCCACCGAAAGGGCCTGGGAACAGAAATTGTCCAGGCCGTCTGGGACGCGGGAAAGCAGACGGGGTTCTCCACCGTCCGTCTGGGCTGTTACCTGGAAAATACTCCGGGCTTTTCCTTCTGGAGCGGAGAGGGATTCCGGGAAGAGGGCCGGGTGGAGCGAAACGGCCGGATTCTCTTGAAAATGCTCCGTCCTCTGTAACCCGTCCCCCTTGCGGCTTTTTCGGAAACCGGGTATAATAGGAACACTTATAACAGAAAGCGAGCGGACATACAATGAAATTAGGTATTGTAATTCAGCAGCCTATTTTCATATCTCGTTATATCTCTATGTAACCCCGCAAACCCGCATGGTTACTGCATTTCTCAAAATCGCAACTCTATAAAGAAGCACATAAATTCATATACTTTAATGCAATTTGGGCGTAGAAATGGGCGTAGATTGAGTAATCGAAATCAGAGTCCAACGCACATTTTATCAGCAGTTGCTACGTTTTACGGTTTCTACGGTTGTTCCCCAAATGGCATTTCAACCCAACACGAAAATTGAAGATAAGTTATTGCAACCGCATGAGCGGCGTTTCTTAAATCCCTTGATGGAAAAAAGGAGCGCCGCTTTTTTCATATCTTGTTATTTGTGTCCATACCATCTTACATTGTCTTTTTTAACCCGGGTGACGTTTGGACACCACGAGTACTATGCAATTGGCGTTAAATATAATTTATTCAGGTTTTTATTGAGAAACATTGTCTGATGATTTATAATTAAAATAATGTCAATTTACAGGAAGGGTGGTGTGGTTGTTCAATGGACAGTATGGAACGTGCTTTTTATGATATGAAGTTTGACCTATTATTTCAGTCCAAAACTGCAAATGAATTTCAACAATTCTTTAGTCAGATAATGAGTGCGCGATATCCGGGTGATTTTGTTGCCACGCGCCCATGGGGACAGCTTGGTGACCAAAAATGTGATGGATATATTTTAAGTAGTGGAACTTTTTATCAAGTGTATGCACCAGAAGAATTAGAGTATAAAGCTACCAAAGAAAAAATGAAAACAGATTTTGATGGTGCGCTCGAAAAGTGGGGAAATAAAATACAGACATGGGTTTTTGTTCATAATTCAAAAGTAGGAGTTCCCCCACACGTTTTACAACAATTAACAACATTTCAAAATGAACATCGCGACATAGTAGTTTCTCATTTGGGAAAGGCCGAACTAAAAACATTGTTGTTTGAAACCAGTGAACGGAACATACGTGATATCTTAGGCTCTGTCCCAAGCTATTCAGACATAAACAATCTATCAATGGAATCAATAAAGAAGACGCTTTTAGGTATATCAACTTCTACGGCACCAGGATCCTCTGATATTAAACCCGTTTCACAGAAAAAGCTTGAAGCCAATGGATTATCAGCGGCAACAAAGCAATTATTTGAATTGGGAATGATAAAAAGTGGTCTTATAGAATCTTTCTTCAAACAATGGTATGATCCTAACCTTGAAGAAAATACAGCGACTGAAATGAATAAAATCTATAAAGCTGCAGTAAATGATGGTCTTTGCCCAGATGATGTTTTTCAACGTATATTTACTACCATAAGTGACTCTGAATACGGAAATCCTACGGTTATGATTTCAAGTCTTACCATTATGGCTTATTTTTTTCAAACTTGTGATATCTTTGAACAACCAAGAGAGGAGGAGACGATATGATATTGCCAACAAAACATCTGCGTAGCGAGTCCTCTCTGATTTATATAGGAGGAATAATTCAAAGTGCTTTAGCTTCCGGATCAATGTCAGTAGATCAATTATGGCGTTCTACTAAAACATTATACTGTACCCGTACTCATAACAACGACATTACATATGATTGGTTTGTACTTGCCCTTTCTCTTTTGTATGAGATTGGCAACATTACATTGATTGATGATAAAATTGTAGGGGGTGCGTCATGATAAAGAGAGTTTTTTCAACGCATCCAAAGTTTAAAGCTCCATCTTTTTATCCGGAAATGAATTTGCTAATAGTAGATAAAACGGAACAATCTACTGTTAAACAAACTCGGAATTCAGCAGGAAAATCCAGTTTAATAGAAATTATCAATTTTGTTTTCGGTTCAGATAGTGATAAAGGGGCTTTTTATAATAAGGAAGTATTTCGAGATGATTTATTCTGTGTCGAACTCGTATATGGTGATACCTCTTTTATTGTTTCAAGAGGAGCCAGTAAAAAAAGCCGTATTTACTTCAATAAACGAATAGATATTGAGTTGAATATCGATGTTGAATTAGAAGAAGATAAAGAACTAAATCTATTTTATTCAAGCGTAAATGATTGGAAAAAGGCATTGGGTAAATACTTCTTCTCAATTCCGACAACAGAAACATCATCTAAGTATAACCCTTCTTTCCGTTCCTTATTTTCATACTTTGTCCGTAGAGATACATCAGGAGGTATGTTAGAGCCCAAGAAAAATGCTCGCCAACAGCAACTATATGATGAGCAAATAAATTTATCGTTTCTACTCGGTTTGGATTGGTCCCTATCAAGCGAGTTTCAAGTAATAAGAGATAAAGAAAAAGCTTTAAAAGAGCTAAAAAAATCCCTAAAGCAAGGCTATTTGGATACCGTTATTGATACGCCTGCAAATTTGCGCTCTCAAATTGCTATACTCGAGGGAAAAATTAGCGAAATGCAAGCAAATCTTCATGCATTTAATTTGTTACCTGAGTATCGACAGTATGAAAGTGAACTTACTAAGATCGGAGCGCAAATCAAATCCTACATTGATAGGAATACTATTGAAAATGAGTTGTTAAATTCATTAGAGCAATCAATCGATGAAGCCAATAGTCCAGGGTATGAATCGCTTCAGCAACTATATCAAGAATCATTACAAGTTTTTCCGGATATAGTCAAAAAAAGATTTGAGGAAGTTCAAGTTTTTCATAATTCCGTTATTAGAAATCGCAAGCTTTATTTACAATCTGAAATCGAAAGAGTGAAAGCAAGCATATCTGATAGGGGTAAAAAATTAGCTGAACTAACTGAACGGCAAACATTTATTATGAATTTGTTGCAGACACATGGAGCCTTGGAGCAATACAATAAACTTAATTCCGATTTGTTAGGTAAGCAGGCTGAATTGGAGGATTTAAAGAAGCGATTAAAAACAGCAACCGATATTGAAGATGCTCAACCTCGTCTCAATATGGAACGGGCTGCGCTAACTTTAAAGATTGGACAAAATATTCAAGAAAACTCTACTTTCATTAACAAAGCCATACAACGATTTGAAAGCATATCGTCTGCCCTATTTGAGCAAACTGGTTTGTTGACTGTAGAGAATACAGCAAACGGCATTTTAATTGATGTTTCAAAGCAAGGTGATAAGAGCAAAGGTATAAAGTCTATGCAAATTTACTGCTTCGATATGACTTTAATTTCTTTACTTAGAGAACAGGGTTCCAACATTGATTTTCTTGTCCATGATAGCCACTTATTTGATTCTGTAGATTCAAGGCAAGTAGCCCATGCACTAATTAAAGGGAAAGAACTTTCCCAAAAATATGGATTCCAATATATCATTACAATGAATTCGGACCAAATTCCATACGATTATTTGCCAAAAGAATTTGATATTGAATCAATGATTGTTCTTCCTCGTTTAACTGATACAAACGATGGTGGATTATTCGGTTTCCGCTTTTAAGTAAAAATATTCTCTATTTAGACCAACTTGTAATAAGTTGGTCTTTTTTATTCAATTCATAATAAAGGAGTGCAGATAATGGACCCATCTAATAATGTTTTTTAAAAAAGGCATTATCAAACAGTCCGGTGAAATCGGCAAGGACAAGATCAACCTTGTTGCCGGAGCAATCACACAGCCATTTGCAGAAATGGTATGGGTAACAACAGGCGGCGACATGGAAACCATTAACCGCCTTACGGACATTTTCGTTTCGATGAACACCCCCGCCGACCGTGGAAAACTCTTGAAGATTATCAAAATGCTGTATGGGCTTATGGGCTTGCAGTTTTCAGAGGAAGCCGAGCCTATGGACGCTGACCCGGAAGTTTTGGAATACTTCATCTTTACCTTTACGGTAGACTTTGGGGAGATCATCAAAGACTATATCGCAGAAATGAAATAGCGGCACACGCGGCGTTTCTTCAATCCCATAACGTGGGAAAAGGAACGCCGCTTTTTTCATGCCTCATGTTACGCGATAGGGGCGAAAAAAGCCTTGATTTACGCGGCTTCCAGAGTGCAAAACGAGCAAGGCAAAGGAAAGATACCTTTCCTCTTAAAATCGTCGTTCTACTGCGTAACAAATCCACAGCAAAGGAGCGATAACACTATGGCAGTTTTCCGAGTGGAACGCAACAAGGGCTACACCGTAATGAGCAACCACCATCTACGCAACAAAGAGCTTTCCCTAAAAGCGAAAGGGCTTTTGTCGCAGATGTTATCCCTGCCGGAAGATTGGGACTACACCCTTGCAGGGCTGTCCCATATCAACCGGGAAAGTATTGACGCGATCCGCACCGCCGTATGGGAGCTGGAAAAAGCCGGATATATCACAAGGCGGCAGGGGCGCGACGCAAAGGGCAAAATGGCAGCGATTGAGTACACCATCTATGAGCAGCCACAGCCCCCGTCATTGGAAAACCCGATGTTGGAAAATCCAACTACGGATAGCCCGATATTGGAAAATCCGACAACGGATAATCCGACGACGGAAAATCCAATGCAATTAAATAAAGATATACAAAGAACTGACTTACCAAAAAAAGATAAATCAAATACGGATTTATCAATTACCCATTCCATTCCTATCCTTTCCCCTAACCCCTCTCCTTTTGAGGACGACGCGGCAGAGCCGCAGGAAAGGAAGCGAAAGGAAACGCAGAGCGCATTTGAGATTTACGAGGAAATCATTAAAGAGAATATCAGCTATGATCTTCTCAAACAGGATATGCCCTACGATTGTGACAGGTTAGACGAAATCGTTACCCTCATTCTTGAAACGGTCTGCACCCGAAGAAAAACAATCCGTATTGCCGGGGACGATTATCCCGCAGAGCTTGTAAAAGCAAAGTTTATGAAGCTGGACAGCGAACATATCCGCTTTGTCCTTGACTGTATGCGGGAGAACACAACGAAAATCCGCAATATCAAGCAGTATTTACGGGCGGTGCTGTTCAATGCCCCGTCCACCATCGACAACTATTACACTTCCCTTGTCGCTCACGATATGGCAAGCGGCGCACTTATACCAAAGAAGCCAAAGTATGGCGACCCCGACTATTATTCCTGCAACGGAAACGAAAGCCTGTAAAACCAAAAGGAGGACGATTTTATGAAACAGGGAGCTTTGATTTTCGATGAACTGACTGACCGTTACGACATTCGCTTTGACCTTGCCGATTACTACGGCGGCTTGCATTGCGGTGACTGCTTGGAGGTATTCACGGGCGGCAAGTGGAAACCTACCCGCATAGAGTACGAGGAGAATTGGTATCTTGTGGGTATTCGCGCCGAAGATTTGAACGGGCTGCGGGTACGGATTTAAGCGGGGCGACGTGAAGAACGGACGCCCTGTTTTTATGCCCAGAAGCGGCGTACCACCCTAATGTTTTTACGATTACCGGGAAAGGAGGACGGTAAATGCAAGATGAAGTAAACGAAAAAGTGGTTGCTTTATCCATTAAGACCTCAAAGCTGACCGCCGAAGTGCTGCAAAAAGCCATGAAAGCGGTTTTAGCCAAAGGCAAGCAGCAACTTTCCAAAGCCCCGCATGGAAAAATCACTATGCGGCAGCTTATGAAACCGGGCGAAAAGGTAACGAATATCGAAATCACAGACGCAAATATTAAAGCCTTTGACCCTATCGCAAAGAAAAACGGGCTTGATTACAACGTCAAGAGGATAGAAAACGGGAAACCGCCTACTTACCTTGTTTCCTTTCGCGGCAAGGATATTGACGTTATGACCGAAGCGTTTCGGGAGTTTTCTGCAAAGAAGCTCTCACGGGAACAAAAGCCCTCTATCCGTAAAGCATTGGCGGCGTTCCGGGAAGCAGCGAAGCAGCTTAACGCAAACCGTCAAAAGACAAAACACAAAGACAGGGGGATTGAGTTATGAAGCCGGAAATTAAGAAACTGCTTATTCTCAACGCCCCGTATCTGATCTTTGTATATCTCTTTGATAAAGTCGGACAGGCGGCGCGGCTTGCCCCCGGCGCAGATATGAGCACAAAGCTCCTGTCTATCGGGGACGGATTTGCCGCCGCTTTTTCAAACGCGCTGCCGAGCTTACACCCCATTGACCTGTTGATTGGGATTGCAGGCGCGGCAATTATCCGGCTTGCCGTTTATGTGAAAGGCAAGAACGCGAAGAAATACCGCAAGGGCATGGAGTATGGTTCTGCCCGATGGGGAAAAGCCGAGGACATTAAGCCATACATTGACCCGGATTTTCAAAACAATGTACTGCTCACACAGACCGAACGGCTGACGATGAACAGCCGCCCGAAGCAGCCGAAATACGCAAGGAATAAAAATATCCTTGTAATCGGTGGTTCGGGCAGCGGCAAGACAAGATTTTTCGTCAAGCCGAACCTCATGCAAATGCACAGCAGCTATGTTGTTACCGACCCGAAAGGCACCGTTTTAATTGAGTGCGGGAAGCTCTTGCAGCGCGGCGGGTACAAGATAAAAGTGCTGAATACCATTAACTTCAAGAAGTCCATGCGCTACAACCCTTTTGTGTATATCCGCAGCGAGAAAGACATTTTGAAGCTGGTAAATACCATTATCGCAAACACCAAAGGCGACGGGGAGAAATCCGGCGAGGATTTTTGGGTGAAATCGGAACGGCTCTTTTACTGCGCTCTGATTGGCTATATCTACTACGAAGCCCCGGAAGCGGAAAAAAACTTTACGACGCTGCTTGAAATGATAAATGCGTCAGAAGCCCGCGAGGACGACCCCGAATTTCAAAGCCCGGTTGACCTTATGTTTGAACGGCTGGAAGAAAAAGACCCGGAACATTTTGCGGTGCGCCAGTACAAAAAATTCCTGCTCTCGGCGGGGAAAACACGCAGCTCAATCCTTATTTCTTGTGGCGCGAGATTGGCACCTTTTGACATACGGGAATTGCGCGAGCTGATGGAAACCGACGAAATGGAGCTTGATACCATAGGCGACAGAAAGACCGCACTTTTCGTTATCATTTCTGATACGGACGACACCTTTAACTTTGTTGTATCAATCCTTTACACGCAGCTTTTCAACCTGTTATGCGATAAAGCCGATGAT
>UQQZ01000049.1 GCA_900543305.1 uncultured Oscillospiraceae bacterium
GCACGAGCACTGGCGACACTATCCTTTGTGAAGGGAGTGGAGGTTCGCAATGAAGAATAACACCGCTCTGTTTTACACCTGCAGCCTTATCGAATTCATCGGGCGGACCCGGAAGCAGAAACGCTCTGCTGTGGTTGCGTTCCTTGGCCGAGAAACGATCCTGCGTATCTACAAGTTCGCCGACGTCTTTCATTGTGAGCCCATTGAGAAGACAGCGGACGATTTTATTACGCTTCGTCAAATCCCTCAGGGCACCTTTGACAACGTAGCCGCCTGCCGCTACACGGTACCGGACTACTGGACCATTGGTGAGGTCTACGAACGGCTGATCGAGGACGTCGCTCAGGGTGAGGACGACCAGGCGGTTGTGGACAAGCTGATGGAGGTCTATGCCTCTTGGATCGACGAGGCCATTTCCAACTACAATTCAGACTTCTATTACCAACCTCGGGACTACATTGCGGTCTGCTATCAGGAGGGCCGGATCTGCGCGTAGTTCCCTCTAATCCATGAAAAAAACCCCTGTGGGCAGCAGCCTACAGGGGATTCATTTCTGCTTAAATGAGTATGGTTTGCTTCGCCGAAGCGGGCAAATTAAGTAAATGCCGTCAACCCCAGGTTTTTCCTGGGGTTGGCGTGTTTGGAAGAGGCGCCTCTCCCCCCCTGCGGCACCCCCAAGTAACCGCACGAAAGGATGACAACCGCCTCTGGAAAACCAGGGGCGGTTGTTTCGGCTTTTCTCCGGGAGGGCCCGATGCTTATTTCCCGGACCGGCGCTTGAGCTTCCAGTACTGGCGGGCAAAGGAGGCAAACACCCAGCCGTAAGCCGCCAGCAAGATGAGGAACAGCACCACAAGCACCGGGGCGTCCGGCTCCTTGCTGTGCAGCTGGAGGAACAGGTTTGGCAGGATCAGCAGGACAAGGATGATGAATAACGGCGTGTACCGGCCCAGGAACATCCGGCGCATCATTTCCAGCCGCGACTCGTCATCGCAGAAGATTTCCTCCATTTTCCCCTGCATCTGGGACACAGGCTTGCGGAAATAGCTGTACCCCGCATAATCCTGGATGTACTCCCAGCCGCAGTCCTGGAACATCCGCACATACTCGTCCTTGTGCTTGATCCCCTCCTCGTTGTAATCCAACTGGTACACCACGTCCTCCGGCTGGCACCGGACAAAGTGGTAGACGCCCGGGTATGTCAGCCCCGTAAACTTCCAGCCCTCCCCGTGGCGCTTCCGGAGATAGTCCTGCTCCCGTTCCCAGTCGGCAATGGTGAAAACCCGGTACTCCCTCTTACGATCCTTCATGGCCCCGCACCTCCATCATATTCCGGTATAACCGTTCGATTCGCTTCATTTCCAATGCCAAAACCTGGCTGCCCAGCTCTGTAATGCGGTAGATCTTTCGCTTTTCCTCCTCCCGCACAAAGCAGATCAGCCCATCCTTCTCCATTTTGGAGAGGCTTCCGTACATGGTCCCCGGGCTGAGCCGGATTTCACCATCTGTCAACGCCTCCACCCGCTGGACAATGCCATAGCCGTGGCACTCCTCCCGCAGGCACAGCAGGATGTAAAACCCTGTCTCCGTCATGGGGACGTACACCTTCCGGATGTGTGCATCCATTGTCTTTCGCCTCCTATTCCTTGAAAGCGTCTTGATTATCGCACTGCAATGCATCTGCCTACAATATAGCACTGTGATACTCACTTGTCAACGGTTTTACAGAGATTTAACTTCCACGGGAGATTGCCGTCTGAAAACGAACACTGTCTACTTCCCCGACCGGTGCGTGATACTGGGGCACACACCTACCCACTTTCTCTATGAAACCATGGGGCATCCAGCGGGGCATCCAGCGTCCGGTGGGAAGATCTTCCGAACAGAAAGTTTCATTGACATTGACTGTGGCTGCGTTTAGTCAAATGGCTTTTTCTAGGAAAGACGGCTTTGGGCAAGGTGAAGAAAACAAAAGAAAAAGCCCTGAAATCGTGAGATTTCAGGACTTTTCTTGGAGCTGCTAACCAGATTTGAACTGGTGACCTCGTCCTTACCAAGGAGAGAACCGGCGTGAATTGGCGCCGGGCCAAGTGCGAAAAATGGCGGAATTGTGCGATTCTGGGTACATTTTGTGGAGGTTCCTTTCGTGTCTCAGAGCCATTTTCGAGAACTTTAGTAGTCAAATAGTAGTCAAATTTTGCCGCACCGATTCTTCCCGCCGCAATGGGGAAGTCACCGCAATACACTTACAGAGAGGCTGCTGCCCCTGCTATCAACCATCGGGAGAAAGTCGTCATTCCCTATCCGCCAAGGGAGTGATGGCTTTTTTACTTGGTGGGGAACGGAGTCCTTACTCCGCCGAAAGCAGCGTCGGGAAACCGTTCTTGTCCAGGGCGTCATCGGTTTGCCAGATGTCCACGCCTCTCTGGATGGAGAACAGAATCAGGGCGTCCCGCGGCACCCTGGGGTACAGTTCGCTGTGGCCGGCGATCTTCAGCACCCGTTGGGTTTCCTCCTCGTTGAGGTGCATCCCGAACGTGATGGCAATCAGCTTATCACGGGAGGGGCGCTTGCTGCCGTTGAAAATCTGGTACACAAAGGCCTTGTCCACCCCAGAGTTCTCCACCACCTGGGCACGTTTCAGGCCCTTTTGTGCCAGGAGCTCCATCAGGTATTTGGAGAGGTCGGCCTCCAGCATGTTCTCTCGGTTCCGCTTGAGGAAATCTCCAAAAGAGCTGGCGTTTTTCAAACGATCTTTTGTTTCGGCAGAGCTTGGAGAAATCATGTCGTTGTGAAATGGAAAGTTCATCACAGCCTGCTCACTTCCTGCATCAGAACAGTTGTTGATGAAAAAATGTCAAAAGTCTGCTGTCGGCAGACGAAAAGCCAAGAAAAGTTCGGTATAATCGGCATCAGAAAGGAGCGATGTGAGATGAGATGGAAACACCTCTTTACCGCCTGGAAGGACGCACAAAACCCCAGAGGACTGCCCAGGAAAAACGAGGCTGAGACCGCCGCTACCTCCCAGAGGCACAACTACGTTGCTATGAATACAGTGTACCCCACCTGGAACCCTGTGTCAACCGCTTCCCAGGAGGAAGCGCAGATTCCTGCTGACATTGACGGCGCTGCCGTTCAGGAGGCCGCTGCGAACCTGCGCCAGGAGCTGGAACACTTAAAACAGGCGACGGCGGAGCTGCACTCCACCCTCTTGGAAATGCAGGAGGTGGCAGAGAAGAACCACGGGGAGTTCCCGGATATCAACCGCATTGCGGAGGAAGTGCTGGCGCAGAGCCGGAAAGGAGAAGATGAGCCATGATCTACGCAGTGTCCGACCTGCACGGCTGCTATGACCGGTACCGGCAGCTCCTAGACAAATTGGACTTAGAGGAACAGGACACCCTCTATGTGCTGGGGGATGCCCTGGACCGTGGGCCGGAGGGCTTTCAGATTCTCAGTGATATGGCGTCCCGGCCCCAGGTGGTGGGCCTGCTGGGAAACCATGAGGCCATGGCCTTGGACGCCCTGCCCGGCTTACTTCGCGGCCTGGAACACGGCCGCGCATCCATGAGCCGGACGGACCGGTCGAATGCGTCCCTCTGGTTCTCCAACGGGGGCGAATCCTCTTTGCGGGACTTCCTCCGGCTGGACAAGGGGCAGAGACAGGCGGTCTGGGCTTACATGGCTTCCCTGCCCCTGTACCGGGAGATGAAGGCGGGAGGACGGGACTTCCTGCTGGTGCACGGCGGGTTGGAGCACTTCTCCCCCTCCCGGCCCCTGGAGGATTACAGCCGGGATGAAATCGTCTGGTGCCGCCCGGAACCGGAAACCATCTACTTCCCCGACCGGTGCGTGGTGCTGGGACACACCCCCACGCAGTTTCTGTTGGGCGCTGCGGGCAACGAGAGCGCCCAGGGGAAGATTTACCGCACGGAGAGCTTCATCGACATTGACTGTGGCTGTGTGTACCCAGGCGGGCGGCTGGGCTGCCTCTGCCTGGATACCCTGGAAGAAATCTATGTCTGAACAGCAAAAAAGCCGCACCCACCGGCGCGGCATACCAAAGGGAGGGTCCTATTTGAAGAACGAAACGAACGGACAGGCTTATACCATCTACTTGACCAGCGGCCTTCTCTACGACAAACTCCATACCCTGGCAGCGGAATACGCGCTGCCTGTAGAAAAACTGGCGGAGCTGGCTGTGGAGCGGCTGCTGCGGGATGTGGAACTGGTGCGTGAGCTGCGAAACGGGAAGGTGCCGGGGGTGTAAGATTTACGCCCCTTCCTTCTCGAAATAGGCGAAGATTGTCCGCAGGACCTGGAGGGCCATGAGCTTGCGCTCCAGGGGCTGGTTGTCCACGATTTGCTTAAACTCATCCAGGACGGCTTCATCGCTGCCAGTGACGGAATCCGCCAGGAGGTAGTCCACCGTGACGCCCAGGCGGTTCACCAGCCGCACCAGGGTGTCCAGGGTCAGGCTCCTCTCCCCTCGCTCGATAGCGCCCATGTAGGTATCTGAGATGTCAACGTCCTCGGCCAGCTGGGCCTGGGTAAGATGCAGCCGCAGCCGCTCCTCCCGAATCCGTTCCCCTAACCTCTTGTAGTCCATGAAATCACCTCTTGAGGTTATCATATCCAACGGGACGGGGGTGTGAGAAATATCTATCAGGGGTATTTTTGTTGACTTTTAGGGGTATTAGGGGTAAAATAATCCTATATGAAATTTCTCAGAGTCACTTTGTGGAATTTGGGTGAATTGGCTCTCGCCGTTGGACGGCATGCGGGTTCGTTGATTTTCAAAAATCTTCGCATCCATTCGATGGAGAGTGACAGCCGCTGTCCACTTCATGCACTATAATGTGGGTAAAAGAAGCCCAACGAAAGTTGAGCGGTAGAGGTATGGGTGAAGGAACACATGGAAGGGACGACGGCGAAGGCTGAACGGCTGTTGATGATCTATTCACGATTGGTCAATGGGGACACTCTGTCCAAACAGGAATTGGCGCAGCAATTTCATGTCACGATGCGAAGTATTCAGCGTGATATGGAATCGCTGCGCTGTTTTTTTGCCGAACAGAGGCTGTGGCAGGATATTGTCTACGACAGGGAAGCCCATGGCTACCGGCTGGAGAGGCCTGCCCAATCCCTTTTGACCAACAGTGAAATTTTAGCGGTGTGCAAGATCCTGCTGGAGAGCCGGTCCATGCGGCGTGACGAGATGCTTCCTATCCTGGACAAGCTGGTTGCCACCTGTGTGCCGGAGCTGAGCAAACGGGCGGTGAAGGAGCTGCTCTCCAATGAAAAGTTCCACTACATCGAACCTCACCACAACAAGCGCATTCTCCCCAGCCTGTGGGAGATGGGCCAGGCAATCCAAGAGCACCGGGTGGTGGAGATCGAGTACGAACGGATGAAAGAGCCCAAGCTGGTGTGCCGCCGGGTGCTGCCGGTGGGCATCATGTTCTCCGAGTATTACTTTTACCTGACGGCGTTCCTGGAGGACAAGTCACACTTTGAAAACCCGGACGACCTCTTCCCCACCATCTACCGCATGGACAGGATACAGTCCTTCCAGGTGCTGGACGAGCGGTTCCAGATCCCCTACAAGGACCGGTTCCAGGAAGGGGAGTTTCGGAAACGGGTGCAGTTCATGTACGGCGGGAAATTGGAGCGGGTCAAGTTCAAGTACACTGGCCCTTCCATTGAGGCGGTACTGGACCGGCTGCCCACGGCGAAGATTATGGAGCAAGACGAGAACGGTTGGACTGTGGAGGCCGAGGTGTTTGGGAAAGGGATTGAGATGTGGATGAGGAGTCAGGGGCCTTATGTGGAGGCTTTCTGAAAAGATACGAATCAAGAGAAGAAATGAGATACTATGGAGTAATAATTGTAGAAGGAGGAACTTCTTTGGCAAGAAAAAAGAAATTAAAAAAGATTCCCTATGATCTGGTTTCCTATATTCAGATCGAGACGGAGACGATTGAGGACGCCGACGACAAGATGATGATCGCCTCGTACTGTCTGGGAAAGCTACAGCTTGTTGAATGGTACATCCAGCTGATTGATACCAATAATCCGAACTACATCGTTCCTCAAACCAGGGAACAATTAGTGATGATTCGGGATCAGCTTAAAGAATGCTATAAGGAAATCATGAAAGTGAAAATCAAAAGGCCGGGTGAGCGGCCGCTATTTGATATTCGCTATCTTGACGAATAATTTAGAAAAATCGTTTACTGAGGTGATTAGATTGAAGCTCAAGGATATGCTTGCAAGGATAAAGCCACCCTGTCCCAAGTGTCCGTATAAACTGGGGCAAGTACACACGCCTGTCAATCCCTGCCCGATGTGCAAGATCAACAACTACCAGATGTTTGATCTATTTCGGAAAAGCTTACCAGGTAACCTGCGGTAAGGCTGTTGTTTTCGGAATCAGGGCGGGTTCCCACCCCCTATTAGGGAGGTTTTATCACATAATATGAGAACAGCCTCTGGAAGAGATGGCTGGAACTGTCTATCTTTTATTATGGTGGCACCATGCGAGCGGAAGAATTTCCAGGGCAAAGGAAATATATAACTCCACGGACCCTACCATCCACTCTAGCAATATGTGCGTTGGACACTGAAACTGCCATTTGTGTATTAGGACAGCAATATAGGCTCAGGAGAAAAGGCGAAACTATATGACAAGTATTATTGCTTTGGAAAAATTCCAGCAGATTATCCGACAAGACCCAACTAATATCAACTTCTGTGAGAGAGAACTTGACTGGATTGAAAATCGCATACATGACTGGAGCTCTGATAGAATACGCGTAGGCGTAATTGGAGTCACGAGTAGCGGGAAATCCACTCTCATAAATGCCGTACTGGGTACAGACATTCTTTCTAGTGCCATAGCTCCTTCATCAGGCCAGTTGGTTTGCTGCTCATACGGAGAGAAAGCCGAAATCACCATTCGCTTCGAAAATGGCACTGAGCAAAAGTTTTCCGGTAAACAATTCGGCCGAGACATTTTGCAAGAATTCAGTGACGAACGGTATAACCCCCAAAATCAAAAAGGAGTTTTGAACATTGAACTTACATCCCCGCTATTTGACTTTGGCAAAGATGTACTTCTTGTGGACAGCCCCGGCCTGGATGCGTTCGGCCTAGAGGCACACGAGCGGTTGGCCCTCGAATGTCTGGTTCCCACCATGGATGCCTGCATCTACGTAACGACGATGAAGACCAACAGCGATCGGAAAACTCTGGAGATCCTAAATACTGTCGCTAAATATCAATGCCCCATCATCATCGTGCAGAATATGCTTGACGCAGTACGACCCAGCCCCAGTGGAGATAAAACAAGGGAACAGGTCGCAACCGATCACAGGAATCGTGTCAAAAGAATTGTGGATCGATCAGATATTGAGGACAAAGACTCTGTTCAAATCATTCAGATTTCGGCAGAACTTGCCAAGAAGTGGAAGTCTGCCAAATCGGCTGGGACTGAACCACCCATCACTGAGGATGCTTATCACAAGTCAAATTACGAACTCTTCGTGGACTCTGTAACAAGGATCTTAGAAGTACAGCGCCCTAGAATCGAAAGGCAGAGGCTTCACAGTATTCAATCCCGCGTTGATGCCTTGTCAAAATCCATACAGGAGAGGATCAACGAACCAACCGCCGCTATTGAAGAAACGTTTCCGCTTCAGGGCCTCAAATCAGAAGTCGAAAACCGAAGAGCTTTTGTCCCGCTAAAATACCAGGAGATACTTGGGACTTATACCGCTGCAGCAAAAAGAATTCGTGTCGCCGTTGGGGTAGAAAAAGCAGACGGTCGGAACATTGAGCATATCCTGAATGACGCAAATCGTGTTGTCAAAAAATTCGAAGAATACCTCGCTAATATAATATCA
Organism: uncultured Oscillospiraceae bacterium; assembly: GCA_900543305.1. Classification (GTDB taxonomy): domain Bacteria; phylum Bacillota; class Clostridia; order Oscillospirales; family Acutalibacteraceae; genus Acutalibacter. The sequence goes on from UQQZ01000049.1 coordinate 7,905, forward strand.
GAGCACAACGAATTCATTCGCTCCGTTGAGAAGGTGATTAATATTCCTAGCCGTGACCTTTTATGCTCAAGCACTTTTCACACTTTCAAATCGGTTGCTTTAGAAAAAACAATTCAAATAGAACACCAACGTGTTGAAAAGGAGGGATTTTGGGGTAAAGTTGCCCGTAGGGTTGGTGATAAACTTAAAGGTATATTTGATAATGATTGGGGCTATGAGAACGAATCACGCGAGATAGTTGTCACAGACGTTAAAGCGACCAAGAGAAAAATCTCCTTTCGGTTAACAGAAGCATACAAACGCTACACTAAAACAATGGAAGATTGGGAGAAAAGGAACTTTAATCGATCTATGGATCTCATTGAAGCAGAAATTGAAGCTTCGGAGAAGAGCTATCAGCGGAAGAAATCAGCCGCTGTTGAAGCACAGTCTCTTGCAAAGCTGGAAAATGAGCTAAAGATTTTCATAGAACAGCTTCGAAAGGACTTGCCAGATTCTGAATTAACAAAATACGAGGAAAAGAATAGTACGCCTTCTTCGTCGAAAAAGGTTGATGTGACACCATATGTTGGTACCGTTCTGCAACTATCGCGATTTGCTTTGCAACAGCAACAGCGAGCCATTGCACACTCTTTTATCTCGGCCATCGCTTGTGAGAACCATGTTCCGATACTTATCTCCTGGGATGACCATTGCAGCAACGACTTTATGTGGCAGACCGGTATTTCGGATGCCGTGGTAATCCGTTCGCCTGTCTCTAACGCTGCTATTCCACAAGAGCCAAACAGATGCTTTTTTGTCCTGGTGAACGCAATTCAATATGGTGCGGCGCACAAACAGATTGATGCCCTCCATCTGAATTCAGTTCTAAATGAGCAAGATCATGTTGTTTGGGTCATTCAGGATTTTCAAGAACTCCTGACTAGTGATCGTGCGGTGGAAGGCTTATCAGAGATTGCAAAACTCTCTGGTGTTCTTCGGATACCATGTAAAAGTTCACTTTTCATTATGCATGAAAATCCCGTCTATAACCTTGTTTTACTAAAGCTACAATTTAATCCTTTTTTTAAATATGCACCACACAAGCTGATCTACGAAATACAAGCGGGCTTTGGCGTTTATCTAACCGACAGCGTTTCGGAGACCCTTGGTGAGATTGTCAACAAAGTTCATTTAAGAACAGAGGAGGAGACGCATCATGATATTTGAGGTAGACAACACAACCGAGCAACTAATAAATCGATTGCAGGAAAGTATTCAGGCAACGATTTATGTACTGGAAGATGGGCAGCGTGAAATCAAAGATCTAATCGATGAGGTCAAACAGTCCAGTATCAACCTTGCAACAGCCGCCCAAGCAGATTTGATGACTGAGGATGTGTCAAAAGTGAGAGCAGCAATTCAAAAGCTTGCTACCACCGAGCAGCTAACAGAAATTCAGTCTGCTCTACCGAAGATGAGTGATAATATAGAGCAGCAAATCCACGTCATTTTGGATGCGAAAAATGACAGTGAAAGCCAACTTAAAAATCTACTCACCCATATGTTCTCCAGCGAGTCCGAGTCCAGAATTGCTCAACTCCAGGCTATTGCAACAAACCTGGACACTCTGTCCAGGCACATAGATACTCAGATGGTCAAGCTATCTTCCGAAGCGGATGATACCATGGCTATTGTAAAAAGCAATAGAGCGGTTCTTTCCTCTATTGCAGATTACCTGAGTTTGCCAGGCTATAAGCGTTTTTTCAAAGGAATGGAGGTGCCCACAAATGAAGCCGCTCAATAATTATCCGGAACTGTTGCGACTTTTGGAAAAGTACAGCCCCATGGGTCAGAATTACGCCCAACTTATTCTGGAAATTGAGAAAAAGAGCAGTACGTCAGATATGATTGTTCCGATTCTTGGAACACAAGGCATGGGAAAGAGCACAATGATCAATGCGATTCTGGGCGAAGATATTCTCCCAAGCGAAGCCGATGAAACCACCTGTGTTCCGGTCGAAATCAGGTATGGCCCTGAGCCAAAAGGCATCGTTCGGTTTTTGGATGACAAGCCAGAGACCCCCGTTAATACAAAAACTGAGTTGAGTGAGTTTGTAGACAACAACTTCAACCCCGGGAACGAAAAGCGGGTAAGCCACATTGTTTTGTATCGCGACTATCCCCTTTTGAAAACAGGTCTTGTTATTGTTGACCTACCGGGAGTAGGCAGCCTTACAAAAGCAAACGAAGAAACGACAACCAAATACATTCAAAATTTATGTGTCGCAATCTTCATCATCTCGACCTCTCCACCCATTTTGAAAACAGAGGCCAATTTCATAACTTCCGTATGGCGCAGTTTTAGCTCAGCTTACTTTGTTCAAAACGTTTGGGATGATAACTCCGAAGAAGAGACAAGAGAAGGCCTGGACCATAACGAAAAAGTCCTTTCAGAAATATCTCAAAAAATCAGCGCTCCTAAGCTGCATTCCATTATTCCGGTAAATGCATACGCCGCAGCAAAGGGATCGCTCGAAAAGAACCAGGAATTGATCCACACATCCAATATCAATGAACTACTTGAAGCGTTGACCTCCTTTGCCAAGAGTTATAGGGAAGAAAGCACATCCGCACTAGAAGCGCGGGTTAAGCTACTTGTTGCATCGGCAGGAGAACAAGCAGCATATGAAGTCAGGCTGGCTAACATGAACCATGATGAGCTGCTTGCTGCTATGGAATCGGAAAAGAAACACTTTGAATCTGTAAGCTATGAGATCGAGGAAAAGGTTGGCGCTATCAAGCGTCAACTTCAATCAGATCAGCGTAAGGTTCAGTCGTTTGCAACCGAAACCGCAACAAAGTATTCAAATCTACTGCGTACGAAAATTCACCGTCTGGTGGATCAGGGCATAGTTGACGGAGACCCACTTACCAGTGCTTTTGTTGATCTTCAATCGCAGTATGCTACAGAAGCAATGGACGAGGTCCACGAAAAATTCGAAGCCATTTGGGAGGAGTTGAAATCCAAATTGGAGGAGCTGGATGACGTTCTCCAACAAGAGGATCTTCATTCCCCTGAAGCCGGCGCATTTAACAAAGCACAGGCTTTCAAATGGGAAAAAGGCATGGATGCATCTTTCAAAATCGGCGGCGCCATTGGACCTGCCATAGCGTTTGCTGCAATAGGTGGACCGGCTGGGTTTGCCGCTGCTTTGGGCATTGGGTTGGCAGGTAGCCTTTTCGGTTGGGCATCAAAGAAGGTGGTAGTGAAAGCCCGTGGGGACCAGACGAAGCGTGACTTGGAGCCGCCTATTAAAGATTTTAAAAGTTCAATTACTAAAGTCATAAATAATTCTTTTTCCGAATTCGCGGACAAAACCTGCAGCAGGTTGAACGGCTATATTGCTGCCCGTAGTGAGGAATTAGACAACATACAAAGGAAAATTACAGAGTTAAAAGAAAATGGAGTGACCATCCATAGGCAGATTGATGTTTTGGAGAACGAACGGGATTATTTGATGAACTGGAGGCCCGACAATGGTTGATTTGAAGAAAAACGTAGACAAGCTTTGCGGCATTGCTAAGCAGCTTGATAACCAAGAGCTATATCAGGTGTCCTTGTTTCTTAGGCAGAGGATTAATCAGCCAGATAGTTATGTCGTTTTCGTTGGCGAATCATGCAGCGGGAAGTCAACAATTATCAATAGTCTTATCAGGAAAGATATCCTTCCTGTCAGCAGTGTTCCCTCTACCGGGACGATTACCGAAGTTTTTGTTGATGAGAATGCTGACCATGACTCTTATGCCGTAATCAATCGGAATGCTACCATGGAGTTGCTAGACTATCCGACCTTCTGTGAACTGGCCTGTCGGCCGGACCCTAATGTACAGCGGCTTCGCGCAGTACTGCCTTCATCCGGACTTGGGATTGCCGGAGCAAGGCTTTTCGATACGCCTGGCTATGGTTCTTTAATTGAGGCACACGACGAGGTGTTGATGGATTTTTTACCCAATTGCGATTCCGTGGTTTACATAGTTGGATATAAAGTTGGAATTCAGAAAGAAGATCACGAATTCTTAGGAAGGCTGGAGGAACTTACCCGTCTCGGCATTCCAATTTACTTAGTTATTAATAGGTGTCCTGTTGGTGTAACCGATTCTGACCGCCGTGTTGCGGAAATTTACCGCACTGTCACTTCTCTCTTAACCAAGCAAGAGATTCCACTCTTTCTTATTCCGTCTGCACCTGTTCATCAGGAACTGTTCCGTGCTTCTACGCTAGGCGACCTGAAAGCGAGAATCGTTCAGGATTTGAATTCTCCAGACCGCCGGCAAGACCTCTATGAGGCATTCCATTCTTATCTGAATGATTTGGCAGTTCTGCTTCGCTGCGAACTAGAGCGGAAGATTAGGAATCTTGAGATGGATGCGGCGGATGCCGAGTTTATACGGCGTGAAACAGAAAAGCTTGGCGCAGATTTTCACCACGCCATTGATCGTATCGTGCGTCCCGGATTTGATAGGATTAGAGCGAGCCTTCCGAACTTCGTCGCTAACTGCCATGATAGAATGGAGCAAGAAATCTGCGATGAGATCAGACGACAACCTGTAGCCAGTAAGGATGAAACGATTGTTTATACCACCGAGCATCTTCTTCCGTTCCATGCCCGCAAAGAAGCCGAGAACATCCAGCATTACCTTTCTGTTGAACTGGAGGACATCGACAAAAAGGTAAATGATTACTTGAACACGGTGGTTATCAAGTTTGAACAAGATATTCAATTGCAATTTTCTAACTTTGCTGTTAAAGCGGGCGAGGGATTTGTAAAGGATGCGGCTGGCAAGCTTTTTAATTCCGGGCTTTTGCAATATTTTGCGAAGTTTGGTGGCCGCGGTGGGGCTGGTGCTGGTGTCGCAAACGCTGCATCCCATGCTTTAAAGGTGTTAGGTGATTTGTTTGGGCACACCTTCAAGCGGGAAACTCATATAGCTTTAAAGCAGGCCATTAGTAAGATTGGCCTCACCTCAACAAAAGCAATTGGCGCTGCTGCTTCTGTTATTATTGAGCTAGTAGTTATGGTTTTCGAATACGGGACCTGGAAACCTATGCTGATTTCCAAAACAAAAAAGGGACTTGGCAAATGGAAAGATGACACTATTGAGTTGATCCAGAAAGATTTGGATAAGTTGGAAGAGGAAAACATCAATACTATTTCTTCAATTGCAAAAACATACGCAGACGCTTTTGCAGTTGATGAACACCCTGTGGGAAATATAGATGAATTACGGACTTTGTTAAATTCTTTGGAAAAAGTAGAGGAGGAAATCGCTGTATGACAGAGAACTTAGACTTTGAAATCGTCCCAACCGCCAGAGGCAGGTTAGATAACAAGATACAGCAGGACGCTGCGGGTTTCGATAAGTTGGCCGTTGCTGCTGCCGATAATTTTGATCGAATCTTGGATATTGCCGCAACCATTGTTGACATTCAAAAGATGCAGGTACAGGCGGATGCTTGTATTTGTATGCTTCACGAACAACGAATGATGTTGAAAGAAGAAGCTGAAGCCTATGTTAAGAAACTGCAGGCTGAAACGAGCGCAACTATTAATAAGGCGGAAGCCATTCGAAAGATGATGAATGACTACTATTACTCTGGCTATGACAAGCTTAGCGGCGACGAGTTCTCTGCTATCATTTCTAACATACTGGACCACATGGGGGAACTTTGAGTATGGCTGCCGGAAATGAGGAACTGCTCAAATTAATTGACGTAGCATTGGGCATTGCCCGAGATAAAGCGTTCCGTGAAATATTGATGCGAGTTCAAGTTGCTCAACGTGAATACCTTATCACCCAGGCAGATGCGAATCGTAAAAAAGCTAGTGAAATCATACGAGCTATGGCAAGCTTGGATATAGAAATGCGGAAATTTGAGGCAGCGTTTCAAAAAATAGAAAAGGGTATGTCACAAGAGGCAAAAGCTCCTTTCTTAAAATTAATTGATGCACTCCAAGCACAGCGATGCTATTTAAACCGAAAGAAGAAAGAAATTTCTTCATCTATACCACAGAATCTTCCCATCACATCTTCCGCTGAGGATATATATGGCACTCCGCTATTGCCTGGTGATGTGTTGGCCGCAAGCAGAAAGGCAGGCCTATATCAACATTTTGCAATCTATATAGGCAATCAGAGAGTAATACACTATGCCGCTGAAAATGGGGATTTTTCAGGCCGTATCACTATTCATGAAGCACCATATGAAGAGTTCCGTGGCGACTCAACATTCATTTACATCCTTGATTTTCCTGACAATAGTGGCAGGCCAACTCATAGAGGACAGAGTTCAGTCCTCCATAAACCTACTGAGGCTCCTTTCTTTGACCTCATTCGCAGAACGAAATATCATTTATATTCGCCAGAAGAAACGATTTCTCGCGCAAAGAGTCGATTGGGCGAAGAAAAATACGGCTTGCCGTTCAATAACTGTGAGCATTTTGCGATCTGGTGCAAAACAGGGGTGCATGAGTCCCACCAGGTTAATGAATGGCTGACAAGACTAGCAAAACTTGCTCAAAGGTATATTGAATAGCAAATGTCAAAGGGCTTATCTACTGTGTGTGCATTGTTCCCCACACGGCAAGCACAGTTTCCACAACCTGTGAGAGTTGGGCCAGGCGATCCAAGAGTACCAGGTGCTATAAATCCAGTACCAACGGACGTAGGAGCCAAAGCCGACACATCTGTTTAGATTCACTCTTTAACGGAGGATTTACTATGGCAAAGAAATTATCACAACTTGAAATTGCAAAACAGGAAGCTGAAAACATCGCAAAAGAAACTTATGAAAAAATAAACGAATTAGGTTTCCACGCTAGTAGCTTATACAGATCCATGAACTCCTTACAGTTGTTATTCGACCGAATTCAAAATCTTCCCATAGACCATAAAGGAATCTATGAGAAACACAAAGAAGTTAGTGCAGACTGGAAGGAGCAGGTAGATAATCTTACGGACGAGTATAAAAAGAAGGAATTAGGAGGTCCCGGAGTAAGTGCTTTAGGCATTGGTGCCGGAATTGCTGTTGCTACTATTGGACGTACTGCTGCCTTCCTAGTTGGAGGCGGAATAGTGGGTGGCGCCATGTTTGCTCTTGCTGGCGGCCCTATCGGATGGGCGATTGCAGGTATTTCCATTCTGAAAATGATTACTGGAAAAAAAGACACCGCAAAACTGGAGCAGATCTATGAACGCATCTTTAAAAGAGATGTTGAATTTTATAGCAAAGCTATTACTGAGATTAATGAGCGGGTTCACAGAATTGATGATGAATTGGAAAAACTCGACCGGGCTATTGGACGAATTGCAACGTTTGGAACAGATTATAGTTCGATGACCACTACCCAGCAATTTGACCTTGCTGCCTTTTTCAACTTATTTGAAACCGCTACCATGCTTCTGGTCACGCCGATCATGAATCTGCAGCCACATTTTTCTGAGCAGGACTTCTACGATTTCTACGAAGATGAGGTTGATCCTGCTTCAAAAGAATACTTATCCCTACATAAAAACATGACCATATTCTTGGCAAATTTCCTGTATGAAATTCCTCTGGATGATAAAGATAAGGAACTGTTGGCTCAGTCACTGACGAGGAATAAAGAACATTGCACTTCTATCGAGAAGAATTATTTTAGTGTCAATGACATCGATGTAGTTGAACGAGCACTACGGCACAAAGCTAATGCCTAATGTGAAAAAACCTGTCAACGATTAAAGAAAGTTCACAATGTATTTGCTTATTACTGATGTGTTAGATTTCTTGAACAAGATGTAATAGTATACTATAAACCACAACTCAAACCGAGCCAACGCGCACTGAAACGTCGCCTTTGCCAGAATCAATGACGTTTTATTGCGCGTTGGCTCGGTTTGCTTATAGGGGGACACTGGTGTGATACTAGCTGAATGAGGCGGCTTCCTAACCTGTAGTGTCCTGACCAGTTCACAGTGCGTTGCGATTACGACGGCAGCCCTAACCTGACCCTCCCTACACATCCATTTGACTAACTGTCACCATAGAACCCCCCGCACCACCATCCATCTCTCAGGTTTTCCCTGAGATTGGAACCGCTGGTCGGAGGGCCCTTTTTTAAGCCATAACCACCAAGCATTCCTTCTCGTAGAAGGCGATGCCGTATTTCAGGAGCTTCTTCACACCACGCCGCTTCAGGCCTTCCCCGTACTTTCGGTCCTCGATTTGAGCCAGAGCTGCCTTGCAGGAGGATTCCAGGTTGCCGTCCTCTGCGTACTTCAGCTCAATGACAATGCCGATGCGGTCTGGGGTCTGCACAGTGATGTCGCTGTAACCCTCCCCCATCTCGGCGTTGGACTTCACCAGCCAATTTCCCTGGCTTCTGAGCAGGCCCAGCAGCATCCCATGGTAGAAGTTTTCCTTCTGGTTCTTCCGTACCGCCGTGTCCCGCACACTGATGGAATCCCACAGGTAATCGTGAAGCATCTCCTGGATGGCCGTCACATCCCCCGCAGGGAACGCAGCACAGAACCGGTTGATCCGTGCGGAATCTGCCCGCGCTGTTTCTTGAAACCACTCTTCCACCAGGTCGGCAAACAGTTTGCGGATTTCCCCATTGGGAATCCACAGCTGGAACAGATCGGCATCCGCCTGCCCCACCTGCTTTCCTGTCAGATACCCTGTAGCGTATAGGACGCTCCACAGGTTTTCATCGCTTTCATCAATCTCCCGATACGTCAGCTCCTGTTTCACCCGCTTAGTGACCTGCCCACCGCCGAGCAGCTCTTCCATCTCACCCTTGGCGCTCTGATTTGACTGTCGCAGCAGCCGCCGGATCAGATCGTTTCCGCTGGTGTTGGCCCAGTAATTTTTGGGCAGAGCAGACGGGTCCACCAGCAGCTCGTCGCAGTAATTGATCACATCCCAGGGACAGTACACGTCGGTATCCCCAAACCGGTAGCCATCGTACCACGAACGGACAGCCTCTTTGTAGGCAGATGTGCCGTAGTATTCCAGAAGCTCCTCCACATCTGCGTCTGTGAAGCCAAAGAACTCGTCGTACCGGACATCGGAAATCGTGTGAACTTTCAAATTGTTCAGCCCGGTAAAGATGCTCTCCTTGGAGATACGCAAGCACCCTGTCAAAACTGCGAAAAACAGGCTGTCGTTGGTTTTCAAGACATTTCCCAACAAATTCCGGATGAGGTCCACCATTTCCTCGTAGTAGCCGGCCTGGAACGCCTTATCTAGGGGAACATCGTATTCATCAACCAGCAAGATTGCCTTTTGACCGCAATGCTTAGCAAGGAGCTGCGAGAGGACTTTCAAGCTCGCCGCCGCCACTTCCTCAGTCATGGCATAGAGGCCGCCCTCCCCGGAGCCAATTTGAATCAGGCGCCGGTAAGCCTCTTTTTCCTCGTTGGAGAGCTTCTCGCTTTCCTTGAGATATTGAAACCGCATGGCCTCGCTCCCGATGATGGTTCGCAGGGCGGCAGAGGCAGAGAAGAAGCTGCGGCCATCCACACCTTTCAAGCTAATGGAAATCACGGGGAACTTCCCCTGGTACTTGCCGCATAGCTCCTTCTCCCGGGAAATCTTGAGGCCATCGAACAGCGCCGGATCGCCCCCCACCTCGAAAAAGCTTTTCAGCATACTCATGTTCAAAGACTTGCCAAAACGCCGGGGACGGGTAAACTGGTTCACTTCGCCCCAATTCTCCAAAAGTTCCTTGATAAACAGGGTCTTATCTACATAGTAGAAATCATTTGTCCGGATTTTCTCAAAACTATCCAAACCAATGGGGAGTTTCATTCTCACGTTCCTACACCTCGCTCCAACGTGTTCTTATACGGAGCACATGTAACAAATACTTTGAGATTCACTTTACCATGAAGCAAGGAGACAGTCAAGGTTCGGGAAGATTTTCGCCAGATAGAAACCTGGAATACATAGGAGTTGGTACGCCATGACAGACGCAGACCCCTAATCAGATAGGCCGGAGACAGCCTCTTTTTCCCAGTTGACACACCCTATATTTTAGGATAAAATAAAGTATATCTTACATTTCCCTAAAACAAGGAGGTTCTGGTATGGCATACATGGAACGGTCATTGGAGCGAAAGTTTCTGCACATGAGTTCCTTTTTCAAGGCGGTGTTGGTGACGGGTGCCCGTCAGGTGGGCAAGACCACCATGCTGAAACACCTGGCGGAGGGGCAGAACCGCACCTATGTGACCATGGACAACACCATGGCCAGGACCCTGGCCCAGTCGGACCCGGTGCTGTTCTTCCAGACCTACAAGCCGCCCATCATCATCGACGAGATTCAGAAGGCCCCGGAGCTGTTTGAGCAAATCAAAATCATGTGCGATGAAAGCGAGGAGCGGGGGCTGTTCTGGCTCACCGGTTCCCAGCAATACCGGATGATGAAGAACATTCGAGAGACCCTGGCAGGCCGCATCGGGATTCTGGAGCTCTACAGCCTGTCCAAGGAGGAAGTGGACGGCACGGTGTTTTCCAACAAGATGGACTTCTCCCTGCCCTGTCTGCTGGAACGGCAGAAAACCGCCAAAAAGAATGACATCGTAGATGTGTTCGAGTACATTTGGCGGGGTGGTATGCCGGATGCACTGCGGGCAGATTCGGAGCAGCGTCAGGAATATTTCAACTCCTATATTGAAACCTATCTGATGCGGGATGTGGCAGAGGAAGGCGGGATCACCGACGTGGTGCGGTTTCGGAAGTTTCTCAACGCCTGCGCCGCCCTGACTGCCGAGCAGGTCAACTACCGAACGTTAGCTGAGGCCGCGGAGATCTCCCAGCCCACGGCAAAGGAGTGGGTACGGATTCTCCAGGGGCTGGGCATTGTCTATCTGCTGCCCCCCTTTGCCAACAACGAGCTGAAGCGCCTGACCAAGACTCCCAAGCTGTATTTCTGCGACACAGGACTGTGCGCCTACCTGTCTATGTGGCTCACCCGGGACACCCTGATGCAGGGGGCAGCCAGCGGCCATTACTTTGAGAACCATGTGGTGATGGAGCTGCTGAAGAACTTCTCCTACTCCACGGAGAAAGCGAATCTGACCTACTACCGGGACTCCAACGCCAAGGAAATCGACGTGATCGTGGAGGCGAACGGGCTGATCCACCCCTTAGAAATCAAGAAGTCCGCAAATCCCGACCGGCGGGAGGTCAAGAAGTACCAGGTGCTGGACAAGACAGGCCTGGAGCGTGGCAGTGGCGGCATCGTCTGCATGTGCGAGGAAGTCATCCCCATTGATGAGAAAAACTGTTTTATTCCGTGTAATCTTCTATAAAGGAACAGGACACCTGCCTTCCGGGCGGGTGTTTCTCTTTTTTAGCAGTCTTGAGAAAAAAAGAGGACAGCCGCAGCTACCCTCTCTCTTTCT